>DACJ01000014.1 GCA_002494765.1 Euryarchaeota archaeon UBA186
AAGGGCGCCTCTTCATTTGAGCTCTTCAGACGACAGCCAAAGTTTAGGCTTAGGTACCCAAAGGGCCATTTCTGGAGTCCTGGGAAGTTCTATCGAAGCGTGGGAGATGCGGATCTCCCCACTGTAATCGGATACGTTAGAGAGCATGGTGTCCTACAGATGAGTCTATCGGATTTCGGGACAGTCTCAGGAAGCCTCGCCCTTTAGGGCGGGGAGGAGGTCACTGTCCGGTTTGCTTGCCTATACTATGGACATAATACCTCCCCTGATCATCGAGTACAATTAGGGAAATCCTCTGTTTGACAGGTTGCAGGTATGTATACAAGAAGAGTGGGGGCCAAGCGTTGTTATACGCATTTAGGGACTCCTCGACGTAATTCCGATGCTCGTGGTTGACCTAGATGAAAATGTAGTAGCATTCAGCACCAACACGCGTCTAATTCTGGGGGCACTCTTAACGTTCGGTCTGCTTACCTATACCATAGACATAGTGCCTCTCTTAGTCATCGAGTACGAATGGGACGAGTGAAGCAATGTATTTGCTGCCCACTAAACCTTCCCTTATTTTTTATTTCATCTTCTGCTCAGCTTTACGAAGCTTAAGCACTTCATAAGTAAATAGTCATCCCTATTATCGGTCACCTCGAATCTTCGTTTCTAGTTCATTGATAGATGGGGAGACCTAATAGAGAAGTCTCGGGAGATGTGCTTGCGATTCAAGGGACGACCTCGATTAACAGGCAAAGGATAACAGCTGAATAAAGGTTAGAACTCAGATAGGAACAGAGGCTCCAAGGGTCTTAAACCAGGTTTGAACCGCATCAGGTTCCACTACTTAACTGGAAAAAATAGGCCGAAAAGGTTAATACTTAACTTAAAATGGGGTACTATGATCAGGCACCAGAGGAGATACCTCTCGGAGCACCAGGTGATAGCGTTTCAATTAAATGCGGACGATAGGAGAAGGTTGGAGAGATTTCTGTCAGAGAGCGATGAGGACCTCGAAAGCTTCGTTATGGGCGTGGTAAATGGAGAGATTGATCTGGTGGAGGAATCCTTCAGAAAAGGAAGAGAGAAGGGAAAGGAGGAGGGGTACGTCGCCGGCTATCATAAGGGAAGTGAAGATGGCCATAGATCAGGCTATGAAAAGGGCTATAAAAAGGGGCACAAGAAGGGAGCCAGGGTCGGGGAGGATAAGGGCTATAGATCTGGTTATGGGAAGGGAAAGGAGGAGGGAAGAGTGTATTACCACTGCGGAAGGTGTGGGGCGGATCTTCTCATAGAGCCCGACTCCGACCTGTTGGACGAGATCCGATCCTTTCTAAACAGAAAGAAGTGGAAGCACATATCCACTGGCGAGTGTAAGAAGAGGAAAGGTCACTCGTTATAGACCAGATGTGCCCCTCCCCCCACCTCCCCACTTAAAACCTCAAAACCCTCGAAGAAGGCTTTTACGTCATCTAAATCCTCTGGATAACAATTCACGTATGTGGTGGCACCAGTGTCTATAGAGTAGTGACAGTCTATTCCCTCTCTTTCCCTTATGTTCTTCACTATTTCTATCGCCCTTAAAGTTTCTGAAGACCAGCAGATCACCCCCACATCTATTGTTATGGCGTGAAGGTTTAGCGTGTCCCTTTCTGCCAGCTCTCCTATTCTTTTGATATCCCCATCTTTGATGCTGGATCTCATCTCCTCGAGGACCTTTTCAACATAATCCATTCTGGCTTTAAAGAGGGGAGACGATGCGACGACCCGATGAACCGAGTTCGTGTCGACCACTTTTTCCGCCGGGAGCATCAAGATCCCCATCTCCAAACCATCATCCAGTCTAACTGAGTAGGGATCATCATTGATCAACAACTCCGAGAAGCCACCAGTTGCGCTCCTAGCGGCAGAGGCAGCTCCCCACCTGGCCAGGGAGCTCACTCTGACCCCATAATTCCCCAGATCGAAGATCTCGTAGAGGGCGAGGGCTAGAGAAGCGAAGGCGGAGGAGCTGGATCCCAAACCTACCCCAACCGGGAAATTTGATCTACCGTCTATCTCAAGGGAAGAGTTATCATGTGTTATCGCCCTCACCACATCTACGAGAATTTTCACCCTTTCTAGCTCCTTTTCGTTCGCCATTTTGCCGTCAATGAGCGATTTTAAGCCGTTCTCTCCCTTTACCATTTTCACTTCGGTGGTGGTGGATAGGGGAAAGACGCAGCACGATATGGACCCGTGGTATGGTATCATTCTCTCCCAGTCTCTTATACCGTGATATTTTATCAGACCCTGAATCGGGTGAGCTACGGCTTTTACCCTTTTCGTCGTCTCAACCTCCTTGCGGCATCTTCTGGGGTTATGGGGTTTATAAAGGTCCCAGCGCCCGTTTCTACCCCCCCTCTAAATTTGAATTTTTGGTTCTCTCGATTCATCACATAGTACTCTATATGGAAGTGGTAATGTTGGAATTCTCCAAATGAGGGCCTCTGATGTAGAGCCATTATGTATGAAAGGTCATCGGAGAAGAGATCGTAGTATCTGGAAAGTGAGCTCTTTAGCAAGAGCGCAAGATCTTCTATCTCCTGACGATCAAATTCCATTATAGAGGTCACGTGTCTCTTGGGAATTATATGGCTCTCAAAAGGCCAATGTGACCAGAACGGAACGAAATGTACAAAGGAGCAGTTCTCTTCGATTACCCTCTCCTTCTCCTCCAGCTCTCGTGCAACTACATCACAGTAGAGGCATTTTCCATTCGATCTGAAGTAATCATCGCTTGAGTCCAGCTCCCTCCGAATCAGGGGGGGTATAAAAGGAAGGGCGTATATCTGCCCGTGGGGGTGTGTAAGCGTGACGCCAATCTGTCTGCCTCTGTTTTCGAATATGAAGATGTATTGAAATTCCTTGCTGAGCTCTCCGTACCTTTCCCTCCAAACTTCGACTATTCGCTCAATCACACCCAATTCAAGCTTCTCGATTTGCCCCTCATGATCCGGTGAATAGAGGATTATCTCGCACTTCCCGAACGCTTTGCGCCTTCTCTCGAGCTCTTTACTTTCCTCCTTTACCCCTTCAGGAGAAGGTGAAAGAGAGGGGAAGGCGTTGTCCAGAGCTAAGACGTCGTTAAAATCCAACTCGCAAAATGGGCATCTGGTTGGATGGAGCGGCCTGTCTTCCCTGTGGCTGGCGATGATGACCCACTCCTTGAGCTGGGGGTCCCACCTCAGTTCGTGCATGATACTCTAATTGGGAAGTGCATAAAAACTTATATCTATGTCCGATGTTCGGCGAGCGGATGTTTAACCCTCCATTAATCGCTATCCTGATGATAGGAAACGTTGCCCTGCTCCTCTTCGGCCTAAAATTCTTGATGCCCAAGAAGGTTTTTTCTTACTCTCCTCAAGATATTTTCGGCCTACTTAACAAATATCGGGCAGGGATCATCGTGTCAGTCTCCATCCTCCTTTTTCATGGTTTTGTAGAGGTTTTCTTGCTGGATGGGATGGCGACCGAATGGATTAACAGCATAGTTGGAGAGGACTACTTCACTCAGATTTTATATTCAATCGAAGGAGATTTGGCTCACTCTTCAGCACAATGGAACACCCCGATGCTCTACATCTTTTTTGGGGCATATGCCGTCGTTTACCCATTTCTGCTATGGTTTATGCCCACATACTTCGTATTGGAAGATGGCGATGCGAGCAACATGGCAATTTTTATGTACCCGACTATGTACGCGATACAGTTGCCCTTCATGCTTTTCTTTCCGGTGACGAACGTGTACAAATATCTGGAGTTGGAGTCGGCTCTTGAGCTGGTTTTGCCCGGTTATGAGAGCTCTTACTACCTCTTCACAACTGTGAACAACTGTTTCCCTTCCCTCCACGTGGCTTTTCCTTTTTCCGTCATGCTCATATCCTCCTACTCGGAAAACAGGAGGCTGAAGTGGTTCACCGCTGCTTGCGTTGTACTGATAGCGTTTGCAGTTTTCTACCTCTCGATCCATTGGCTTCTCGATGTCATAGGGGGGATAGCGCTGGCGGTTTTTACTTTTATCCTGTTGAGATGGATTACGAAGAGAAAAAGCATTGGGAGTTAGAGAAACAGCTATATCAAATAATATAAAACTTTAAGCCTGAGGAGGTAATAATCGGGAAGATATGAAAGCAGGAGAATTGCGAATAGGCAAGGTGGACGAGATCGTACTGGAAGTCGTAGAGAAAGGCGATGAAAGAGAGGTTAAGACCCGTTATGGTGGAGGTCGTGTCTGCGATGCGGTCGGAAAGGATGAAACGGGTCAGGCAAGTCTAGCGCTGTGGAACGACGAGATCGATAGGGTTGAAGTGGGAACCAAAATAAAGATCACCAACGGATACACCAAGGAATGGAGTGGCGAGCTGCAACTTTCGGCAGGCAGATACGGAAAACTCGAAGTCCTCGATTAAACGCGGCGAACGCGATAAGAGAGAAATTCATGAATTCTGGTAAGGTAGTTGCGGGAAAGAACGTTCAAATACGGAACATAGAGGAGGTGGTGCTCGCCGTTGAGGACATAGACGAGACAGTGAAACTGTACGAGGACCTATTTGGCATAAAATTTGACGCTGAGTGGGAAGTACCGATGGATGACATGATCGTGAAATCTGCCAGAATAGGAGAGACGCAGTTTCAAGTAGTGAAATCTACCACTCCGGATGGCTTGATCGCGAGGTTCATTCAAACCTGACTTCCCGATTATAGGC
>DACJ01000105.1:0-36234 GCA_002494765.1 Euryarchaeota archaeon UBA186
TTTCTAAGGGATGTAAGGTCTCCATTGACCAGTTTTCTGTAGAACAACTGTCCCAGTCGTTCCCTCAAACCAGACGTTTAGTACCCTATACGCAGTTTTCAAAGATGGGAGATAGTTAAACTTATCCTCTAGAGTACAGTTTCCTTATTCGCTCTCCGACCTGCTCGATCAGTTCTTTTTTCTCCCCCTCTCTCGCTTTCTTCAAGAAAGGTGCGCCCTTTTTGTTCTCCTCCATCCATTCGGAGGTGAATTTTCCGTTTTTTATCTCTTCGAGCAGGTTCTGCATCTCTTTTCTGGTTTGATCCGTCACGATCCTTTTTCCCCTGGTCCTACCACCGTATTCGGCTGTATTTGAAACAGACTTCCACATCAATCCTAATCCTCCATCGTAAAAAAGATCGACGATCAGCTTCAGCTCATTTAGGCATTCGAAATAGGCTAGCTCAGGTTTGTAACCGTTCTGTACCAGGGTGTCAAATCCGGCCTTTACCAGCTCTGTGACCCCTCCGCAGAGAACTGCCTGCTCTCCGAATAGATCTGAGGTAGTCTCGTCCCAGAAGGTCGTCTCTATCACACCCGCCCTGGTAAAGTGCATCGCCTTTGCCATAGCCAGCACGATCTCCCTGGCATTCGCGGTCGAATCCTGTCCCACCGCTATCAGCGCCGGTGTGCCGAACCCATCTAGATACAGTTTTCTAACCATGGAGCCTGGTGCTTTCGGTGCAACCATGATCACGTCCACCCCTTTTGGTGGAACTATTAGATCAAAGGCTATGTTAAACCCATGGGAGAAGCAAAGCGCATCCCCCTCCTCGAGGTTTGGGGCTACTTGCGCAGCATAAACCTTCGCTTGGACTTCATCCGGAATCAACATGTGTATTATATCCCCCCTCCGCGCCGCTTCGTTAACGGGCACTACCTCAAGCCCGTCTTCCTTCGCTTTATCCCACGATTTGCCGCCTTCTCTCAGGCCGGCTACCACAGAGCAACCAGAATCCTTCATATTCAGGGCCTGCGCACTTCCCTGACTTCCATAACCAATCACCGCTATGGTTTTTCCCTTCAAGGCATCCAAACTTGCGTCCTCGTCATGATATACTTCTACTTCACTTTCCATATTAATCCCTCCTGCTCTCTATTTTCTTTCATCTGATTCATCCTCAAAGCTTAAAGCTATTACGCCTGATCTAACCAGCTCTTCGGCCTCAAATTTATCGAATATGGATATAAAATTATCGATTTTCGTGGGACTGCCGACCCTTTCCAAAATTAGATGGTCTACCCCGACTCCGACGGCCTTTCCACCGGCCGCTTCAGCCAGTCCGATGACCTCCTGTCTGACGCTCGCGTCCGCCGTGGCGACCTTAACCAGGCAGAGGTCTCTATATACGGCTCTTTCAAAGCTCAAGTTCCTCACCTTGACCACCTCGATCAGTCTGTTCAGCTGTTTTAGCGTGCTTTCTAGCCCTCTCTCGTCGCCTCTGAAGGTAAGGGTCATCCTGCTTTTCCCCTCTTTCTCGCAGGGGGAAACCGTGAGTGAGGTGATGTTCATATCCCTCCTCGTGAACATCCCCGCGATCCTTGCCAGCACACCAGGCTGGTTTTCAACTAACATCGAGATTATATAGTCCTGCATCTCTCCACCCCTATCATCTCATCAATGCCTCCACCTGGTGGGATCATTGGGAGAATGTTTGTCTCCCCTCCGATGTGAAAATCTATGATCGTCGTCTGCTTCGATTCGAGTCCGTTTTTGAGCGCATCCCTTACCTGATTGGGTTTTTCAACCTCTATACCTCTAGCACCGTAAGCCTCAGCCAGTTTCACGAAGTTAGGGGGTCCTCCGATACGGGTGTGGGAGTAACGTTTCCCGTAGAACAGCTCCTGCCACTGCCTGACCATGCCCAGATAACCGTTGTTGAATATACATACTATCACAGGTATATCATTGCTGACGCTGGTGCCCAGCTCTTGTGAGACCATCGTGAATGACCCATCTCCCGCGATGTCGACCACGGGCTTATCGGGCTTTGCTACTTTGGCTCCGATAGCTGCGGGAAATCCAAAGCCCATCGTGCCTAGCCCCCCAGATGATAGAAAGGTCCTGGGGTTATATGTCTTCAAAAAATGAGCCGCGAACATCTGGCACTGACCCACTTCGGTTGTCACTATGGCGTCTCTGGGCAGCAATCTGTTTAATTCAGCGATTATCTTCTCTGGCAAAATGATTTTCTCTTCCGATTCTCCCTCATGGCAGCCGTTGCAGACCTGGTGCATCTCCTTTATTCTATTCTTCCACTGTTTCGGTTTTCTATCTTTTATCGCTTTCTTCACTTCTATCAGGAGCCCTTTCAGGACGTCCCTTGCATCCCCTACCATGGGAAGGTCTACTTCTAGATTTTTGTTTATCTCCACTGAATCGATATCCACATGGATTTTATAGGCGTTGGGTGCAAATCTGTCAAGTTTCCAGCCCGTTACCCTGTCACTGAATCTCGTCCCTATCGCTAGTAGTAGATCGCACTCAGTTATGGCCTTGTTGGCCGAGATTTTACCATGCATTCCAGTCATTCCCAAACACAGTGGGTGAGTATCCGGGATGGAGCCCTTCCCCATGAGGGTGTAGACCACGCCAGCTCCCAGTAATTCCGCAAGAGCCACCAGTTCTTTGGAAGCATCGGATGCGATAACCCCGCCACCGACCAGGATCAGAGGTCTTTCAGCCTCGAGCAGCGCCTTTGCTATGCGTTTTATCTGAAATTTATTCGCCTTCACGTTTGGGTTGTATCCCTCAAACCTTACTACTTGGGTTGAAGAGCTGACAGCTCTCTCTTTCAAAACGTTGGAGGGCAGATCGACAAGGACGACGCCTTTTCTCCGGGTGGAAGCTATCTGAATCGCTCCCTTTATCGTGCTGTCCAGCTGATTTACGTCTTTTACCAGGAAGTTGTGCTTAACGAAAGGCATCGTGATGTTGAAGGTATCGGCTTCCTGGAACGCATCTTTCCCCAACATGTCTGTAGAAACCTGACCCGTCAGCGCGATTACGGGCGAGGAGTCTATGGCCGCCGTAACAAGACCGGTTACCAGATTCATGGCGCCCGGGCCCGAGGTGGCAAGGCAGACACCGATCTTCCCAGAGGCCCTCGCGTAGCCGTCTGCGGCATGGGCAGCACCCTGTTCATGTCTCACCAGCACATGGTTTATCGAAGGTTCATCGTATAGCACGTCATAAAGCTCTATTACCGATCCGCCAGGATATCCAAATATTGTCGTTACCCCCTCCTTCTTCAGCGTTTCTACAAGTATCTCAGCCCCTCTTTTCCCCTTCATTTATCCTCCCGTGTCATGAGCAACCTGTTCAGCGCCTCGACCGTCGCCTCAACACTAGCCAGAACGATGTCCGGCTTTACGGACCTTCCGATCGCTATTGGCGCCTTTCCGTTCTTTCCCTTCAGCTTCACTGTTACCTCGCAGAGAGCATCTGCCCCTCCGGTTATGGCGTTTAGCTTGTACTCCTCCATAGCTACACCCTCAGCCGCGATGCTCTTTAAAGCGTTTACCGCTGCATCGATGGGCCCTACTCCCACCTGAGAGTATCTCTTCGTCTCCCCGTTCAGGGTAATGGCGATCGTCGCGGTTGGCGTTAGATTTAAGCCTGTCAACACGGTGCACTCGTCCAACCTCAGGCGGCGTTTCTCATTCGGCACTTTGCCGATCAGATTCCATCCAATCGCGATCAGGTCATCATCGGTAATGTGCTTGTTAGCGTTGGCTAGACCTTTTATCTGTTCGAGTGCCTGCTTTAATTGCTCATCATCCAGCTTGAATCCATAAACATCAAATTTGTTTTTCACCGCGTGTTTTCCCGTATGCTTCCCTATCACTATGTCGGTGGATTTTCCTACTATGTCGGGGCTCATCGCCTCGTATGTTGAGGGAGCTTCCAGCACCCCATGGGCATGGATACCAGCCTCATGAGCGAAGGCGTTCTCCCCGACTATCGCCTTGTTCGGCTGTACCTGGATCCCAGTCAATCTAGATACAAGCCTGGAAACCTGGTTGAGCTTCCGGGTGTCTATCTGGGTTTGTATGCCTTCTAGAATTTCGAGTGCCATCACCACCTCCTCGAGGGCGGCGTTTCCAGCCCTTTCGCCCAGTCCATTTATCGTGGCTTCAACTTGTCGGGCCCCAGCCCTCACACCCGCTAACGAGTTTGCCACCGCCAAACCGAGGTCGTCATGGCAATGTACTGATAGAGGGATACTAGTCACTTTTTTCGCCTCTTTAATAATATTGGACATCTTGGATGAGGATGAAACACCTACTGTGTCGGGCAGGTTTATCCGGTCGGCTCCCGCATCTTGGGCGGCTATGCACATCTCCTTGAGGAAATTCACATCCGTTCTCGTGGCATCTTCGCAGGAAAATTCTACTTTAACCCCGTGCGATTTCGCGTATTCTATTGAAGAAACCGCCCTACTCTTCACCTCCTCTCTCTTCATTTTCAGCTTATTCTTGAGATGGATGTCGGAGGTGGCTATGAATATATGGGCTAGATCGACGTCGCAATCCAATACGGCTTCCACATCTTGGGTATCGGTCCTAGCCAAACCACATATCTCGGCATTCAACCGGGCATGTGCGATCTGTTTTACCGCCTCCCTTTCTCCCCTAGATGAGATCGGAAACCCAGCTTCGATCGTATCGACTCCGAGTTCATCCAGCGCCTTTGCGATGGTCAGCTTTTCCTCGGTCGTTAAGAAGACCCTCGGAGTCTGTTCCCCATCTCTGAGAGTAGTGTCAAATATCCTTACCCTCTGTGAACTCCAGTTTTTAGAGTGACCTCTCCTTCTCGTACTTCCCCTGGGCACGACATCACGCGGCAAACTTCCCATATTCTTTTCAAAACCCATCACAAACACCTCCAAAAACCAAACAAAAGAGAGGCTCGATTAGTGACTAATCAAACTAACCAAGACTACCAAACCCAAAACAAGCAAGGACTCACATCCTATCCTGGTAGCCAATTCCACGTTCTTCATTGTTCACCGACTAATATTGGATTGGTATATAAAAGTATCGATCTCCGTTTTGAAGGTTGGATAAAAGCGGTTAGGTCCGCATCTTCTGCCCAAATCTCGCCGCGAAGTCTATCTCCTCCCAGATCTCGTCCCATTTGTTTGAAGCTAGCCTGAAGAAGATGTAATAAAAAACTAAGCCCATCAATATTAATACTGGAGCCGCTATGTAAAATGGAATCAATTCAGGTAAAATCATGGCAGGTATGAACGTGAGAAAAGAACCCCAGGTGCTAAGCATGTAACCCACTTTTTTGAACTTGAGCGATGCCCATATCATGTAAGGTGGGATCATAATGGCGATGGCGAGTATGCCAGGTAAGAGCCACAGATTCGCCCTCCCAATGATTAACAGTATCGCGGCTATGGGCAGATAAACCATCGATAGAGAAACCAATATCTTCAGCATGGACGATATCACCTTCTTCCCGCTCAGGTCCAAAGATTTCAGGATCCACATCCTCTCGTTTACCAGAATTTGCTGAGTCAACGTTTGAGATGATATCATTATCAAAAAGCCGGCGAAAAACGGCATCATGGATCCACCTGAAGACGAGAGAAAAATCCCCAAAACAATGTAGATGGCTGCAGTCATCAGGGGATAGAGATAGACCCTTTTCCTCTTTATTAAAAGGAGATCCTTCGAAGCCAGGGGGTCCCTCATTTTCTTTCTTGTGTATCTTTTACCTTTTACGATCTTTGGTTTGTATTCATACTCATAGCCTATAGAGGCCCAGGAGACCAGAAGGATGAGGGTCAACAGAATGGCCCCAGATGCTAAAAATTGCGCCAGTCTAAAGGAACCAACCATCGAGCCTATCAGGACCCTGGCCAGAAAGGTGGTAGGTAGAATATCGTATAAAACATTCAGTTGGGGGTTATCTGTCAGAGGGGAGGCGATTATCAACACAGTTATCACGACGAGTATTGCGTATACGGCGATAGGCACCACTTTCTTTCCCTTTTTTAAACCTATGGTGATTAGCGAGGCTATCGAATCCATCATCAGAACGAAGATCGTCAAGGTGATAGGGAACAGGACCATGTGCCAGAGAGCTTCATTAAGGGTCGTAAGGGTCAGGGCCGGGACGAGCATCAGGGGTGCGGTAAAGACGAGGGCAAAGAGGGCGTACTCCAATGTATGAGCCCAAACGTACTGGCTGGTCGTCACCCCAGTGGTGAATATCCAATTGGCATCTTTCTCCTTGATTCCAAGCCCTGCCCCCATTGTTCCTCCCACCACATTCATAACCAGGAAGAACCATAGTATCATCGACACGACAAATGTAGTCAGTGGATCACCAAGCCCACCACTCTCCGCTACCCCGGGCATCACGAAGAAGATCCAGACGAACTGGCTTCCATATATGAGTGCCATGAAGAGGAGGATTCCCAGAAAAGATCTCTTTGTGTACTGGCTGCTCACCATCCTGATGGCTTCTTTTGCCTTATATCTTGCAACGGTCGTTATGGCATTAGCTTTTTTTGTTTTCACTCTCTTTCTCCCTCGGTGAGCTTGAGAAACACGTCCTCCAGGGTGGCTCTCTCTCCGGATCTAGATTTTTTCTTCAGATCTTCCAGATTACCCTTAGCCAGTATACTTCCCCTACTTATTATCGCAACGCGATCGCAGAACCTTTCCGCCACGTCAAGGATGTGCGTCGAAACCAGTGCTACCCCCCCCTTATCGGCATAGCTTTTCATTAGATTTCTCACCGCCCGCTGACTTTTGGGGTCCAGTCCCATCAAAGGCTCATCCCCTATGAGCACTTTGGGCTCGTGCACGGTAGCGCAAGCTATAGCCACCTTTTGTTTCATCCCTCTTGATAAGGTAGAGACCATCTCATCCGATTTGTCGTTCAAATTCATGAACTCAAGCAAATAATCCACTCTGTTGTCGAGATCCTCAACCCCTCTCAACTTTCCCACGAAATAAAGGTGTTCATAGACGGTAAGGTGCTCATAGAGGTTGGCCTCTTCGGGTATGTAACCCATCAACCCCTTCCATGTCCAGTTCTCCTTAGAGAGCACTTTTATCGTTCCACTATCGGGCTTTAGGAGCCCTGTCAACATCCTTATGGTGGTGGTTTTCCCAGCGCCGTTCGGGCCCAACAAGCCGAATATCTGTCCGCCCTCTATGCTTAGGTTGAGGTAATCGACCGCCCTCAGCCCGTTAAACGATTTAACGAGATCTCTGATCTCTATTGCTGGCATATGAACGCAGAATGCTGACCGATATTTAAGCATACAGCCTAATCAGGCAGATCGCAGACCTTCTCAGACGTTATGAGCTGTTGAATTCATCGACAGTCGGAGCTATAAGTTTAGAGCGCGACATATCAGCTCGCGTTTACCTTCCTAGCTACTCCTTAACGGACTTATCGTTTCCGCCCCTCGATTGCTTTTCTAAGAGATCTCTCATCTGCTTTTGCAGCTCAACCTGCTCCCTCTGGTAGACCGTCATGGTACTTTCCTGAATGAGATTTTCAAGCAGCGTCTTAACGTCATCATATGGTTTTACACCATGCAGTTCATAATAACTCCTGGTCATTGGAGTTTGGATTCCCTTTCCTCCGCCTGCAAATACTTTCCCGCCTATCTTCTTCCCCGCTTCAAGACCGCCACCTGCAAAAGTGACTTCCTCCCCCAGACCGAAACCCGATTTGGTTATCGGGATTATCGTTCCGAACCCAAAGATCCTCCCCAGTATCCCCTGTGAACTCTCTATATCAGTTATTCCATCATATCTCAAGGTCCTCTCTCTTTTTTTTAGGATTCCCCCTCTGAAGATCAGGCGAAAATTGGTTATGAAGTAGCGGTGTGATCTTCTATAGATGTCCACTAATAAGAACCCCATTACCGAAACTATCGCCGAATAGATCGATATAAACCATATGTAATCGGTTTGTAACCCCTCCCAATACATCAATACAGTACCGCATGCCAATACGCCCAAATAAATGAAGAATATGCGCCACCTCACCAATAAAAGTGAGGCGACAACGCCGCCGGCGAGAAGGACGACCCACCAGATTACGAGCGCTACAATCTGCGTTCCGGCACCCAACCAGTTTTCAATACCCGGCCAATATTGAGAGTGTACTAGCCAGAAGAAAACTATCCCCCAAACGAGGATGAAAAGGCACGGGGACTGCAAACTCATGAGTGATATTGGATGTGGAATGACCTCTTTTTGGATCTTTTCACCCTTTAGAAGTGCTACCTTCATGACCTCTAGAAAATAGCTTTTTGGTATTTAGTGCTTTGGTTAAAGCAGATTTATGGGCGGACCCTGTAAGGCAGCGGAAAAAGAAGGAGAAACTCCCACCTAATCTACCAGTCCCCCTCCTCTCCCTTCTAACCCTCACCCCCCCTTGAGTTTACATACCTTGTATAACGATAAAGAAATACCTATTGTGGGCATCATTGTTCTGCATAATTGCAATTTTAACTATTGTAATTCTCTCTTCATCTCCATTATTGAACTGGCCCATGGAAGTGCGTAGATATCTAATGGCTTTTGGGCTCTGGCTTCCTGTGATTCCTTTAAGCTTCTTTTTACTCTATGTTGGAATAAAACAATACAAAAGTAAGTCGCTGATGAGTTATCGGATGTCGACCGGTGATCCTCTCTTAGTTCTCTCTTCCCCATTCTTTGTAAGAGGTGATCTAAGACAGATTAATACAAATAGAAAAATAAAATAGTAGTCCCCCATATTCTTTACATCTATCGTCTTTTGGTTCTATCAGGAGATCAATAAGGATTTGGTCCCGTAACGATTGGATTTTCTGGATATGCGCTCCACTCCGTGAAAGATCCCTCGTAGATTCTGACATCGGGATATCCGAAATACCATTTTAGGAGGACGAATTCGGCTGTTGCTTCTCTACTGGTGCCACACGAACAGATGATTGTCTTGTCGGGTGTAATCCCATGTTCTTCGAGAATTGAGGTTATCTCCGCGTCAGGTTTTAGGAGACGTGCGTTATCATCATCCATGAGGCTTACCCACGGAAGATTGACAGCTCCGGGGATGTGCCCTGGTTTGATCCATGGGCCCTGTCCCTCATAATGTCTAGCGGGCCTCGCATCGAGGAGGACGACGTCATCATTATCTTTTATTTCCTTCAACTCTTCCATGCCGATGGCGTATTCATCCGATCTGTCGACAACCTGAAAGCGGGACGATTCAACCTCGAGGAATACTTTCGTCAGAGGCCTTCCATCTTCTCTCCATTTGTCCAGGCCTCCATCAAGCACGTATACGTTGCTGTGCCCGTATCTCGCAAGACAGTATGCTGCATGCGTCTGTTCGAGACCGTTTCCCAATCCCGTGAATGCCCCTGTCCCCGTATACACAACTACGGGGACGTCGGGATCTAGACCCATACTCTGGAAGCTCGGTTCGATGGCTTCGGGAGGGACGTACGCAGCTGGATTTCGACCGCTCTGGACACGCAGCAGACCCTCGTTCATGTAGATCGCGCCTGGAATGTGCTCCATTATGTAATCATGGACGTTTGGCTGTACATCTAGTATCATAATTTTGTCATTTAAGTGCTCTTCCAGCCAGTCCGTTGAGACCCACTTCACTACCCCCTCACCTGCAGGATAGGAGTAGTCTCTTTCCATTTTCAAACCCTGTATGGGGTCCTCCAGACTCCCTATCACCGCCGAAATCGCACCGGCTAATAGCAGTGCAAAGGTCAGCAGCAATACGGTTATACTATTTTTTTTCCACATATGCCAATAATAAATGCAGTGCCAACTATATATAATTTTTTGCGAATCTATTGATTTAGGGATTACCTAGATCTGGAGAGAATTTCGATTATGCCATCACAGCAGCTAGAGGAACATCCTCTGCTCTTCTCCCTCCCCCTCCTTCTTTTTTAAGACCTTCTCCACAGCTTTGAGAAAGTCCATCATCTCAACTCTCCCCTTCCCATCCCTGATGGCGAATATGCCGGCCTCCATGCATATGGCCTTTATATCCGCCCCGCTAGCCCCTTCGCTCACCGTGGCGAGCATTTTGATGTCAATCCCACTACTGCTCATCCTCCTCAGATGAACTTTGAGTATCTCTTCCCTTCCCACAGTGTTGGGGAGGGGCACCTCGATCACCCTGTCGAACCTTCCCGGTCTCAGTATGGCCGGGTCGAGCATGTCTACTCTATTAGTGGCTCCAATTATCTTTATCTCCCCCCTATCATCGAAGCCGTCCATCTCGGATAACAATTGCATCATGGTTCGTTGAACTTCCCTATCTCCGGACGCGTCTTCATACCTGGCAGAGGCTATCGTATCGAGCTCGTCTATGAAGATTATGGTGGGGCTCTTCTTCTTAGCCAGTTCGAAGACTTCCCTGATCAACCTGGCCCCCTCCCCTATGTACTTCTGCACGAGCTCCGAACCCACGATCCTCATAAACGTGGCACCAGTTTCATGGGCTACCGCCTTTGCAAGAAGAGTCTTTCCAGTCCCTGGAGGCCCGTATAGTAATACGCCGCCTGGCGGCTCGATTCCTATTGTTTTGAAGACCTGTGGTTTGCAAAGCGGAAGCTCCACCGTCTCCTTTATCTCCATGATCTGAGTAGCCAGTCCGCCGATGTCCCTAAATGACACCTTAGGGCTGTTGATAATCTCCATGCCGTGAACCGCGGGATCCACGGTTGAAGGCAAAACCCCCACAATAACCGATGAGCCCTGATTAAGGGCCACCCTCGTCCCAGGTCTGAGGTTCTTCGATCCAGGAAAATCCAAAACGCTCACGAGAAGAGTGGGGCCAGCGCTCGATTTAACCACAGCGCGTCCCTTGTCGATTACTTCTACTATGACCCCTACGAGATGAGGAGGCATCCTAACCTGTTCCAATCTGATCCTAAGATATGCATTCTCGGCCTTGATCTTCGCGAGTTCTTTGGTAAGATCGCATTCGTCTATGTTCGATTGACTTGCTTGAGCTTCCATTTCGGAGTTCTCCTTATAGTAATATCTTATTTTAGATACTTAAGCCTTACGGATGACTCAGTATCTCCGATGGGAAAAAACAGGCAGAATAGGAGGCTTGTGAGAGTTCTGTAGAGCTTCTCCCTGTTTAACTCATTCATATGATCACCAGATAGACCTCTCTTCCCAGGTACTTCTTTGGGCAATCCACTTTGGCCGAATTACCGAATGGCGTTACCTTTCTGACAATGAATCCTTCGATGTTATCGATCTCCAAATGGTTGGTAACTTGGAGCCTTACTTTTTTCATAGGATGTCCTAAAGATATCCTAAGCTGGAAAAGTTTGTATCCAAAATCTGAAAAAGTGCGAGTAAAATAACGTCAAAAGGTAGCTAGAGGTTCTTATCACTGTATCACGAAGTT
Source organism: Euryarchaeota archaeon UBA186 (assembly GCA_002494765.1). Lineage (GTDB taxonomy): Archaea > Thermoplasmatota > UBA186 > UBA186 > UBA186 > UBA186. The sequence goes on from DACJ01000105.1 coordinate 11,456, forward strand.
CTTTCGGGGTTCTCCTTATAGTAATATTTATCATCTGTGATATATATACTTTATCTAGGAGTTGATCCGATGAACTGTGAAATGTGTGGTGCCGATGTCGATTCTCCGATAACCGTGAAGGTGGAGGGAATCGAGATGAAGGTGTGCAGAAAATGCGCTAAATATGGAGTCACGATTTACAAAGCCGGAAATGGAGCAGCTGTGGCCCATGATGAGGGAGGAGGAAGGGTAAGAGAGTCCGAAAGAGGAGTTGAAGAGAGGTTGAAGAAAAAAGGAGGAAGAAGTGAAGGAGCTAGAAGGGATATATTCGACAAAATGGTCTACGATCTCGCGGAGAACTACGGTGAACGGATAAGGGGAGCTAGGGAGTCGATGGGGTTGACGCAGGAGGAACTTGCCAAACGCATCAATGAGAGGAGATCCGTACTAGCGAAACTCGAGACGGGAGATATGAGGCCTGATGAAAAGATCGCCAAGAAGCTAGAGAAGATCCTGAGCATAGATCTTAAAGAGGACTATGAGGAGGTATAGAAGAGACGAGGGAGCGAATTGGGGAGACGTCCAGGAGGGGATAGAAACCCTTAGGGAAGGGGGGGTAATAGTATATCCGACCGACACCCTCTATGGGCTGGGATGCTCATGCGAGGAGTGCATGGAGAGGGTCTTTGAGATAAAGGGAAGACGCGAAAAGATTTCTCTCGTTTTCCCGAAAGTCGAATCTGCGATCGATTTTTTGGCCTCGAAAGAAGCTGAATTCGATCGCAAGCCAATTAAAGAATTTCTGCCAGGACCATTCACATTCGTGATCTGGGGTTACGGAATAAGAGTGCCAGAGTGCGAGATCGCCTTATCCCTGGCAAAGGGTGGTGGGCCCCTGACAGCCACGAGTGCCAACCATCATAATGGAAAACCTCCGATCACGGCTAAGCAGGCCTGCTCAGAGCTTGGAGAGCGGGTGGACTTATATATAGATGGAGGAGTCACCAGATATAAAGGTCCGTCTACGGTGGTGGAGATCAAGGACGGAAAAGTATCTATATTGAGAAACGGTGTGGGCGATTCGTGGAGAAGTCCGAAAGGGAGAACTATAGGGGAGCTGGCAAGATAGCCGCAAAAGCCCTCAGGATCGGTTGCGAAGAGGCCGATGAGGGGGTAAAGCTCATAGATGTGGCTAGGTCCATAGAGAACTATATAAAGGAGATGGATGCGAACATCGCGTTTCCCGTCAACATATCTATAAATGAGATCGCAGCACACTACACCCCCGGCTACAACGATGAGAGAAAGTTCAAAAGCGGGGATCTCGTGAAGTTGGATGTTGGGGCACATATAGAGGGTTATATAGGGGATACCGCGAGAAGCTTTGTCACAGGAGTGCCCAAAGAAAACGAGATCGAACTCATAAATTGCAGCCAGAGGGCCCTGAATGGGGCATTGAAGGCGATAAGGGCCGGAATAACGTTGAACGAGATCGGGGGCATAGTCGAAAATATATGCAGAGCTCAAGGGTTCGTATCCGTCAGAAATCTCTCCGGGCATAGTCTCGAAAAGTTCAATCTTCACTCCGGCATTTCTGTCCCAAACTTCGCAAATGGGGATTTAACGAAGATCAGGGAGGGGATAGCCATAGCCATCGAACCATTCGCGACGGATGGAAAAGGGATGGTGACCGAAAAAGAGTACGGGAACATATACAGATACAGGTATAGGCAGAGGGGCAATAACGAACATTCTCAGGAAGACCCATTGATGGAAATAATTCGGAGCTACAGGGGATTGCCCTTCGCTGAGAGATGGCTTTACGATCTAGAAGGTAAGAGGGTAAGGGCAAAAATGAGGAGGCTGGTTTCCAAGGGCATTTTGACCGGGTACAGAGTTCTAGTTGAGAAGAAGAACGGTTACGTGGCTCAATCCGAGCATACAGTGCTCGTAAACAAGCATGGTTGTGAAGTTACTACCAGGTGAAAACTCGGGGGAAGGGGGCTGAAAATTATGGAGGGGATGGGATGCACCATATACTACCAGCCTAGCCCTTCCGCTATAGTAAATAGCTAAGCCCTTATTTATAGTTTTCCTCTAACATCTGGGAGGTTAACTGGCTGTTTTTTTATTTTTTTTACCTATTTTTCACTTTTCTTCCCAAAATCGATGGACCGGTCGGGATTTGAACCCGAGGCCTCTCGCATGCCAAGCGAGTGATCTACCAACTGATCTACCGGCCCCGATGGACTATCTTGCTCTAGTATTTAATCTTGACGTCATGCAACAGCTTAAAGACGAGCCGGGCTCTCTTTTTCCCTATTCCGTCTACGGACTCCAGCTCATCTTGAGAGCTGTTTACTATGGCCGCTACAGATCTGAACCTTTCCAACAAATTTTGAGCCATCTTCGGCCCTATTGAGGGTATCGAGGTTAATAGATAGACTTGAGGGTCTTCTTCTCTCTTCCTGAATTTTCGGTAGCTTGGCAAAAATAGCGGTGAATTCTTTCCCTGCGTCTCTCTATTTATCTCCACCTTCAGAAAGGAGATGAGCTCATCGTCGGAGCATAGGCGTATAACTGGTATCCCGTAAACATAAATACACTCGAGCATGGCTCCAATAGCGCTGCTTAGATTGTCGTAAAGATCGAACTCACCATGGATCAAGAGCAGCTTCCTCCTCACCTCTATCCCAAAAACGTCCTCGGCCCGAGCCAATCTTTCAAGTTGATCCCATATCCTATTGTTCCAGATAGATGAGAAAAAATCCCTTACCGCTTTTCTCTCGATCAGAGTACACTCATTTTTTTCCGTTATGGCTATGTCCCCCACGTTCAGCTCAATCACTCTTACCTCTACCATCGGATCCGATAGAGCTCTGAGGGATTCGATCATGTATGGGGGTTCCCTGTAATCGATAAACACCCTCATTTCTCCCCCTCGTGATTCCCTATCCTGTTTATTACTATCCCCAAAACGAAGCCCGCTATAACTCCTAAAAGAGAACCGGTGATCAAACGTGTGACGTTATCGCTCTCATATGCTGTTATCTCCTGGAGCAGTCCATCTACAGCGATGGGAAGGACAAACAGCGCGATTATAACCGGATGAATGATCTTTTTTCTGGATGGCGCCATCAAAATCAAGAGAAGCTCCCCTATCTGAAGAAAAAACCATATACCCGTGCACCTGGAGCAAACGACCATCTGATTGCCCCATATCTCGAACGATCTTTGGGGCAACTGGTGGCACGTTATGGAAAAAAGATTACGGATCCACTCTACATCATATATCGTTCCTATTAGAATAAGGATGGGCGGTATGCATAGCAAAGCGAGAACTAAGATGTGATACCTCAGATTTTTCGACAACCCTTTCTCCTGAGCTTGCATTAAAGATTAAACGCGTTTATGTTTAAATGCTTTGATGGCTAGGATTTATTCGTTTAAGACAGAAAGGAACTCGTTGGACATAATTCGAAAGCCCAAAAAAAAACTTAAGTTTCCTAACATATTAATGCCCATGAAGACTAGGAAAGGGGATGAGAGTAGGAGGAAAGAATTGCAGACCTTAAAGGGATTCCCATCAACTTCGCAGGATAATTACCAGCTAAACATGGTCAATATCATCAGGCACGCGGTAAGATGTTTCGCCAAGCAGGAGATCGTCTCCAGAAAGCCAGATGGAATATTCCGCTATACCTACCAAGATGCTTATGAAAGGATAAAGAAACTCGCCAACGCTTTAGAAGGGCTGGGAGTAAAAATCGGCGATCGTATAGGAGTACTCGAATGGAATACGTACAGATATTATGAAATGGACTTTGGCATTCCGGGCACTGGAGCTGTACTCCTCCAATTGAACCTGAGACTTCCTCCCCCAACTATAAGCTACGTCGTAAATCACGCCGAGGCCAAATTCATATTTGTAGACGAATCGTTGATACCTGTCGCTGAGGCAATCGCTCCCCTATGCAAGATTAAAGGTTATATCATACTTACCGACAAAGATCTAAGCGAGATGAAGACAAAGCTGAGCCCCGTTTACAGCTATGAAGAGCTGCTGAAAGAAGCGGAGCCAGAGTACGAATGGCCAAACCTCGATGAGACCTCCACCTATGCCGCCTGCTATACCACTGGGACGACTGGCGACCCCAAAGGGGTCTACTATTCCCATCGAAACGTCTATCTTCATTCCATGGCAATCGCTCTGTCCACGGAACTGTCGTATAGGGACTGCTTCCTGCAGATGGTCCCGATGTTCCACGCCATGGGTTGGGGCACTCCTCAGGCCGCCACTCTCGCCGGGGCAAAACTCCTTCTCCCAGGAAGGTATGCGGCAGAGGATTTGGGCTCGATCGTGGAGTTGATGGCAAAGGAGAAGGTAACGGTTGGAGATGGGGCACCAGCCATTTTCCTGCCTATGCTCAGGTACATAGAAAAAATGGAGAAGAAACCCAACTTGAAGGGCGCGCGTTTAATTTCTGGTGCCACTGAACCACCGATAGCCATGATGAAGGGTTTCCATGATTTGACCGGGGCCGAGATCGTCCATGCTTATGGCGCGACTGAAACCACTCCACTTGTCACCATAAACAGGTTGAAGCCCTGGCTTGAGGATAAGTTGTCGGAAGAGGAGAAGTGGGATCTGAGGAGAAAGCAGGGCTATACCGTCCAAGGCTTGGACATCAAAATCATCGATGACCAGGGTGAATAGCTTCCCCATGATGGCGAATCAGTAGGGGAAGTAGCCATTAAGGGTCCGTGGATTGCTGGTCAATATTACAATGCTCCCGAGACCGAAAACCAATTTACCGAAGATGGTTACTGGAGAAGCGGCGACGCTGGAACCATAGATCCCGAGGGATACATGAAGATAACCGACAGGGTTAAGGATCTGATTAAGAGCGGTGGCGAGTGGATCTCTTCAGTAGACATGGAGAATGAGATGATCTCTCATCCGTCGGTGTTAGAGGCCGCCGTCGTAGGGGTTAATCATCCAAAATGGGAGGAGAGACCATTAGCCCTGGTAACCTTAAGAGGAGAACAGAAGGGCAAAGTGAACAAGGAGGACATATTAGAGCACATCAGTAAAAAGTTCGCCAAATGGCAACTTCCTGACGAGGTAAAATTTGTCGATTCGATCCCCAAAACCAGCGTTGGCAAGATCGATAAAAAGGCGATAAGGGAACAGTATAAAGACATCTATAGGAAGAAATGATTTTAGCATCGCAAGAAATTAAAGAATGGACGGAAAAGGGGATTTGGGGAGAGAAAACCCTCATTGATTACTTCAAGGAACAAGCCGCTAAACACCCTGACAAAGTGTGTCTGGTGGACCCCCCAAATAAAAAAGATCTGGTAGGATTGGAACAGGAGAGGCTAACATACGATTAGCTGAATAGGGCGGTTGATGCCACGGCTGAGGGTTTAATCGAGATGGGGGTTAAAAAGGATGACATCGTCATGGTCCAGCTTCCCAACTGCTGGGAACTGGCGATGCTCTATCTTGCAATTGCCAGGGCAGGTGCCATTATCTCTCCTTTGCCGGTGCAGTGGAGAGCATCAGAGCTGGAGTATATCGCGGAGTTGACCGAAGCTAAGGTATTTATTACGGTAGAAGAGTTTCACGGTTTTAAGCATAAGAAGATGGGGGAAGAACTCTTGAAGCACCCTAACTTGGAACGTGTCATCATCCTACAAGAGATCAGGGAGATGAGCAAGGGAATGAGCAAACTCGAGAGGATCGATGGGGCCAACGATATTTTTACCCTAAACTGGACTTCCGGTACAGAGGCCCAACCCAAGGGATGCCCAGCAAGTCATAACAATTGGATCGTCCAGGCTTCTCTCCAGATAGAATCCGTGGGGATAGAACCGGGGGATAACTTCCTCACTGCGGGACCATTGGTCAATATGGCTTCTGTCGGAACGGTATACATCCAATGGCTGATGGTAGGCGGTAAACTCGTTTTACACCACCCATTTAACGCTGAGATATTGTTCAAGCAGCTGATAGAGGAGAAGATCAACTACACCCTTCTCGTACCGGCGGTGGTGAACATGCTCCTAAAACACCCAAAAGTGGATGAATTCGACCTTAGCAGTGTGAGGGCTATCACCATAGGTTCTGCACCCCCCTCACTCTGGTCCGCTCAGGAGCTCAAAAGACGTTGGGGGATAGAGTTTGGCAATATATGGGGGCAAAACGAATCAACAGCCATTATCTCTGGGCCTTTCGATGTACCGGATATGGAAAAAAGGATCGATCATTTCCCTCAATTCGGAAAGCAGGGTATAAAATGGGCATCCGCGACGTCTCAATTCATTCAAACAAAGCTAATAGATCCCGCTACCGGAAAAGAGGTAACCGAGGTCGGTAGCGTTGGGGAACTGTATTACAAAGGGCCAAATGTAATTCCTTGTTATTTTAAGAGACCGGGTCTAACGGAAAAATCGTTCGATAAAGGGTTTCTTAGGACAGGTGACCTTTTTCAGATAAAAGAGGGGCACTATATCGGTTTTTTTGATAGATGTAAAGACATTATTATCCGCGGCGGTTTTAACATCAGCGCTCAGGAGATAGAAAATATGCTCTTGGGGCATCCAAAGGTAATGGATGTAGCAGCGATCGCCATGCCTGATGAGATCATGGGAGAAAGGACTTGTGTTTATGTGGTTCCTAGGAGAGAAGTCGAACTGGAAGATCTAACATCATTCATGAAAGAAAAAGAGATAGCGACCTACAAGCTTCCAGAGCAACTGGTGATAATTGATGCTATTCCAAGAAATCCCTTCGGAAAAGTCCTTAAAGGAAAACTCAGGGAAGACATAAAGAAAAAATTAAAGACTACTAACTAGAACTAAATCTAAAAATCTAAATATTCCTTTCTGTTTTCATGTCGATGTGGAATGGCCCTCTAGAAGAGATAGACGAATACAGGTTCAAGATCCCACAAGATTATAAAGAAGGGATGAGGGTACCTGGCATAATCTACACATCTAAAGAATTGATGCAGGGGCTTAGAAAGGACAACGCGCCAGAGCAAGTAGCGAACGTTGCCACTCTTCAAGGGATAGTGAAGGGCTCCCTCGCCATGCCCGACATACACTGGGGCTATGGTTTTCCCATTGGAGGGGTGGCCGCCATGGACGTCGAACAGGGCGTGATATCGCCCGGTGGGGTGGGATTCGACATAAATTGTGGAGTCAGGCTTTTGAGAACCGATTTAGAGACCAAGGATCTGAGCAAAGGCAAAATAAAAGAGATAGTGGACTCGATGTTCATCAACGTTCCGAGCGGCGTCGGTTCCAAGGCTAGAGTTAAACTTTCTTCTTCGCAACTAAACGATGTTCTGGAGGAGGGGGCTAGATGGGCCGTGAAAAACGGATATGGGTGGGATGATGATCTCGCCCATCTGGAAGAAAAGGGTTCTATGAAGGAAGCGGATCCCTCCAAGGTTTCCCAAAAGGCCAAACAGAGAGGCGCGCCCCAGCTAGGCTCCCTTGGTGCCGGAAACCACTTTTTGGAGGTTCAGATAGTGGATGAAATCTACGACGAGAAGATAGCCAGGAAGTTCGGACTTTTCAAGGGGCAGATCACATTCATGATCCATACGGGGTCAAGGGGATGCGGCCATCAGATATGCCAGGATAGTCTATCCGTCATGGAGAGAGCCGTGTCCAAGTACGGCATTAAACTACCGGATAGACAGCTGGCCTGTGCCCCTATAGATTCAGATGAAGGGGTTAACTACTTTAAGGCCATGTGCTGTGGCGCCAACTTTGCCTGGGGGAACAGACAGATGATAACCCATTGGGTGAGGCAGTCAGCTCAAAAGGTTTTGAAAGAGGATTCCGAGGATCTGGGAATGCGGGTGGTATACGATGTCTGCCACAACGTGGCGAAATTCGAAAAACACCTGGTCGATAACCAGATAAAAAACCTCTGCGTTCATCGGAAAGGCGCCACTAGAGCGTTCGGCCCGTATGAAAGAGACGTCCCACCCGATTACGAGTCCGTAGGGCAGCCCGTCCTGATACCTGGCGACATGGGAACTGCCTCTTACGTTCTGGCTGGAACTAAAAAAGCCATGGAGGAGAGTTTCGGGTCCACCTGTCATGGGGCCGGTAGAGTCCTATCGAGACATGCAGCCGTTAAAAGGTTCAGCGTCGGCAGCATAGAGAGAGAACTTTCGGACAAGAACATCTATCTCCATGCCGCCAGCAAAAGGGTAGTGGCCGAGGAAGCGCCTGGGGCTTACAAAGACGTAGACGCCATAGTCGAGATAACTCATGGTGCCGGGATAAGCGAGAAGGTAGCCCGGATGATTCCTATAGGGGTGGTTAAGGGGTAATAAAGGAATGGAGTATCTGGAAGCGCTAGATTATCTATATTCTCTTGAACAGTCAAGCGCCAAGCTAAAGCTGGACAACATAAGGGATCTCTTGAACAGATTGGACAGTCCGCACTCGTGCTTTCCCGCAATCCATATAGGGGGCACGAACGGAAAGGGTTCCACATGCTCTATAGTCTCATCGGTCCTCTCCTCCTCTGGTTACAAAACTGGTCTATATACCTCCCCTCATCTCCAATCCTTCGTCGAGAGGATTCAGATAAACCATAAACAGATCTCACCCAAAAGAGTGGGGGAATTAATGGAAAGCATCGCGATGATAATGGAAAAGATGGAGGGAAAACCCACGGTCTTCGAGGTCGCCACTGCTATGGCTTTCAAACACTTCCAGGAGGAGGAGGTGGATGTCGCGGTTGTTGAGGTCGGAATGGGGGGGAGATTGGATGCCACCAATCTGGTAAATCCCATCGTCACGGGGGTTACTAACGTAGAGCTGGACCATCAGAGATCGCTGGGAGAGCATAGGACCAGCATCGCACTTGAGAAGGGAAGCATAGCCAAACCTCGCGTTCCCATGGTTCTCGGAAACGGAAGCGCAGAGGTGCACGAGGTGATAGGGGGGCTCTGCAAGAGGGTTGGAGCGCCTCTACATTTCGCAAACGAGGTGTATCTGAAAAAGGAGAGATTCGATAAAAAAGGGCAGATCTACGAGATCGGTTACGGGGGTGAGATACTGAGGGTTAAGACGCCCTTGTTGGGTCACTTCCAGGACGATAACCTGAGGATGGCTATCAAGGTAATGGAAACGTCCGGGTTGGATGTAGAACCAGAATCGATCAAGGATGGCTTGTCAAAAACAGAGCATCCCGGCAGGATGGAGGCGGTAAGCGAAGATCCCTTAGTGGTACTCGACGGAGCTCACAATCCATCCAAAATCGAAGCCCTCATTGGATCTCTAAAAGACTTTTTCCCCGGAAAATTCGCCTTCGTCTTCGGCGTGATGAGGGACAAGGACGTGGAGACCATGCTCAGGAGACTAGCAGGGAAGGGAAAGAAATTCTATTTGACGAAGGTCGACTACCATAGAGCCATGGAGCCGGAAGAGATAGGCAATATTCTGTCAGGGATCGGTAATGGCGTAAGCTATGAGGTGGCAAAGGACCCAGGTGAGGCTCTGAATAGAGCCATCGAAAATGGGGAGCGGAGAATATGCGCAACTGGCTCCCTATATATAGCTGGATATCTAAGATCGCTCTACCTTGAGCCCATTGTAAGGGACAATCACAATTTTTAGCCTTATGGGAGAAAACATTCAAAGACTTAAAAATTCTTTCCAAAGGAAAAAAGTTTTTTCCAAAGGGAAAAAGATTAGTATCAAGATTCGATTGGGACAAGATGATTGGGATAGAGGAAAATATCTCAAACTGGATATTGAAAAAAGTTGAAGACGCAGGGGCTAGGGGGGCAATTCTTGGACTGAGCGGTGGTCTAGATTCAGCAGTGACCGCTCTCCTTTGCAAGAGAACGGTACCGACCCTTGCTCTTATAATGGACTGCGCTTCTGCCAAAGAAGACATCGATCTAGCTCTTGAGATAGCTAGAAGTTATGAGATCCCCCATAAGCTCATAAAATTGGATGAAGTGCTCAGAGCTCTTCTTCTTGCCATACATACCACAGATGTTGACAAAGAGACCCTTGGCAACGTAAAGGCGAGGCTCAGGATGATAACCCTATACTTTCATGCGAACCAATTCAACTACCTGGTCGTCGGCACGGGGAACAAGAGCGAGCTCTCCGTCGGATATTTCACAAAGTACGGGGATGGTGGGGTGGACATCTTGCCCCTGGGCGATCTCTACAAAACTGAGGTAGGGGAGATAGCTAGACGGATGCTCTTGTCCAGAGAGGTCATTGAGCGCAAACCCTCTGCAGGGCTATGGGAGGGGCAGACGGATGAGGGAGAGATTGGCATGAGCTACGAGGAGTTGGACTCAATCCTTATAGGTATGCCGCTAAAGGGGAAGATAGAGGAAAACAAGGTCAGAAAAATTGCGGAGATGACCCGAATAAGCGAGCACAAAAGGGCTAAGATACCGATATTCAAGGTAAAGAGGCCTTTACCCGACTAGCCGCTTCTCTCCTTCCCGGTCAACAAGAAATAGGCCAGAAGGGCTTCGATCTGTATACGCTCATCGCCGCCCTCTACAAGCCTGAACTCCGTCTCCCCCATTCTATCCACCAGATTCACCTTAAAATCATCCCCTATATTCAACTTGAATATCTCCCTATGCATGCTCCTTATCACATCCTCCCCCGAGAGACCGTACTCGAGAAGAAGCCTATCAAGCGCTTTCCTTGCCCCTTCGAAATCTCCCTCGATCGCCTTTGTGATCATGTCGCTTACCATTTCCGGACTGGCGGAAGAACCGCTTTTGTACACCGCATCGGCATCGATGATCTTGCTAACGGTCGCAGCAACTTGGAGAGTGTTGATCGCTTTCCTCATATCGCCCCGTGCCAGATAGACCATCGCCTCTATCCCATCGTCTTTGAGGTCCAACCCCTCCTCTCTGGCCACCCTCTTCAAAGATTGGGTCATTTCGTCCCTTAACAAAGGCCGAAATCTGAAGACAGAGGTCCTTGATTGGATTGGTTCTATTATCTTGGAAGAATAGTTGCACGAAAGGACGAACCTGCACGTGGAGCTGTACCTCTCCATCGTGCGGCGGAGAGCGGCTTGAGCATCTGAAGTCAAGGAGTCAGATTCATCCAGAAATATTATCTTGAAAGGCGCATCTCCCAGTGGAGCCGTCCTGGCAAAATCCTTTATCTTGGTCCTCACGGTCTGTATTCCCCTCTCATCGCTCGCGTTTAACTCCTGGAAACTGGCCTGCCAATTATCTCCAAAAAGTTCCCTGGCGATGGCTATCGCGCAGGTGGTCTTACCGGTGCCAGCAGGGCCTGCAAAAAGCATATGGGGTACCAATCCCTTTTTTACATACCCCTTCAACCTTCTTACGATTTCGACCTGGCCCACCACCTCGTTAAGAGTTTTAGGGCGATATCTCTCAACCCATATCTCGAATTCATCCCTGCTAGCCATCGCCTAATCAACTGGGTTCTACCCTTTAAACTTACGGTTCGTCTAAACAAACCGATCAGGAAATCTGGGAAATGAGGCACAGGTCCTGTAGTAGTTAGCGGTTGGGCGATTTCCGTTGTGGGCATCCGCCAATTTTAGAAGGGATTCTGCCTTGATCTGGAGCGCGGCTTCGCTTCCCGGATGATTCAGCAGCACCATCTCGGAGAGTTCAAGCGCGATTCGATTTTTACCGCCATCCAGAGCTTGACGGGCGTGATCCAGAACCTTATCGACAGATCCTGTCAAGTTGATGATCTCCTCACCCAGCTCTTTCCTTGAGGGAGGATTCAGATTGACGGGATTGCCGTCGAACCATCCGACGTAATGAGTATAAATGGCTCTGATGCAGTATGGAATGTACCCATAAATCTGTCTGAGATAGGGTTCTTCCATATAATCTGGCAGTTCTAGACCATCTAGAACCTCGTCGATAGGCCTGAACTCCCGTACCGCTTCCATAGCTTTGCCATGAACGTATAGTATGGCCTTCTTGTAGCTGGTCAGAGCTCTTGTGATTTCCTCATTACCGCTCAAAGTTGGACCATGACCTGGGACAAGATACTTCGGCTTCAATGCTAAGATCCTGTCCTGGGCAGATGCCCAATCCAGCACAGGTCTTGGGGATGTACCCCTAATGGTGTAGAGGTTGGGGAAAAACCGGTAGAAATTATCGCCTGAGCATACCACATCGTACTGGGGTACGTGCACCATGATATGATCGGGCGTTTCTCCAGGGGCGTGCATCAGGTTGAAGGTTATTCCCCCAAGGATAAATGAGTAGCGGTCATCGAAGGTTTGGGTGGGCCCGACGATTTCAGTCAGATCTAGATCCTCCCACCTCAACCCAACGGAGAAGTCGGGATCGCAGATCATCACGGGCAACCTTTCCTCCTCGGGAAGAAGGATCCCAAACATTGCCGCCGATCTTGCCCTTCCGCTCAGGCCCAACGATTCCTGAAGGTCCATCTCTTTTTTGAAATCCTCATGCGCTATTACCGTCACCTCATCTTCTTTCGTTGCTCCGTCCTCGAAAATTGCTCTAGTGCCCTGGTAATGGTCCTGATGGTTGTGGGTGTAGATCACGTATTTAACGGGTTTATCCGAAACCTCGCGAAAATCTTTCAGGATTTCTCGAGCGGCCTCGATGCTCTCAGTGGTGTCGATGATGACTGATCCTTCCGGAGTTATGACCATGGTCATGTTCGCCAGAGCATAGCCAACACCCGCATAGACGTTATCAGTTACCTTTACCATCTTCCCTTTTTTAACGCTCGATTTTGTCATTTACCACCTTGCGAGACATTTAACTATCCCCCGCCGGCTCGAAAAGCATCATAACGGAGAGGGTAAAATCAGGGATGGCACCTGAACCTATCCCTTGGGAAGAGTACGGTCTCCCTGACATTGTCCAGTCCCATCATCGCCTGGATAAACCTATCAAAGCCAAGACCATAGCCACCATGCGGAGGCATCCCATACCTGAATGGTTCAAGATAATATTTGAAATCCTCCAAGTTTAAACCACTCTCCTTAATATTATCGCACAGTACTGGGTAACGGTGCTCCCTCTGGCCACCGGATGAGATCTCTAGCCCCTTGTAGAACAGGTCGAAAGAGTTTGTTCTCTCGCCTTTTTTCATTATGTAAAACGGCTTTTCCTCCGCAGGGTAGTTCAAAATAAAGAAGAGATCGTCATCCACTTTTTCGCTTATCTCGACCTCAGCCTTTCTATCCATCTCTTCTCTTCCAACCATTGACAACGCCTCATCGTACTCAAGCCTTGGGAATTCTTTCAGTTTAATACCTGCTGCCCTTTCCAAAACCCTATTGCACAGGCCTTCGAGGTTGTCGAGCACATCACCCATTTCCACAAAGGCAATCTCGGCATCGACTGATATGAACTCTGATAAGTGCCTTCTAGTAGCGCTCTCCTCAGCCCTAAACGCGGGAGCTGTCTCGAACACCTTATCAAAACCGCTCCCCATGAGCATCTGTTTGTACAGCTGGGGGGACTGAGCCAGGTAAGCGGGAGTGCCAAAATAATCCAGTTTAAAGAGGGTTGCCCCTCCCTCCATACCGGCCCTTACAATTTTTGGTGTATTCACCTCTATGAACCCTTCATCGTAGTAGAAATCCCTTATCTCCCTCATCACCCTGGTTCTATTTCTGAATGTTTCGGTTACGTCCCTTCTCCTCAGATCGATTATCCTCGAATTGAGCCTGGTATCAAGATCCGCAGGAGTTCTTCCAGTCGGATCTAGAGGGAGGGGGGTTTCAGCCTTGTTCAAAACTTTAACCTCTTCGAGCAAAAGCTCCCAGCCGTTCATCACCTCTTCGTTCCCCTTTATTACCCCCTTAGCGGAAATGATGGATTCCTTTGGTATCGCTCGCACCTCTTTTATCAGATCTCCCTTACAGGTCACCTGGAACAGGTTCCTGTCCCTCACCACGAGGAACACGATTTTCCCGAGATCTCTTAGATCCTGAAGCCAGCCCTCCAGCTTTAACTCTTTATCGAAATATTTCTCGCTAATCTCGTCCGAATAGATTCTTAACACCCTTGGTCAAATGAGTAGTGTATTAAACTTTTTTCTTTTGGCTTTCTGATGTTTATACGACCAGATCAAGGCAACCAGATAGCAGCCTCCAAAGAGATAAGCGCCGATCACATCGCTGAACCAGTGGGCCCCCAGATATATTCGGGAAACCCCAGTGAAAACCACAAGAAAAATTAACAGAAAAAGCAAGAAAGCCCTCTTACTTGACACGTTTCCCCATAAGATCCAGGCTACATAAATGATAAAACCATAAAGAACTACCAGATTCATGACGTGCCCGCTCGGGAAACTATAATCCCAAAATGTGGCTATCTCACCCCAACTAGGCCTGATTCTCTGCACAGCCACCTTTATTATAGCGCAGAATATGCCGTTGAGGCCTGCGATTATGATGAAAACCGACTCCGGTTTATGGCCCCGGAACCATAACAAGACGAAGAGGATAGCGATAATTATGATGGAGAACTCCTGACTTGCGATGAAGGTCGTGACCTTCATTAAACCCTCAAATGCGGGGTGGTCTATACTCTTTACAGCACGTTCGATGCTTTCCTCTCCCGGCAGTACTGCAAATCTCACGACCGATAGAGCGAGTACAACAGCTCCGATAAGTAGAGCCAAAAAGAGAATCTCGAGTCCTCTAGTTTTGATGTTCTTCATCTACGCACTCTTAACCCTAACTCTTTGAGGATCTCGCACCCCCTGCACGATTCTTTATCGCCTGACTTGGGCATGCCACAAAACTGGCAGATGTCTATGGGAAGATCTCGACTTCTACACATTTTCGTTTTAATGTCCCACATGCTCTTCAAGAGACCATACCCCAGACTCGGATTTCTCTCCTCCAACCTGTAAACCATGTCCCTATAAAGATTTCTAACGTCGCCTTCGGCATAGGGGCATCTGCCACTATGGAAGTCACGTCCCTTGAGGGTACCGTAGAGATAAACCTCCTTTTCAGGAAATATCTGAAGGGGCGCCAATCTTGGCACCATGCCCTCTATCTTCCTGTGAGGTGGCAATCTAACCACTTTTGAGAGATTTCCAGTGGTAAGGTTCATCAAGATCGTCTGGGAGACATCATCAAGGTTGTGAGCTAGACAGAGATAGTCAAGCTTGAGCGACAAGGAACGCTCGTTCAAGAGAAATCGCCTCAAAACTCCACACACATCGCACGGTTTGAGCTTCGTCCTATTGACCATCTCATCCAGGGCAAGGCCAAACCTATCTGAAAATGAGACTACATGATGCTCGATGTCGAGCTCATCACAGGTCTTAATCGCCTTTTCCAGCGTTTTCCCTCTGTAACCCCTTATTCCCTCATCCACCGATATGGCACGAAGATCGATATTCAACTCAGAGAGCAGGTGGAGAAGAGAGGTACTATCCTTTCCCCCTGAGAGAGCTACTCCCACTCTTCCGAGCTTCGCCCCGGACCAGCTCCTCTGCTTCCTCAGCTCTTTCTTAAACCTGCGCTCAAAGAGCTGGATGAAGTGTTCTCCACAGAGACGTCTTCCACTATACCTTTGAAAAATGACTTCTTCTTCGGAACAGCGATCACAGGTCATCCTTTTGATTAAAAGACCTTGTATCCCCCCTCTACGAACCCCCTGCTCACCTCATCTATATCTGATAAGTGGTTGCTCGATCCGCACTCAATTGAGTTGACGACCGGCCTCACCTATACGCCCCTCGATTCCCTTGCTTTTGGTCTCAACTCTTTGGATCCACATTTCCTGCACTGCTTAGCCCTTGGACTGTTTCTGGCCCCGCACTTCATGCATATCTGCTTGTGCAACAGCCTCTCTTCAGCTACTGGGAATCTAGCCATGAGCTCTCTATCCCTTGGATATATTTAAAGATTGCTCGGACACTTTTCTCTAAAGGGCTATGGCCGTCGCTT
This sequence comes from Euryarchaeota archaeon UBA186, assembly GCA_002494765.1. Taxonomy (GTDB): domain Archaea; phylum Thermoplasmatota; class UBA186; order UBA186; family UBA186; genus UBA186. The sequence continues at coordinate 27,396 of DACJ01000105.1, forward strand.
CGTTTTTTCCTTTCTCTTCATTCTCCATCCCATCCAGTCCTTAACCTCCATCGGCCTGCCATCCACGTCGGAAAATGGTCTTGGAGGGTCCCTCTTCTGGGTAAAGAGAGAAACGGTCACGAGGAGCAGAATGGAGATCCCAAAGGGGGGCGCCCACATTTGCCTCCATAGTCGCTGGCAGGTAATATGAGATGAACCCAACCCAAGAGATTGTGCCCCCTATCAGAGACACCACCGCTCCGTACTGATTGGTCTTTTTCCAGAGCGTGCCCACGTACGTCCATAGGGGTAAACGTCTGCCGGCAACGATGAAATCGCTTACATTTTTGACCCTTTTAGAGGACCACCCCCCAACCAGCAGCATAACCCCCATGTAGATAACTATGCCTGTTATGACCCAATTCGCATAAGGGTAACCTTCAAAATCAAGCATTTATGCCCCTAGTTTTAAGGTCCAAGCTACCTCTTTAAAAGCCTCCAGATGGCGTTGTACGTCCTCCTCATCATGCTGAACCGATATGGTCCACTGCTCATCATGACCGAGAGGCAAGGGGATTACCTCCCTATTTAGCATCGCTATCCAATACTTAAACCATAGATCTTTGTCGCATCTCAAAAATCCCCTGTAATCTTTTACCTCATCGTCCGTGAAGAGTATGGCCCCCATGGGTCCTGCGGATTGGATCCTGGCTATGATGCCAGAATCCGCTATTATTTCGTTATATCCATTGATGAGTTTTTCGCCCAGCCTGCTCATGTGATCGTAAGCCTTTTCCGTTAATATCTTGGTCAGCGTCACATATCCAGCTCTAATGGCCAATGGATTGGCGTTATAGGTTCCCATGTGAGCTACCCCGCCTGGTCGGACATGCTCCATTATCTCCTCTTTGCCGGCAAATCCTGCCAGCGGTATGCCCCCACCAACGGACTTTCCGAATGTGATTATGTCTGGCTCTATACCATAGTATTCGCATGCACCTCCAGGTGCTATCTTGACCCCAGTTTTAATCTCGTCAAATATCAGGGGGATGTTATATTCAATGGTCAAATCTCTGATGGACTGGAGGTAACCCTCTTCGGGTAACACTATACCCATGTTCATTGGAACTGGCTCCATTATCAAACCACCAATCTCATTGGGGTGCTTTTTGAAAATGGCCTCCATTGCCGCTAGATCGTTAAACGGCGCGACTATTGTGTTAGATAGCGTTTCTTTGGGTATCCCTGTGGACGAGGGGATTGGATATGGAAAACGGGGATCTCCACTATCTTTGGGGGGCTTTATGCTCACCAGCAAAGCGTCGTGACACCCGTGGTAGCAGCCCTCTATCTTGACTATCTTATCCTTACCGCTATAACCCCTGGCCAATCTTATCGCGTGCATCGTGGCCTCAGCCCCGGAGTTGCAGTACCTGACCATCTCCACCGGGAACCTCCTGATTATCTCCTTTGAGAGCTTCGCGGTCTCTTCGTGGGGGAGCGTGTACATGGTGCCGCTTTCCAGCTCTTCCCTGAGCTCTTTTACGAGTAGGGGGTGCGAATGGCCTATATTCAAAGCACCGAAGCACATGGCAAAGTCGATGTACTCGTTCCCATCCGCGTCCCAGATCTTCGATCCTCGGCCCCTCTGGACGAAGAAGGGATAGGGCTCAAAATAACGAAAATTGCTCCCAACTCCCAGGGGAGTGATATCTGAAGCCTCTTTATATAGATGCTCAGATCTCCTGGTCCTGTTCCTGTAAAATTCGATCTCATCGACCATGAGGATTATATGGCTGCCATATTTAATAATAGCCTGTTCCAACAGATGAATTTTTCAGAATTACTCCCGTGGCTAAACAAAATGGAAAACTTTAATAGAATCCATTAAATAGGAGTGATCATGAGAAAAGAATTCGTTCTTTTGTCAGCCTTTACCCTCCTAGCACTTCCATTGGGGGGAGGCCTGGTTACAGCTAGCAATGAGAAATTGAATAGGGAATGGACCGTTGCAATGTACATCGATTCAGACAACAACATTGATTACTGGGGTTTTATCTATCTCGTAGAACACGCGATAGCTGAGCTAGTTCCCTCGCCAGAGGTGACCACCGTCATCTACTTTGATGCTCTCTCTCCAAAAGGGGTTCTGAAGATCATATACGATAAGGGCCTACCAGACATATCATACGAGAAAGAGAAGAACTTTGGGGACAGCGAGCTGCTGGCTCAGTTCGGAGTTGAGACCTTTACCAAGTATCCAGCTGAGAAGTACCTGCTCCTTATAATGAATCACGGTAGAGGATGGGGAGGAATCTGCGTAGATGATACTGATAATGGCGATGTGATATACACTCCAGAACTAGCCGATGCCTTATCGAAGATATCCTGTGCAATAGGAAGGCCGATAGACGTTTTGCAGTTTGATGCTTGTGCGATGGGCAACGTTGAGGTCATATATGAAGTAGCTCCATACGTGAACTACTACATAGCCTCGCCAGAGGTCGTGTCCATGGGGACGCTAGTCTACCTGATCGACACCCTGCTCCTCGGATTGAAACCCCAAATATCGCCAGAGGAATATGCCAAATCAGTGGTCAGGACGAGTGGACAGTGGCTGACCGGAGGTTACCTTGTGGCCTACGACACGAGCGGGATAGACACACTAACACAATCCCTGGATGAGCTAGCGGTTGCTCTTGGTACTGAAGAGTACAGGGAAGAGGTACTTGAGGCCTATACAAATACGAAGAAGTACTCCCCGGTCCTAGCGATCGAAGAGCATGACATACCGGTGTTCGTGGATATATACGACCTCGCCTCGGAGATTGAGAGCGGGATCTCAGACCCGGAGGTAAAGGAGCTCTGTAAAGAAGTGATAGAGAGGGTAGACGGGCTGATCATACTGAAATCGCTTTCTCCCTCTAGTGAGGCTGTTATCGGAAACGGGCTAAGTGGCACACTTATGCACTACGATGAAACAATTCCAGATTGGGCGCACAAGGGCTTGCTCGATCAGTACTCGGTTCTCAAGTTCGCACAGGATACGGCCTGGGATGACCTGCTAGCGGAGGTGCTCTACCTCTAATTTTCCCCATCTTTTTTATTTTTTAATTTTTCGAACTCTTTTTCAGGTATGTTATAACAATGCTCTGGCCCGGGGAATTTTTCTGTCTTTACGTCTTTTTTATATCTGGTGAAAACTTTCACCATCTCCTCCCCCAGCTCCGCATACCTCTTCACGAATTTCGGTTTAAACAGCTCAAAGAGCCCCAGTATATCGTGAACGATCAGTAACTGACCATCGCATTCAGAGCCCGCGCCTATAGAATAGATCGGTATGCTCGCCTCTTTAACTATGATCCCCGCTACTTTCGCCGGCACCGCCTCTAACAAGATGGCAAATGCTCCAGCATCTTCCAATATTCTAGCATCGTCGATAAGTCGGCGAGCCGTCTCCGCGTCCCGCCCCTGGCTCTTATACCCTCCTAACTGAGCGGCGAACTGGGGGGTCATACCGATGTGCCCGATGACGGGAATGCCGGCCTTAACTATAGCCAAAACCCTATCCGCCATTTGAGCCCCGCCCTCCAGCTTTATGGCATCTACACCACATTCAGCCATGAACCTGCCAGCATTGTAGATCGCTTCCTCGCTGGTGGCCTGATAGGACATATAGGGCATATCGCCCACGACAAAGGCGTACTTGACGGCCCGGGTTACGGCCTGGGTCATCCAGACCATCTGATCCATGGTCGCTGGAAGGGTGGTTTTTTGGCCCAACATCGTCATTACTCCCGAGTCGCCGACCAGAATCATCTCGATGCCAGCTCTATCCTCATAGAGAGCTGTTGGATAGTCATACGCCGTTAACCAGGAGATCTTCTCGCCCTCCTCCTTCTTCCTGTACAGGTAGGGGATTGTTATCTTCTTTCGCTCTTCTTCCGACATTTCGCACCTCCTCGGCCTTACAAGAATTAGGGCGACTTAACCTTTTTCCCGATCCGTTTTAAGGGTTCTTAACCTTATGAGCAATTCATCTACGCCCTAAAGGGCGGAGATTTCTTGCTCATAAGGTTAATGATGAAAATATCGGCAAGGTGAGGAGGAAGAACATGACCATATTCTTCATTGATATCAGGGGTTTTACCACTATCAGCGAAAAGGTAGAGCCCGAGGAACTTTTGGACATGTTAAACAACTACTTTTCCGAGGTCACCAAGATAATATTTGACTACGGCGGAACCGTGGGGAAGTTTATGGGAGATGGGATCATGGGTTTCTTTGGGGATCCCGAGGAATGTCCTGATCATGCTCAAAAGGCGGTAACGATGGCATTAGAGATACAAAAGAGAATAAATAAATTGAATGGGGAAGGTTTTTTCTGGGGTGAGTTCCCACTTTCCGTTGGGATTGGGATAAACACCGGCTATGTTACTGTGGGATCCATCGGTCCAGAGAATCACCAGGACTATACTGTAATCGGAAGGCATGTGAATCTGGCCGCACGCTTAGAAAGCACTGCAAAGCCAGGGCAGATATTGATAAGTCAAAGAACCTATAAACAGGTCAAGAATACAATTGAGGCAGAGAAGATTGGAGAGATCGAGGAGATCGGAGAGATAGCTGTGAAGGGATTTGAAAAGCCGGTGAAAGTATATAATGTGGTATACTAGGTTCCCGATTAAAATAAAGGAGATATATCGAAAAAATGGAGATAAAGGTTCTTGGCTGCCGTGAGACTACCAGCTTTTTACTAAATGAGTCTCTCCTTTTAGATGCGGGATATGTCATCGATGTGCTAAAGATTGAGGAGCAGGATAAAATTAAACATATTTTACTTACTCACTCCCACCTCGACCATATTCGGGATATCCCTATGTTAATAGATAACACTATAGAAGGTAGGTCCGACCCCATAAACCTTATTGGCACTGAGAGAACACTTACCCAAATTAGGTCCCATTTGTTCAATGATAGCATTTGGCCAGATCTTGTCAGGCTTAGCGGTAAGAATTTCTCTTTTTTGAGGTTTAAATCCATAAAGTCTGGCAGGGATTTTTCCCTTAATGAGTTAACCATCAGGGCTATCGAGGTCAGCCACACTGTAGAAACCGTGGGCTACTTTATTACGGATAATAACGCCTCAATTTTGTATATCGGTGATACTGGACCGACTGAAAAGATATGGAGGGAAGCAAATAAGTTTCAGGAATTAAAAGCTATTTTTATTGAAACAGCTTTTCCCAATCGGCTACTAGATTTTGCTAACAATAGCGGCCATTTAGTCCCTCTAACTTTAAAGAGCGAACTGCAGAAATTAAATGACTCCCATATCCCTATTTTTATCTTTCATTTGAAGCCACGCTATTCAGAAACGATAAAAGAGGAGATAGAGGCAATTGGGAACACAAATATCACTATTTTGCAATCGGAAGACAGTTTTGAGTTTTAACTTAACCTAACTTTGGCAAACAGTAGAATACCTACAAAAAGCACTTCAAAAGCCGTCTTTGACAGTTTCAACAACTCATTGCAGGCGACCGCATTAGCTTGTTTGATTGATCTGGGTTTAGCGGCTAAGTTGCGCAGTTCAATAGTTAGGCTTTTCAAAGTAGTTTGGATATAAACGAGTTATGCAATGCTGTACCTAATGAAAGGATGGTAGAGTGAGAAGAAAACTTGAAGTATATTTAGATACTTCCGTAATTTCGGCATCAGGTTGTTCGATCCGTACCTGAGCTGTGCGACGTACTAACAATGAACAAAAAATCTACAGTTAGAACATTCCATGCTCTCGCCAAGGCAGACCTCCAAGAGGTCTATGAACAGAGTAAACAAGAAGTCCTCCGCGAGTATGGTTTCCAAATCGAATTAGGGAAAGCCAATAGCATTGAGAGTCTTGAGGCACTCGTTTTCGAGGAAGGGTCAGGGCCCGATCGGTGGACAGAGAAGGAACTCTTGGAGATCTCCAATCTATTTCGTCTCCTCAGCTCTCAAGAAAACGAGGTGCGACTCTATAAAGAATCTCAGAATGAGTTTTTCCGAAATATTCCGAGAGCGCGAGAGTTCTATATCCTTGCCCTCAATAAAGTCAACAGACCAACGGATGCCATCGAGGAGTGTAGAAAACTCATTGCTGAAGGGGGCGAGAATAGTCTCGTATGGGGAGCATTGGGAGATGGCTACACCATCCGAATGATGAGTGTAGAACAATTTGCCCAGGCACTGGAAGAGGCGGAAGGAGATATCAACAGAGCTGATAGTAAAAGCAAGGTGCAATTCCAGAAGCATTTTCCTGAAATTGATATGAAGACCGTAACTCTCAATCAGCTCCACAACCTGCGAAAGCTCACCTTAGAAAAAGCCAAGCAGATCTACCGCCAAGGGTTTCACAGTAATGGGGCCTCCTTCCCAGGACTCGGCTGGATAATGCGAACGATCGAACAAAGGATAGATCTGCTCGCTGAGAAGGCATGTCTCATGGACAGGCAAAGGCAAAGAGTATTGTTTGAACAGGAAGTGGCAAGCCTAAGGCAGGTAGAAGAACAGATCAGGAGGCTCGAACAGGAGATTGAAAGTCAACTGATCCTCATAAAGATTGCACTCGAAATGGAAGGGGGCATCGAGTCCCTTGACTACTGGACCCATGCCGGAGAACTCCAACTTGCCTTCAGTCAAGTCAAAAGTATAACAAAGATTCAGCCGATTCTTGCAAAGGTCTTTGCCACTGTAGACACCGAGTTTAAGCTTGTTATTACCACAAACCGCCTTGAGAGAATCAGAAATCAGTACGTAAAGGAACTTGAGATTAAACGGACTCAAGGTGAAAAGACCGAGGAACTCAAATGTAGCCTCGAGATAATGAATGCTGTCCTTGCTGAACTCAACGCAGGGAGAAGGCGTTTCATAGCGGGAGGAAAAACGCAAGGCAAGGCACTGAATGAGCGATACAGAGTGCTCGCAGAGGCCAAACCAAAGGATCCAGAAGGGATGTTCCTCAAGAAGACCATCAACTTCCACACACTGACCAGTAATCTCGTTCCTCAGTACATTCCGGGAGGCGTTGGCCGGACAGGGTCGCGGGTGCCCGATTTGACGATCAACAGGCATGTGCAGGAGGATATCCATAACATCGTCGAAGAGAAGGTCATCAAGGCATTAAAACTAGGAGAGCAGAATCGACCAAAGGCCGTGATCGCATTGATTCAAAAACTCGTCGGAGAGGGGTTGAGTGTCGGAGAACTTCAGGACCTCCAATCTCCTGCTCATCACGAATTCAGTATACGCTCCGATGGGCTGATCGCCCTTTCTGGCATAGACTGGGATATGCGAAAAGGAACGCGGTCAATCACCGATCTGACGGCATCTCTACTTATGCGAACCGGGGACTGCAGAGAGACCATGTACCTGAATGGTGCCCTCTTTGCCTACTATCAACAGACGCAGGTTCATAGGAAGATGAGAGAAGCGATAGGGTGCCTGGATCACGGAGACCAGAAAAGATTCCACCGGATTACTTCAGAGGAGATTCCTGAACTCATACGCTATCAGCTCCGTGGAGGACACGTCTCAGTGTATGTGGATTCGATCAGCATGAAGGAGAAGTACCATGCCGATCGGATCTCAAGAAAAGATCCGACTGCCATGCAAAGAACATACGGCCTCGAGGAATTCCGGTCAGATCAGCCGCTGACCCAGTACGAACTCGAGAATGCCAAAATTCGAGTGACCTACAAAGATGATACAATAACCCTGGTTGAGCCAAAAGACCCCGCAATTGGAAAATGGCGTCCGATTGAATATACCCCAGTCAAGGGGGGTGGTGGAATACCCAAGATTCCAGACACAGGGCCGAATGGAGAAAATATCGCATCGATCCAACTGCTGAACTTAGTTGAAGAACATACCATGTCCTTTCTATACGATGGTAAAACAGAGAAGGTAGAGTTCTGTGATGGTTTCTACAATGAAACTTTTTTTGACAGCCCATATCAGTTTGGCTCGGGAACACTCGATACAAGCGATCTTGTTGATAATTATGGGCTTATACACACCGGAAAGAGAGAGCTGATCGGTCCGGACGGCAAAAGACATACTCGTCCAGTATTCATTGAGTTCCTCCCTTATTCAACAACAGATTACCAGTATTCGCTGGGAGAAGGAGATATACCAACCTCCTTCCAGTTAATGGGAAGGAGATTTGATGGAAGGCTTACACAAGAGCGCAGGCAACTCGAGGAAGGAGACTTCTGCATCCCTGTCTTCTTAGAGAAGGTATATGCGTGGGAGGTGCAACAGCGGGAAGCCGTCGCAGGGCAGCCGAAGTCCATCGATCAGAAATTTACGAATGTGATGATAAAATTAGCCAGAGATCATCCAGAACTCGTCCAATTACAGGAAGTCAAGCATGAAAAGAACCTTATTAATCAGGGCCAGAAAAGCGATAGTGTCTATCTCGTCTTGAGCGGGTCTCTCCACGTGTATAAAGACGGCAAACCCCTCATGAGGGATAAAGGACCAATAACAGTTAAAACAGGTGGCATTGTGGGGGAAATTTCTGCCCTCAAAGGTGGACTTCCCACAGCGAGTGTTGCGGGAAATGCTGTTGTCCTTCGCATTTCGAAGAAAGAATTTCAGAGGCAATTAGACATCAATAGAACGTTTCGAGAGGGTGTGGAGGAACTCGCCAATACTCGATTCAAAGAACTACACTGCAAGTAAAGGAATAGTTTACATAAGTTTAATAAATTCAGATAATTGCAATAGAGACTAACAGAAAAAGGAGTTACGGGATAGTTCATGGAAAGTATCCGATTACTATGGAGATCTGCACGTCTTTCTGCAACCTCTATCAGGA
>DACJ01000105.1:36253-51646 GCA_002494765.1 Euryarchaeota archaeon UBA186
TTCGCAAAGCTTTTTATTCTCTTCCTTCCTAAACTTGTACCTATACTTCGTGCACCACTCTCGGGCTCTGGCCAACTATGCTACTCCTAACTAAAGACATCATAATCTCTTGAGGGAATCTAAAGCGCCGCTAGGCGCGGCCCGCCTAAAGGAGATGATTTTCGGAGAAAAAGAACTTTATGGGCACCTGAATGGGCTAATGTGTATCGCCATAAGAAAGCCGGGGCTTTAAACCCAACCTATCTGCAGTAACGGGATAAGCATATTAACCTCTCGATCCTATAAGAAGGGATGGCTAGGGTGGAAGTGCCTAGAAAACGAGAAAAACGGAGAATACTCCAGGAACTGTCCTCTTACTTTGATGAGGCTCTAGAAGAAGAGAACATGATCATCAGAGACGTCGATACCAGAGGAAAAGATGCCATATTCCTCGATGGTAGTCTTGTGGGCATAAGAGTTAAAGAAAAAACGGGAGAAGAGGGGATATATCCCTCAATCAAGGTAATAATAGAGAAAGGACTTAAAGAAGATAGGTGGATGACGGTCGACCAGGGAGCTGTGCCCTACGTATGCAACGGCGCCGACATAATGGCCCCGGGAGTAGTGGGAGTGGGATCCGATGTGGAAAAAGAGGGGTTTGTGGCAGTAAAGGAGGAGAAACATGATAGGATATTGGCTGTGGGTATCGCCCTCCTAGACAAAGAAGACGTGGAAAAAACGAAGAAGGGAAAAGTCGTTAAAAATCTCCACTGGGTAGGGGATCCTATCTGGGTTGCCGGTAAGTAGACAGTATCTTTTTAGCCTTCTTGATTGAACCGGTGGTTTTTATGGTTTCTCCTATCTGGTTTAGGTAATTTATAGCCCTATCTTTTTCCAGATGTTTTACTCTTGCTATCCCATACCCCTGATGGGAATAGACCAACCTGGCCCCTATCCTGCCCAAAAAACGCTTGGCCTCCCTCCAATCCGCGCACTTGAATACTATGTACCTCTTCCTCCACTTCTTAATCAAGGCTATCCAACTCTTCCTCTTTGATGGCACTCTGCTTCCCACTATCCATGTCCTTTACGGTTACTTCTCCCTTTTCGATCTCTTTTTTGCCCAATATGAGACAGTATTTCGCCCCGATAGTGGAGCAGTGTTTCAACCCCTTATCCAACCCCCTCCCCATCAGATCGATGTCGGTCGCTATGCCTCTTTCTCTCAACCGACTTACCAGAGAGAACCCTCTGGTAACATCGACTCCGGGCAATGACAGCACATAGCACTTGACCGCACCCTTCTCCTTTTCGGTATCGATTGCCAAAATGACCCTGTCAAATCCTATCGCAAAGCCTGTCGATTCAAATCGGGAAACCCCAAAAACCGTGGAGAGATCATAATCCCCACCTCCACAAATCTGGCTCTCAGCTCCCAACTTTTTTGAGTGCATCTCGAATACGATGCCATCGTAATAATCCAGTCCCCTTACGATCCTGAAGTTCCTTCTATAAAGGATTCCCATCGCATCTAGAATTGAGAAGAGTTTCTCCATACCGCTCAACTCATCCTTGATCTCGGGTATTTCGGGTATGTTTTTTCCCCCCCTATCCCCCACTTCCAGAAGGGGGAGCAACCAGCTATCGCCCAGATATTCTTTGACGGTATCTAGATCCTCCTTATCTATGGCCGTTAGAAGCTCTCTCTCCTTTTCCGGAGAGAGCGAAAGCTCTTCTACTCCCTTCCTCACCACCCTAACGTTTCCGATCCTGAGCTCCACATCCAGATTAAGACTTTGCATAACAGAGTATGCAAAGGAGATCACTTCAGCCTGAACCAGGGGAGTTTTTCCGCCTATCAGCTCAGCCCCAAAATGGTGAAACTCCCTGTACCTGCCTTTTTGCGGCCTTTCATACCTAAAGCATGGCCCAAAATAGAACAGCTTTAAAGGCTTGGGCTCGTGCATCAGCTCATTTAGACAGAACCTGATGGTAGGGGCCGTGAGCTCAGGCCTTAGAGCTAGTCTCCTCCCCGACTTATCCATAAAGGAATACATCTCCTCTACGATTGTCTGACCAGATCTGGCAGTGAATAGTGCTTCCTCCTCGAATACGGGAGTAGAGACCTCCCTGAACCCGTGAAGTGAGGCAATTCCTCTCATTTTTTTCTCGACTGCTCTCCTCAACTCCATTTCTTCCGGCCTGAAATCCCTTGTACCCCTGGGTCTCTTGAACATACCATCTCAATCTCTTACCGTTTAAAGCTTTTTTCCGACCTCCAATTTCGATTTCGATTTCGATTCAACTCCCTATCTCCAAAGATTTATAAGAAACCAGTCCGATCATCTTGCATGAGGCCTTGATACAATGTTAGATCGGTACGCTAAGGTACTCGTAACCGGGGGCTTGGGCTTCATAGGCAGGCACCTCGTCGAAGCTCTTCTGTCCCTAAAAAAGAAGGTGGTGGTTTTGGATAACCTCTCCACCGTGTCAAGCGGCTCAGCCATCAAAGGAGCTACCCTCGTACGGGTGAATATACGTGACAGCGATCAAGTCAAGCGAGCGGCAAAAGGGGCGGAATTGATTTTTCATCTGGCTGCAAACGCAAACGGTACAGTCTCCGTCAACGACCTCAGATTGGATTTCGAGACAAACGCCTTGGGGACCCTCAACGCTCTTGAGGCGGCGATATCCGGTGGGGCCGAGAGATTTATCTACGCCTCCTCAGCATCGGTTTATGGTAAACCTAAGAGCTTTCCCATAGATGAGGAGCACCCAACGAGGCCGTTCATACCCTATGGCGTGTCCAAACTAGCGGGGGAGCTCTATTGCCTCTCTTTTTTCGAAGCTTATGATTTGGGGACGGTCATAGCGAGACCATTTTGCGTCTACGGCCCCGGGGAAAATCCGAGAACGGCCCTGGTCGAGGTCTCCCGATACCTTCGATGGCATCTCAACCGTAAGCCAATTCACATCGTCGGTGACATGGACAGAAAAACGAGGGACTTCGTCCATGTCAGCGATGTGGTGAGAGCTCTTCTCTTGATCGCCGATAAAGCCGATGGGGGTGAGGTCTTCAACATAGGATCTGGGGGTGAGATCTCCATGAAAAAATTGGTGGAGATCATCGCCTCTGTCACCGGTAAACCAGCCGAGATAAACGAGATCTCTGGGGTCAGGGAAGATACTTATCGACTCGTGGCCAACATTTCGAAGCTCAATTCTTTGGGATACGCTCCGAGCATATCGCTAGAGGAGGGGGTGAGACAACTTGCTATGGAGCTGGGAGATAAACCTCAGATGCCCAGCGGGGCGACCATCTTCAGAAGAGGGCAGGTGGCCGAGGAATTATAATTGTTACTATACTCATAAACTGTGAGGAAGTTAAATGACAAAACACATCGGAATAGTCGCATGCAGCGCTGAGGGAGCAGCCCTCTGTTACCGCACGATCTGTATAGAGGGCGCAAATTTTCTGGGGAGATATGCTCACCCGGAGGTTACCATGCATACGTTCCCACTCAGCGAGTATATGCGATGCATCGAGATGAGCGACTGGGAAGAAATAGCCAGTTTGATGTTATCTTCAGTAGACAAACTATCGAAAGCCGGAGCGGACTTCGCTATATGCCCAGATAACACTATCCATCAGGCGTTTGATCTCGTCGTTAAAGATTCGCCGCTGCCCTGGCTTCACATCGCAGAGGAAGTTGCCAGAGAAGCTTCACTTCAAAAGTATAAATCCCTCGGTTTGCTAGGAACACGTTACCTGATGGAAGGGTCAGTTTACCCCGAAAAGCTCGCTGATTTAGGTATTGGACACCAGATACCTGAGATAAACGAACGGAGGCGCATCAATGAGATAATATTTGATGAACTGGTTAATGGCCGTTTCACGAGCGAATCGCGCCTCTATTTCGCTAAGATCATCGACGGATTGAAAGATAAAAGCTGTGACGCCGTGGTCCTTGGGTGTACCGAAATACCTTTATTAGTAACTCAGAAAGATTCTTCTCTGCCGATATTGGATTCAACGCGTACACTGGCAAGGGCCGCACTGAGAAAAACAATTGGATAAACATCTGAGCTGGTTTAAACCTGATGGGCAATGCTATACAGAAAGAGTTTATATTTGGTTACCGACTCCCTCAAGGTGGATCAAAGATTTCAGAAGATCAAAGAAGCAGTCGAGGAAAAGCTCTCCTGTTCCGCTCATGATATGAGCCACGTCATGAGAGTTTACAATCTCTGTCTTCATCTCGCTGAAAACGAGGACCTGGATTTGGAAGTTCTGCAAGCTGCGGCTCTATTGCATGATATCGCAAGAGTAAAAGAGGATAATGACCCATCTGGAAAAACCGATCATGCGATCTCGAGCGCTGAAATGGCGGTTCCGATTCTCAAAGATTTAGGTTTTCCCAAAGAAAAGATTAAGCACATCCAGGATTGTATCGCTTCTCATAGATACAGAACGGGAGACGACCCCAAGACAAAAGAGGCTCAAATCCTCTTTGACGCCGATAAACTGGATGCACTCGGTGCGATTGGTATAGCTCGATCATTCGTATGGGTGGGCAGGAATAATGCTAAAATCTACACAAATGCCGACATTGAAGAATACATCAAAGACAATCTTGGAGGAGATATCAATGGGAGAATACAAGATAAAACTAAACACAGCCCCCAGATTGAGTTTAAAACAAAATTAAAATTTTTGACAGAAAGCTTACATACTGAGAAAGCAAAAGAAGCCGGTAAGGAAAGAATTGAATTCTATAAAAATTTTTTAGATAGATTGGAAAGAGAAATTAATGGGGATCTGTAATCCCCACTATTTGAAATTGGGCTTTCTCCCCTGAGCTCTAGCTGTGAATCCCTCTACCAGATTATCGATATCGCTGAAGAGAATGGATTGACATATGCCTTCCATCTCCAAAGATGTGTTCTTGTCCATGTCCCTACTTAAATCGATCATCCTTTTCGCCAAACCAACGGCCTTGGGGAAGCAGTTTTCGGCAATATAACGGGCAAGCTCCTTCGCCTTTTCCATAAGTTCGCCCCCTAGCACTATCTCGTTCACCAGATTGATTTTTAATGCCTCCTGAGCCGTTATCATCTTGCCGGTCATTATCAGCTCCTTCGCCTTCACGATCCCGATCATCCTGGTAAGACGAGTTGTCCCACCTACATCCGGGATCAGGCCCAATTGAACCTCCGGTATACCTAAAAGGGCATCCTCGGTCGCTATTCTAAAATCGGCAGTTAAAGCAAGCTCTAGACCCATTCCTATAACATGTCCGTTAATCGCGCAGATTACCGGTTTCTCCATACATTCAATTTTGTTGAGATCGTAGTGCATATCAGTGATATAATCCCTTAGCCTGCTTGTCTCATTCCCTCCGATTTTTTCCAAAAAGAGTGTAGGGTATGAAAAGATGTCAATCCCCGCGGAAAACACTTTTCCCTTACCCGTTAAAATAACTGCTCTCACGTCTGGGTCTTCAAAGGCAGAGGAAAAAGCTCGTGGAAGCGCATCCATGATCTCGGGATTTAGGGCATTCCTCTTTTCAGGGCGGTTTAAGGTTATGGTCATGATCCCATCTTCTTTTTCGGTAAGGATCACTTCTTCTTTCATAGTTTACCGTAGGGATTTGACCTTTTCAATGTTTCTGAGACGAAAAAATCATCTCTTCGGTTTTGTCGGATGTTTTATATCCAGGATCGGGGAGCCGTCAAGGGCATCCAACCCCTCGACCTTTACCTCGCCTTTGTCAATATCGATCGACAGCAACCTAACTGTGGAGACGAGTATGGGGTTAGGCCTGTCCGGGGACCTGGTGGCGAAGACCCCTTTTAACTCACTACTGTACATGGGTATGACTCTCAACGTTTCTTTAGAGAGGTGGCCATACCAGATCACATCTATTGAGCTGAGATGGTCTAATCCATCTAGCCCTCCTCTATATCTGGGAAAAATCTCGAGAGTTGCTTCTTTCCCGTTCGCTTCCCCACCTCTCGACTTTAGACCAGATCTCACCACCCCTATCGGCTCCATCGCTATCATGGTATCAAAATCCGTCGCTAAAACTTAAACCTACTCATCGACTGAGCATTTATGAAAGTAGAAGTCGAAAACTCAACGATAGAGCTGGTTCAAGGAGACATAACTCAACAGGATACCGAGGCCGTAGTTAACGCGGCTAACAAAAGACTGGCCCCAGGGGGTGGGGTGGCAGGAGCCATACATAGATCCGCTGGGCCCGAATTATGGGAAGAGTGCAAAAAACTGAGAGGCTGTGAGACCGGCGAAGCCAAGATAACTAAGGGATATAATCTTAAGGCCAGATATGTGGTTCATACTGTTGGGCCAGTCTACAGCGGCTCACCAGGAGACGGGAAGCTACTGGCCTCCTGCTACAAGAACAGTTTAAAGCTAGCGGTGAGAAATGGCATAAAATCCATATCGTTCCCCGCAATCAGTACGGGGATCTTCGGTTATCCAGTGGATGAGGCAGCCGGAGTCTCGTTGAAGACGGTGATCGACTTTCTGAAGAAAAATGAAAAAGGTATTAAAGTGAGGTTTGCCCTTTGGGATAAAAAAGCGCTCGAAGTACATAAGGAGAAGCTTAAGTCGCTAATGGGTCTTTAATAAGCCCTTCACGTTTCAATTCTATTTTTCAGATCGTCTACTCCTTTGGAGCCGCTCTGCCCTGAGGCACAACTACAACCCGAACTTCGACACGCTCACATCCAGATTCTTGGACAACTGGGAGAGCTCCTGGGCAGTAGCGGCAAGCTCTTCCATGCTCGCTGCCAATTCTTCAGTTGAGGCGGAGAGTTCCTCAGCATTGGCTGCTATCTCCTGAGCCGTTGCGCTGACCTCCTCCGTAGCGGTCGCTATCCTCTCAACCTCGCCCTCCTGCTTTCCGCTTGCATCGAATACCTCCTGGGATACATCGGAGGTGGTTTGAATCAGGTTTGCCACTTCTCCCAGAGCTAGAAAAGCGCTTCTTATGACCCCTTTGCTTCTTTTCGTTATGTCCGCCGTTTCATCCACTGAAGTTAGAGCGTTTCCTCTATGTCCCTCTATCTCTTTGATCATTATCTCTATCTTCTTGGTGTTATCCCTTGAACGCTCAGCTAGTCTCCTGACCTCTTCGGCGACGACGGAAAAGGCCTTACCCTGCTCGCCAGCCCGAGCGGCTTCGATGGCAGCATTTAACGCTAATAAAGTCGTCTGAGAGGTGATATCGGTTATTATCTCAAGCACCTCCCCGACCTCGGTTAATTTGTCCCCCAGAGATCGGACCACTTCTACAGTACGGGATATCGAATCGGACATGTCCTCGCTCTTCTGTATCGCATCTTTGGCGTCTTCAGCACCTTTCGTCGCTTTAGCGGAGGCTTCCTCCATCTTATCGTTCATGGACTTCATCTTCTCTGCTGTTTCCAGCGCGAAGGTCATCATCTCTTGGGTTATCTTTTCTATCTCTCCAAGCTGATTCGCCTGGTTAGAAGCTCCATCAACCATTTGAGATGTAGAGAGCGAAGCCTGCTGAGTGCTGGTGGTTATCTGCTCCGCAGAAGAGGATATGCCTTGAGATGAGGAGGATAGCTGGTCTGAGGCTTCCCTGATCCTCTCGACCATGCTTAACAACCCCTGGATCATCTTAGTTATATCCTTGCCTATAGGCCTGTACTCTTCTGAAATAGAGGCGAAATTGACTTTAACGGATAAATCGCCTTCCGCCGCTTTCGATAGAACAGAGCCAAATACGGAGATCGCCTGTTCCAGCTCCTCCTCTCGCACTCGCATTTCATCGATGTTTTTCTCAGTAGCCAAAATCATTTTGTTTATATCTTCGCCAATCTGGGAATATTCCTCCGAGATTGTTTCTAAAGGAACTTTTGCGGTTAAATCTCCGGAAGCGGCGGAAGATAAAACCTCCCCGAAAGTGCTTACTGCATTTTTAAGTTCTCCTTCTCTTTTGCGCTCCTCGGTCACATCCACAAGGATATGTACATTTGCTATGGCATTTCCTTTAGCATCTTTCAATGGGGCTTGAGTAGAACAAAAGAGTCGTTTCTCCCCATTTTTTCTCCTGAGAGGGATGTCATATGAGGACCCCTCAGTAAATTCTGTTTGCCGTTCTTTAACTACGACCATTGAATCCGAATCTATGAACGGCAGATCAGGTATTCCAATTCCGATTATTTCCTCTTTAGCATAACCGACCATCTTCTCATAAGCCGGATTTACATACTGTAAAATTCTCTTCTTTGGATCTGGACTGGGCGCTGTTAATGTCAGTCCTAACGGAAGGGCTTTCAATATGGATGCGATTCTAGCTTCTGAGTCGGCCAATTCTTCATTACCGCTCTGAGTGGCCGAGATCATTTTATTTATGTCTTCACCGATTGGCTCATATTCAGCTGAGATCTGCGATAGATCCACTTTAACGGATAAATCGCCTTCCGCCGCTTTCGATAGAATAGAGCCAAATACGGAGATAGCACTTCTCAGATTAGTCCCTCTATCCTTGAGTTCGGTTATATCCTTAAGTTCGACGACCCAATTGGCGACTTTACCTTCTTCATCGTATATGCAGGTCTGCGTGAGTAGGATCTGTGCTATTTCGCCCGATTTGCGCACGAGCGGTACCTGGAACGTGACCACATCTTTGCCGTATAAATTTCGTTTCTCTAGTATTATCTCCTTCGCCTCTTCCGTCACTATGGGCGTCTCAAGCGTCGTCTTTCCCAGAAACTCCTCTTTCTTAAATCCAAAGAACTTCTCGAATATCGGGTTCACGTACTCCCATCTGCTAGTTGGGTCTAAGAGAATGATGGGCGTGCCAGCGTTTTCCACCATAGCGCTCAGTCGATTAAGCTCTTCTTCCCTCTCCTTCAATGCGGTTATGTCCCTGGCGACAATTAACCTGCCATCTATCGACGGCATCAATGCCTCTGATAACAGTATGGGAACCTCTCTACCATCCTTTGCCTTAAAGGAAGTCTCCAGATCTATAATTTCTCCTCTATGCAGTTTTTCTATGTTTCTTCTCGTCCTCTCTTCCAGCCCTGCCATCCGTTCCGGCGATATAAACTGAAGCTCTTTGATCTTTTTGTCTAATAGATCCTCTCTCTCATATCCCAGCATCATTTTCCAGCCGTCGTTTACCATGATCAATCTGTTTTCTTTGTTTATTACGGCCAAGGGACCTGGGATGGTGGTTATGAGTTCGGCGATGTATGTCTGTGCACACTCTAGCTCCTCCTCACGCTTACGTATTTCAGTTATATCGGTTACGGTGCATAAGATGCCGATGATATCTCCTCTCTCGTCCTTAACCGGAGCGAAATTGATGATGGCTGGTAATGTAGTTTCATCCCCTCTTATTGCAGTTGCTTCACAGGAGAAAGATCCAATTATTTTACATTCCTCTAATGCTTCTTCTATCTTTGGGACGTCCTCTTCTGAATATAGTTCTTCAGCTTTTATTCCGACCATTTCTTTCCTTGTACGCTTGAATAATCTCTCAGCCGCCGGGTTTGTATCTATCACCTTTTCTTCCGGGCTCGTCAAGATCACCGGAACGGGAAGGAAACGGATGAGAGGCTGGGCATCCATTTTTTTTTCCATCTCTTTTTCTTCCTCATCGGAAAATGCCCTCTTCCCGGTTTCTCTTTCTCGTTTTACATTTATTTTTATGTTGTCCATATCTACCATCTCAAAACTCCCTGTGCTTTTTTTATACGCTCTGTCGATCCAACTATACTGGCGCATGTAGCATTCCTACCGCCTCCCCCCTTCTGATGCATGTAGGTCATTTTCATCCTCCTCCTTTTTGAATAGGCTTTTTAATAATCTTTCCTAGGGCATTCTAGATATTTAAACTTTTCTATAAAGACCCTTCCCCAAAGGATGCACCATGAAAAGCTTTCGGATATTGGCACTACCATAGTGAACCTCTGTAATGGCCCGTTATAGGACAGCCGAGGCATCTTTTTCCGTATATTGAGCAATCTCCGCACGTGATATCGATCCCGCAGGGCGGTTTATCGGATTTTTCGAAATACATTTTCACGGGCATGATAAAATCTTTTGCACAGTCCACGATTATGTTGAAAATGGCATTCTGAACCTCCTTAAGAGGCCTCAAATGGAAGTCGACGATCGCTTCAAGCGTCGATACATCATCCCCGATGAAGATAAGACATAAATTGTGCTCCCCGGAAACGATAAATCCATTTAGGAAGTATGGACAATCTTCGAAAGTATCCAGTATCTTAGTCGTATTGCTGGTCGTGACGTCCACCTTCGCGAGGTATAGACCCAGTTTGAACAGG
The DNA here is from genome assembly GCA_002494765.1 of Euryarchaeota archaeon UBA186. Classification (GTDB taxonomy): domain Archaea; phylum Thermoplasmatota; class UBA186; order UBA186; family UBA186; genus UBA186. The sequence continues at coordinate 46,583 of DACJ01000105.1, forward strand.
TCCACCCCAAAAAGACTCACAACTGCGCCTTTCTCCTTCAATTTTTTAATCCGCACAGCAACAGAGGGCTGGGAAAGACCCACTTTCAAAGCGATCGCCTCCTGGGAGATATCCGGGTCATCGCTCAAAAGGGCGATTATTTTTCTGTCTTTTTCGTCAAGTTTCATTATCATCGCTTTAGTTAATACCTCTGACTTTATCAGTTTTTCTATGATCTATAACTAAAAACTCTGTATTTACGATATTCTACTATAACAAACTTAATAAGCAATTGAATGATATTCTATTATTGATAAAAATGGCTGAGAAAGAAGGATTAGATATGTTCTGCTATCAATGCTCTCAAACTGCAAAGGGAACAGGATGTACAATAAGAGGAACATGCGGGAAGGTGCCGACGGTCGCACGTTTGCAGGATAACCTGATATTCGCTATGAAGGGGATCGCTGCTTATCTGTACCACGCGAAGGAGCTTGGGTATGAGGATCCAGAGATAGATGCGTTTTTGAACAGGGGCTTTTACTCCACGTTCACCAACGTTAATTTCGACGCAGAGGAACTAGTGAAATTGGCTCTTGAAGCCGGCGAGATAAATGTGAGGACGATGAAGCTCCTCAAAAAAGCGCATATTGAAACGTACGGGGAACCTGAGCCCACCGAAGTAAGAACGGGGACCGTCAAAGGGCATGGAATCATCGCTACCGGGCACAGTCTCAAGGCGCTTGAGGAGCTGCTCAAGCAGACCGAGGGAACTGGTGTGAATGTCTACACCCACTCGGAACTTTTGCCCGCCCATGGTTATCCCGGCCTCAAAAAATATAAACACCTGGTCGGGAATCTCGGCAAAGCGTGGTTCGACCAGAAACAGCTCTTTTCAGAACACCCTGTGGCTATACTCGGGACTTCAAATTGTGTTCTGTTGCCTAAGGAGGAGTATAGAGACAGGATGTTTACCACTGGACCCGCAAAACTGCCAGGCGTAAAACACATCGCCGGATATGACTACACGCCAGTGATAGAGAAAGCGAGATCGCTACCGGAACTTGAGGATAAACCTGGGGATGTCGTATTAACCACCGGGTTCTCCACATCCACGATTCTATCACTGAAGGACAGAATAAAAGAGCTCGTCGAAGCGGGAAAAATTCGTCGTTTCTTCCTCGTGGGGGGTTGCGACTCGCCCCTTAAAAAAGCTGAGTATTACCGAGAATTCGTTCAACAATTGCCAAAAGATACGGTCGTACTAACGCTCGCCTGCGGTAAATTCAGAATTAACGACATGGATCTGGGAGATATCGATGGCATTCCACGGATGATCGACCTTGGGCAGTGCAATGACTCCATCGTTGCCATAGAAATCGTTCAGGCCCTTTCAGAATTGTTCGGAGTTGGGATAAACGAACTGCCGCTCACACTGAATTTAAGCTGGATGGAACAGAAAGCCGTGGCCATTCTCTGGAGCCTGCTCTCTTTAGGGGTCAAAAACATATATCTTGGGCCCATCCTCCCTGCCTGGGTGAATGATGATATACTGAAGGTGCTCGTGGACAACTATGGGATAAAGCTCATAAGCGATCCCGTCAGCGACATCAAGGAGATGCTCAGCAGCTAATCGCAAATGATAAAAAAACAGTTCGCTCATGTGGGGTGACCGATGGTAGATGGTTGCCCAGGATCAGCCCACTTAAAAACACCCACCCTAAAAGTAAAGAAGTGTCCCAAATGCGGCGCCGACGTTGAGGTCTTCTCGACAGACGTGAAGGTGAACTGTGCAAATTGCGGCTTCACTGTCTACAACGATCAGAAGTCATGCATACAGTGGTGCAGTTACGCCGAAAAGTGCGTTGGAAAGGAGCTCTATCGAAAATTAAAAGAATTGGATACAAATGAAAGCGAGTAAATGACGAAAATAAAAAGAAAAATCATAAAAATAGATGAAGAAAAGTGTGATGGTTGCGGTCTTTGCATTCCCAACTGCCCTGAAGGGGCCCTTCAAATAGTGGACGGAAAGGCAAAACTAGTGAAGGAGAGTTTTTGTGATGGGCTCGGGGCATGTCTTGGAGAGTGCCCAAATGGCGCTTTGACCATTGAAGAGAAGGAGGCTGAAGAGTTCGACGACGCGGGGGCAATCGCACACATGTCTCCCCTTCTAAACCATTTGGAACATCCAAATGCACATGTTTCCCGACTTCCTTGGGGATCTACATGTCCCTCTACTCAGATATTGCATTGGGAAAACGGGGAAGAAGAAAAAGAAGAACCAAGGATCGGTTCAGAGCTCCGTCAATGGCCGGTGCAACTCCATCTGGTCTCACCTCAGGCCCCTTATTTCGAGAATGCCGAATTAGTCCTGATCGCGGATTGCGTCCCATTTGCTTACGCTAACCTGCATGCTGATTTTATAAAGGGAAAAGCCGTCGTCATTGGTTGCCCAAAATTCGATGATGTCGATGCTTATATAGACAAAATTGAGCAGATCTTAAAAAGCTCGGACATAGAAAGTTTGAAGGTAGTCAACATGGAGGTGCCTTGCTGTTATGGTTTTGTGCATATCGCCAGGGAAGCTTTAAAAAGAAGCGGGAAAGATATCCCTTTCGAGGCGGTTACAATTGGGATAAGGGGCGAAAAAATAGAGAGAGCAGCATAAAGCTAATTCGCCAGCTGATAGTTAAGATCGTATCATCGTCAAGATCATCTTGAATTTCTTTACTGCCCTTAAAGCATGTGGTTGATCGGCTGGCATTATGACCATCTCACCCGCCTTTAGGTTAAGGAGCTTACCGGAGATGGTAATCTCCGCCTCACCGTCTATAACATAAACCAAAGCGTCAAAAGGGGCAGTATGCTCGCTCAACCCTTGCCCCTCATCAAAAGCGAAAAATGTTACAGTACCTCTCTTTTTGTCAATTATCGTTCTGCTCACCACCGATCCTTCCTGATAATCCGCCAGATCTACCAGCTTTGTTTTCCCAAATGGATTGTCATCCATTTCATTTGGATCCATTTTTTACCTCCAATTGAATAGTTTTACCTCCACTTCCTCATCCTTATCCAGGAGGTCAGTGTTCTCGTCTATCACCACATAACCAATCGCGTAAGCGAGGCTCGTTATGGCACTTGACTGTTTATAGACGCTGTGCGCAATGCCCCCCTCGATTCTTACAGTCATATACTCTTTTCTACCGAGGACCGAGTGCATGCGCTGGCCCATCTTTGCCTTTACCACGTTTTCCTCCCTATCGGGAGCACCAGCCATCTTTCTTAATGCGGGAGCCAGAAAGATGTATGCGTTGGTCAGACAGCTTGATGGGTATCCTGGCAATCCCAGGACCGGTTTTCCTCCAACCACAGCGAAGAGCGTTGGTTTGCCCGGTTTGACCCTCATCCCGTGAAACTTTATATCTTCTCCCAGGACCTCGATCAGGATATCCCTCTCGCCTACGGAGCTGCCACCTGATACCACCACCATGTCGTTCTCCAATCCCTTTTCAATGGCCTCTCTTAACTTGTCATTATCATCGCCCACTATACCCAAAACGACAGGGGTGCAGAAGTTGCTCTCCACAACGGATTTTATGGTGTAGGTGTTTATGTCATAAACCTTTCCAGGCGACAAGGGAGGCCCCAATGGAATTACCTCATCCCCCGTGGAGATTATCGATATTCTTGGCTTCTTCGCTACATTTACTTTCTCTATACCAAGCGCCGCTATGGTGCCTACCCTCGAAGGGTTGAGCAGCACGCCTCTTTCCAAAACCACATCCCCCCTCTTCATGTCCTCCCCCCTGCGCGACACGTTCTCTCCTGGATAGACTGGCCTATAGATCAAAACCCCTTTTTCACTCAGATCTGTGTTCTCGACCATCACCATGGCATCGCAGCTTTCTGGCATCTTCGCCCCGGTGGCTATCTTAACGCATTCATTTCCCTCGATATCGAACTGTTTGTCCTCGCCCGCAAAAATCTCTCCTTTTATCCTAAAGATTTTGGGGATATGGTTCGTTGCCCCGAAGGTGCTTTCGGCTATCACCGCATAACCATCCATGGCGCTTCTGTCGAAATCTGGAACGTCAAACGGGGAAATTATTTTTTCAGAGAGCATCCTTCCATTTGCCTCTTTTATGCTTACTTCCTCCCTTTTTTCTTTCGATCTTATGTTTCCCATGATCGTTAAAAGCGCCTCTTCCCCAGATATCAATCTCTTGAGGGGTCTCATCGCCCCCTATCGAGCACCGCCTTAAGACTTTTCCCTCTGGCGCAATATATAAATTTTATCGAGGAGATTTATATGTCGCGATTGCTATCTTCACTAAAAGGAGTTGATGTTATGAGTTTGAGCGAAGCCAAAATGTATGGGAGCATAGGAGCAATTCTCGCTTTAGTTGGGGGGTTTTGTTGGGTTTTTTGTTCTCTATCTCGGCCCGATCCTTTTTCTGATAGGGATTGTACTGGTTATACTTGCCGTGAGCAAGATCTCTAAAGAGGCCAACGATAAAAAGATTTTCTCCAATTACCTCATCAATATCATCCCGAATGTCGTGATAGTGGTAGTTGTAGTGGTGATAGCAGCAATGACTATCCTAAACCAATTACCAGATTTAGAAAACATCGGAGAGATGGAGCAAGAGGAGATATTAGATGTAATTGCACCTTTGATAGCACCTCTACTGATAATCTTTATTATATCCTATGTTGGGTCTGTCATAGCCGCCTATTTCTTAAAGAAGAGTTACGAAGGCATAAAAGAGCGCACGGGAGTCGACATGTTCGGGACGGTGGGATGGATGTATTTAATAGGCGCCCTGTTAACGATAATCCTGGTCGGAGTGTTGATTTTATTCATCGCCCGGATAATGGAGATCGTGGCGTATTTCTCGTTGCCCGATGAACTGCCGGAGAAAAAGGTAGATGCTCAAGTGGGGGAACCCCTGGTCTAAAGATGGTTTTCTTGTAAGGAACACCTTCCCTTAAAGCGGATGGGCACGAAACATCTGCCCGTTACGATGACCGTCAGGTTATCCTTCCTGTTTTTTTATCACTGCCATTACAAAACTTTGGACGCTA
>DACJ01000008.1:0-1394 GCA_002494765.1 Euryarchaeota archaeon UBA186
TCGCATTCATATGCAACTGGTGTGCCTCCGCAGCTGCGGATTTGGCCGGTACCTCAAGAATGCAATATGCCTCAAACATAAGGCCGATAAGGGTTATGTGCAGTGGTTCAATAGATACAAGCTACATGCTAAAACCATTTTTGGACGGAGCCGACGGCGTCTTCATCGGTGGGTGCCACCCGGGAGATTGCCACTACATCGACGGGAACTACAAAGCGAGGAGAAAGGTAGAAGAAGTCAAAGAGATCCTGAGATCCCTAGGCCTGGACGATGAGAGGATAAGGTTAAGATGGATAAGCGCCAGCGAGGGAAAGAAGTTCGCGGACGAGGTGAACGCTTTTGCCGAAGAGCTCAAAAGCAAAGAGAGAGGGAGGGCGATGCCATGAGTTTAGAAGCGCTCTTGCAAAAGGCGTTGGAAGAGGGGTACCTGCTATTCACCCCCATAGATAACGGAAAGAACAACGCTCTCGTGGCCAGAGGCGATAGCGCCAAGATTACCCCCATACCCGAATCGTTTAACTATAGCGCAGCCAAGGCATTCTCAAAAATAACGAGATTGGGAAAGCTGGGAAATAAAGCACTGGTTGTTCTAAAACCCTGTGAGGAGAGGGCTCTGCGAGAACTCGTGAAGCTCAAACAGGCCGACCTCGAGAACGTCATCACCGTTGGATATGACTGCCTGGGCTTCAAGAACGGGGAGGAAATGCGACCTGCCTGTTCTACCTGCTCATATCCATTTCCTTTATCGACTGACATCGCTTACATAAGGGTCGGAGGAGAAGGGATAAAGGCAAATACGGATAGCGGGAAAACTTTACTGACCGAGCTTGGGTTCCTGAAGGATGTCAAAATAGACGAGAAAGCAAGGGAAAAATTCTTGGAAGAAAAATGGAAAAACAGGAAAAAGATGGAGGATGAGTTCAAAGGACAGTTTAACGGATATGAAACCCTCTCCGAATCCTTAGAAGATTGTATGAATTGCCACAACTGCATGGCCGTCTGTCCCGTGTGCTACTGTCAAGAATGTTACTTCGATTCAAAGGCCTTTGATTATGAACCCTACCGCTATGAGAAAGCTGTAGAAAAGAGGGGCGTTTTAAGCGTACCAAGAGACAAGTTTTTATTCCATCTGGGCAGGTTAGCGCACATGTCCACACTCTGCGTTGGCTGCGGGCTGTGCGAGGACGCCTGTCCAAAAGACATCGAATTAACAAAGCTCTTCAAGATAGTTAGCGAGAGGGTGCAAAAACAGTTTGATTACCTTCCGGGCTCAGATAAAGAACTCCCTCTCTCCACGTACAGGGAAGATGAATTTACAGATCTGGGTTAATCTGTAGAAATTTCGGGCACCCCTACCATAAAATACTATGGCAAACTATTTATATTGCAAAAGG
>DACJ01000008.1:1492-5136 GCA_002494765.1 Euryarchaeota archaeon UBA186
AATAGCCATCGTAGCGGCCATCGATGATGAAGTCGCGCTATTACTTGCCCAAATGGATGTGAAGGAAAGCGATACCTTTCGGACGAGCAAGATATGGGAAGGGGAGATTTACGGGAAAAATGTAGTTTTAGCGAAATGTGGGGTGGGACAGGAAAAAGCCCAGATCTGTACCCGGTTCTTGATAGATCATTACGACCTTGAAGCCATCATATTTTCCGGGATCGGAGGGGCTACTCATTCTGGAATTGATATGGGGGATATAGTGGTAGCCAGCGATGTTCTCTACCTTAATTTCGACTCTCTTTCTTTCGAGATATATCGGACTGACGAAGCGCTAGCCTCCTTAGCTATGAATTGTGCAGGGGGTTTAGATATCCATCGAGGTAGATTCTATACGACTACTCCCATTATGGTAGACGAATTTCTTCTGTATCTCTATCTCAAAATAAAAAATGTTAAGTGCGTCGAGATGGAAAACGCCCCGATGGCGAAGCTGGCTATGGAGAGCGACATACCCTTTGTATCGATCAGGGGGATATCGGACCAGGTGGGGCCACTCATGTTCTTCCAAGTGCAGAAATATGCCCAATTAGCCGCCGACAATGCGGCACAGGTTACCCTGGAGATGATAAATCGGTGGGAATGAGTCGAGCTAGATAGATGCATAGCGCGCTCGGCGAAAGGATATAACTTTGGGGATGAGGGTTAGAAGGGGGAAGGGGGCTTCCTTTACGCAGGGAAGATGAATTTACAGATCTGGGTTAAAGAGATGGCCTGAGCGAGCTGAGAATCCATTAACCCATCGTTAAAACCAGGGCAGATCATAGAGCGAGCAATCAACTATGAACAGGAAGAACGGAAATAGTGCTATTGGAACGCCTATCTCTATGTATCTATAGGCTTTTTTATAGTAAACTGGATCTGGAAAACACCTTCTTTCTCCCCATATAAATATCCATCTGAAAAAGCCAAACAAGATTATCGCGATTCCGGCCAATATGATGGGGAAGCTTAACAAAAACCACCTGAAGGTAAAGACGTAGTTAAAGTATGAGTCCAACCCCAACAGAATAAAGAGCCCAGCTATCACAGCGAATATAAAGATCGTAGAGCCCACGAACCCCAATCTGACACAGATGGTGTTGACTCCTCGTTCCCTATCATCTTCGAGGTCCATAAAGCAGGTCAACGCGAAGATTATCATGCCCATAAATCCAACACACAAAAAGTGGATGTAGGGGATGGCTTTTAAAGACGGGACGCCAACTATCGCTCCAGATACGGCGATCAGCCATGGATGAAAACCATTACAGAGCAGATCCGGTCCAGCCCTTCGTTTGGTCTGAATTGGTTTAGCCGAGTAGAACCATAGACCAAAGAAGCCAAACAGAGTGATCAGGAGAAATGGCAAGCTCACTAAGCAGGCCATTATCGTGATGATAATTATAAGTGCCAACACGATCAGTAACTGCTCATTTCTGTTTACTATCCTCCTGGTAAGTAGCGTATCCTTCTTTTTACTCTTAACATCGATCTCATAATCGCAGTAGTCGTTATACATCAGTATGGCGATAAATAACAATCCATTGCTCATACAGGCTATAGCCAGTCGAGTTACCTCCATGTTATATCCATCGGAGAGGAAAGAACTCAGGCTCCCATAGAGTAAAGAGTACAGCAGATTAACAAAGATTATGGGGTTTGGAAATGTGCGGGTTGCTATGGCCCAACCATAGGCCGTAGCGAGGAAATATAGGAAAAAGTGGGGCAGTCTGATGGTATAGTAGATATCTTTTGAAAGCTGCGAAATGGCTCCAAGAGGGCCCCACTTCCGCCAGAGATCCCTAGCATAGTCCTTAAAGGTCTCAAACATGGGTTAATAGGTTGCCATAGCGTTTGGAATACATAAGCCTTACTGGCTATCTTGTCCCAAGATGCATCTTTGGAATAGTGTATCGATAGCCATCATATTTGAATCCCTAATGGGATAAAAGAACGGTAAGGGAAGCGGCACTACTTTCATTCTTGTTACCCTACACCTTTGGGAAAAGCAACGTCCAATACCACGCCAGTACTAGCATCCCCATCCCAACCGCAGTTGCGGGGTATTCAGATAAAAATAAAAAGAAAAGGTTTAGGGCGTTCCTATCCACTTCAGTATCTCAACGATCAGATCGTGTACTACCGCTGCGAGAGTCGAAACGACCGGCAGGTTAAGTAAACTCCCAACAAGACGGGTCACGCGAACGTAGAGGGTCAGCGGGTTCGTCCCCCGCGCTCCTCCCGTATCCAAAAGGTCGGCGCAGTAGATGGGTATATAAGGCAATAGATCAGGATGCCCCGGGCACCAGTGCATCATCATGTCGTCGGGCTCTATTATCACGGACCAACATGTGCCGCCCATCATGAGCACGGCCATCAGGAACTCTATGATGTTTATATCGCCTGCTTTTAGATCCTCGATGGCGATCTGGAGGGTGGTCTCCCATCCATCTCTTGATATGGACTGTTGATATCTCGGATCCTCGGAGTAGCGGTAGGGATCCACATCTTCCGGCAGAGGTACGAACTCCCTGTCAGACATTATGGATTTGATCGTTTCCAGATCTATATCTCCGCAATTCTGCCTCATCAAATCCCAGGCCCTATACAGCCTCATCGTCGTACCGGTCATCGCCGGCATCTCTTTTGGAGTGGGGCATTCCGTAAGGGCAGGATCCAGGAACTGATGTATGTTCGTCTGAGCGCTTACTCCGCCTTCTCCTTTACCGAAGGCAAAGTAGTTGTGAGTGTACTCCACGGCGGCTATACCTCCCCCAGCATCCACGAACTGGATGTTCAGGGCGAGGAACTGGGATACAAGCTCGCTAGCCTCCGGTCCCGGCGAAAACCTGGGGTTATCGCGGATTACACCTGCCGCTCCCTCAGCGTTTGAGCAGGATTCCATCGCCAAATTTATGAGATCCATGTGCAACAATCCGTCCCCACCATCAGCTACGGGAACCGCATTCACTACGCATGATAGGCCTTTCTCGTTGAGCATACCGATTCCGGCCAGGACGGGCAACCCAAATGTCAGATACCTGTAACCCTTCAGTGGCTTTGTAACGGTAAACAAGGGAAACCAGCCGCCGATCGGAAGCAGTTTCAACAGATAGTAAAGATCCATGGTCCATGCAGAATATATGCCTCCGTCGGTGGCGGGGGGCGCCGCGGCCACCACAGTGCAGGCTCCGAGGGACTTCCCCAGCACGCCCGCTAGATATATCCTGGCCTCCAGCAATCTGTCCATTTCCAGATCCAGGGAATCCGCCAGTCCCCTTAGCCTCTCCAGTAGCGAGGGGTAGTATCTGGCCAGGGAATTCCCATATGTGGATGCAGCGTCGATCTCGGGGGCCTGTTCTATCACATCTCTGTACAGATCTCGGTTCTCCTCACCGATTTGAAAACCATACTGGTAGTCGGTAGAAGTTCCGGAGGATTCTGCCCCCAACGAAAGCCCTTGTAAGGGCAGCAAAAGCGCTGTTGCGATGAAAATGGAGAATCCAATTTTTAGCCTGTTTTCCACCATCGTTTCACCATGTGTCCCATGCCTTTAATCACTGTTAAAACTTTCGTTTTTTTGGTACTCCTCCAAATTTAAA
>DACJ01000088.1 GCA_002494765.1 Euryarchaeota archaeon UBA186
TGTTTCTCAACATTGTAAAATATGCATTTATTTTCTTTTTATTGCTGATCATCATATCTTCTTATTTTGGCTCCTGGCTGGAATTGGGATTAGCCGCTGGTCTCATTACTGCGGCCCTTGGCTGGGGTTTGCAAAAACCCATCACCGGAATGGCGGCCTGGGTGATGATGGCTATCAGGAGGCCCTTTAGCATAGGTGATCGGGTCATAATCTCGGATTTAACGGGAGATATAACAGATATAACACTAACGCACATCTATATGGACGAGGTGGGAGGGACTATTGAAGGTGAAGAGAAATCCGGTAGAGTCATCATGATGCCCAATTCAACGCTCTTCGAGAGAGAAATAATAAATTATTCTGCCCAGAATGAGTATATATTGGACGAGGTTACCACCACCACAACGTATGAAAGCTCTCTAGAGCATGCTGAGACGATTATAACGAACGCTGTCGATAAGATATTAAAACCCTACCATGAAAAATTCCCCAAAAAAGTCTCTAAAGAATCCCGTATCAGGATATTATTCAAGGATTCAGGAATAGATGTGACGGCCAGGTATTATGTTCTCGCGATGAGAAGAGATGAGATAGCGACCGGCATCCTGAGGGAGATATTCAACGATATCAGAGCTTCAAAAGATGTCGAGATTGCCTATCCACATACAGAGGTGTTGTTTAGAGAGAAAACACCCTAAGATGCACAAGCAGTTCACTATCTAGCACGGGCACCCCTATCCACATGCCGCGGCATCAGTATCGTTTCTGACCTCTGGATACGAGGTCCTCCATGAACTCGTAAAACCCCTCTCCCCCTCCCTCTTCAAGCGTGATATCGGCCCTATCTCTAAGCTTCGAGGACGCATTTTTTACCGCAACCCCCATTCCCGCCTTTTCGATCATCTCGATATCATTTTCAGAATCCCCTATCGCGACGATTTCTTCTAGGTCGACGTTCAGGAGAGAACAGGCCACCTCAAGGGCGCTTCCCTTGTTGATTCCACTATTGTGTATGTGGATCGCGAAGCCCGTTGTGTTGACTTTCACGCCCTCAAAATTCTGGAGGAGTTTTCTGACCTCCTCTACGGAAACATCCATTATCAGGGCGACCTCGGTCACTCTCCAGAGATCCGTGTCGACCTTTCTAACAGAAAGGTGTTTCGAGACATGTTCAAACGCTATATCGGGTTTCGTCCTATCCGACAGAATGGATCTTCTGCCCTTATAGGAAACGACCCCGCCGTTTTCGGCGATTATCGGACCGCTGGTGCCCATATAGGTCGATAATCCCTTTGCGATGGGCTCTACGTTGCCCGTCGCGAGCATTACGGGTATCCCCGTCCTCTCGAGGAGCCTCAATCCTTCGACAGCCTTCAGATGGACCTGTCTTTTCCCATCGGTTATCGTACCATCAACGTCTGTGACCAGGGCCTTTATCATCATAGTGCAAAGGGGCCGCCATTTAATCTTTTTCCCATGTGCGTTGTGCAAAAGTTTTAACCGCAAACGTAATTGGACGTTCAATGAAAACGAAGAAGCCAAAGATGTTGGTAGTTAGGAGAGCTAACGAAGCAATAAAGCTCTTGGTCATCAAGAGCACTGCTCTACTGTAGAGTGGCGAAAACACTCTCTTTAAGCTCTTCTTTAACTCCTTTTCCCAGCTTCATGCGCGCTTCGGAATGGACTGCCATTGTCCAAAATTCTCAATGGCAAACCGAGATCTAAGATTCCTTCCTCAACTTTCATCTGATTCTCATCAGGCACAAGGATCAACAGGCCACCTTCTCGACCATCGTCTCTGATGAGGGCTTTTCTAAAGTTTTCAAGGGGTTGCAGGTGGTATCCTTGGAATCCAAAACGTTTGTGCGTATCCCTTATGATCGCGTGAGTGTCTTTATTTCCTTCAAACTCCCAGAAACCGGCCAAGTTAACGAAGTGACCTGCGACCCATTTGCTGAGCGGGAAAAAAGATGAATCCCTTAAAATTATGTTCACGAGGTTGTACGATCTATCCTCAACATCGAGCAGTTTGCCAGTGTTGTAGTTGGCAATGACCTCGATGTTTGCGCTCCTAAGCTCTTTCAAGAGTTCGATCAACTTGATGAACCGATCCCTCGTAAAGTAGATCTTATCGCCTCTTGAGGGTATCGGAATTACAGCGATTCTCCAGTCAGTGATAGATTCGCAGGCGAATTTTAACCCCTCGGTGCTACAGCCAGCCTCTTTTGGGTCTTTAGTTACTGGCAGCTCGAAATCGTAGAGCACCTCTTCGAACTTTTCTTCGGCCTCTTCTCTGGACATCAGTCCTTTTTTGATACTGGAGGTTATCTCTCTCCATCTTTTTGCTTCTTCTAGAGTTATATTAACTCGGGCTATCGAGGCGGCATAATCCTGGTAAATCTCGTTTTTTTCCATCTTTTTGAACCCAATCCCCCTCAACAGATAAGCGAGGGTAAAGGGCCCACAAAGTTCCTTTTTCTGATCCTCCATTTTAGAGAACTCCTCGTGGATGGTCGAGAAGTGTGAGAAGGGGTAAAAATTCATCGAGAGATCGTTCACTAAAATGCCTCCAGATATCTCCGCCTTTCCCACTCCGTCACTTGCTGAAAATAGCTCTCCCACGCGAATCTCTTCGTCTTGATGTATTCATCGATGAGGAGCTTCTCCCACACCTTTCTAAAGAAATCATCCTTGTCCA
>DACJ01000013.1 GCA_002494765.1 Euryarchaeota archaeon UBA186
CGGACATGATGGGCAGAGTTAATCTCCCCTTAACACTGGAGTCGCAAACCATGACGCCGTTCTCGGATAGGTTCCCCTTATGAATCTCGTAACTTCTGGCATCAAAGTTAACAACAAGATCAGCCTTCATGTATTGACTGCTGATTTCGTCAAGAGATGTGCTAACCACGGCAAAGTTGTGGCCGCCCCTTATAAGGCTCTGATAATCATCCATCTGGAATGCGTTCCTGCCCATCTGCGCAAAAAGATGAGCAGCTACAGTACCAGCCCTTCTAACTCCCTGTCCAGCTTTTCCCCCTACGATAAACGTAAAAAATTTTTTCATATCGCCTCGCTCAGTATAAGTACTTTATCTATCGATCTATTCTCGGAATTAATTTCCAGTGAATATGATATCACTCAACCTCCTCAAAATCCTCCTTGCCGGCCCCGCATATGGGGCAGACCCAATCGTCGGGCAGCTCTTCGAACGGCGTGCCGGGAGGGATGCCCGAATCCGGATCTCCTTTCTCAGGGTCATAGATGTACCCGCAGATCTGGACTCCGTGCCGATAGTGGGACCTATTGAGGCATATATATCTTTTATTTTTTTCCTTTTTTTCCGCTACATCCTTCTCTCTTCGCCTATTCTGAACTTTCTCCATCTCTCAGCGAACTCCCCCAGTTTTTCGTCCACTAGGTAGTTGATGGTCCCCTCTTCGTATCTATCCCCCTTCTTCTCGCCCGATTTTACCCCTGTTAGTATCTCGATTCCCTGGTCTATCGTCTTTACTGGATAGATATGGAATTTTCCGTCTTTGACAGCTTTTAGGACCTCTTTACGCAGCATCAGATCCTTTACGTTCTGGTGCGGTATTACCACCCCCTGCTTGCCCGTTAGCCCCTTAGCCATGCACACATCGAAGAACCCCTCTATCTTCTGGTTCACGCCGCCTATGGGCTGGATTTCCCCCTTCTGATTCACCGAGCCCGTGACCGCTATGTCCTGGTGTATTGGTTGCTCAGAAAGCGCGGAAAGAAGTGCATAGAGCTCGGTAGAAGAGGCGGAATCTCCCTCTACACCGCCGTAAGACTGTTCAAAGCAGAGGCTTGCATTCACAGCTAAGGGCTTATCCTGTGCGTATCTGGACCGTAAATATCCAGCGAGTATCAAAACCCCCTTGTCATGGATCCTTCCGCTGAGCTCCGCCTCTCTCTCGATGTTCACTATGCCTGTGGAACCGAGCGAAGCTCTAGCGGTTATCCGGGAGGGTTTTCCAAAGGAATAATCCCCCATGCTATAGATGGAGAGGCCATTCACCTGACCCACGACGCTGCCATCGGTGTCTATCATGAGCATACCCTCATCGATCATCTCCTGGATCTTCTCCTCAATGAGCCTGGAGCGATCTATTTTCTCCTCTATTGCCATCTCGACGTACTCCCCGGTCACCTTTGAACTGCCGTTTTTGTTAGCCCAGAAATTCGCTTCTCGCAGAATATCCGCCATGTCGTTAAATTGTGTCGACAGCTTGTTTTGCCTGCCCGCCTTCTTCACTCCATGTTCCACTATGGTGGCGACAGCGCTGCTGTCGAAAGCCATTAACTTTTCATCTGAGGCTATCTTTTTGATGAAAGTCGCGTACTGATTGATGCTTTCACTTTCAAGATTCATAACTGAATCAAAGTCCGACCTCACCTTGAATATCTTTTTGAAGTCGACATCCCTGGAGTAGAGCAAGCCGTAGAGAAAGGGGTCGCCCACCATCGCTACCTTCAGATCACATTCTATCGGCTCCGGTTTCAACGCCGAGATGGACATCATATACAAAGGCGCATAATTCTGGATCTCGATCTTACCATTTCTCAAAGTCCTTTTGAGCTCGGGCCAGACTCCAGGCTCTATTAGAGCGTCAAGAGCCTCAATTATGAGGAAGCCACCATCCGCTTTAAGCAGAGAGCCGGCCTTTATCTTACTGAAATCGGTTCTCCAGCTTCCGAACCTGTCCGGCGTGACTTCGATCGTTCCGAAGAGGTTTCGGTAGGTAGGGGATGTCTCGAAGATTATGGGCGCTTTCTCAGCGCCTGAATTATCGACGAGAAGGTTAACGTTATACTCCATGAACTGATCTGCCTGAGGCATCGGTAACCCCGGTATGACCAGAGTTTTACCTTCCGGTTTTTTCCGGAACCTGTCAAGTCTCTCTATGACGCTCTCCTTCACCTCGTCCAGATACTCGTTGACCTTATCGTTTTTGCACTTATCTTTTATATCGTCGATCCTGCGTTGGACCATAGGGGTCACAACCTCATTATCGAGGGATTTGAGACTTTCATTTGCGCTTTTCTCGATGTCCCTCATCTCTTTGAAAACCTCCTCAATCTTTTCAGTTAGATCCGAGTGCTTCTTCTTGATCTGATCCAGTCTCTCTTGCGGGAGAAGGCCACTTTTAACCAGTGCTGAGAGCTGTTCAAAATTCGAAGGTTTTCCATCGATCATGGGCAATATAACTGGTCTTGCGATGGGACCCATCTGGACCTGGGTAAGGGTGAACCCCTCCTTTTTGACATCTTCCTCGAATTTTTTTATAAACTCTCTCTGTTTGTTCTGTGCCTCATCGAGTATCTCCTTACTCCTGCGCTCGTAACCCTCGCTCTCGAAGACCGCGGGTATGCTCTTTTTTATGTATTCGATGGCCCTTCCCATACCCTTTTTAAATTCCTTACCTTGCCCAGCTGGCAACCTGATAAGTCGGGGTGAATCGGGATTTTTGAAGTTGTTCACATAGAGCTTGTCGTCGGGTATTTTCTTGATACGGTCGGTCTCCTCGAGCATACATTTAATGGCGGTCTTCCTACCAGTCCCAACTAATCCGGTCACGAATATGTTGTAACCCGGGCTCTTCATGTCCAGACCAAGGCGAAGGGCGTTCACGCCTCTTTTTTGACCTATTATGTTGGTACAGGCCTCCACCTCGTCGGTCGATTCAAAACCGATGCCCTTAGGATCGCACCGCCATCTTAGCTTTTCTATTGGTACCTCCTCGAAATTATTTGCGTTCTTCATTCTCACCGCCTATTAAGGTTGATGGGTGAATGCGATTTTCCTCGAATTCCAGAGCTATTCACTTTTTTAGAAATGAATTCTACCATCGCTCCCTCAAGAAGTTGTGCACTATTAAATCCTTCGAAGTTTGGACAGTTCATCTTCACGTCGGTCGAGAAGACTTCTACATCCGCCCCACAGAGGACACTTCTTAATCTTAAGGGTGGGTGTTTTTAGATGCGCGGAACCAGGACATCCGTTAAGCATTAGAAGAAAAAAAGAAAAGATTAGAGTTTCGTCTTTCCTTCTTCGGTGGTGAGGTATTTATCGCCCTTCTGTTCTACGAATCCAGCTTTTGATAGCTCTCTTATGCTGCCCCTAATCCTAAATAGAGGCAAGCCAGCCTCTTTTGCTATCTCTTCGACGGTCTTTTCTTTAGCGGCCCACAGCACTTTTTTCGCCGTCTCCGTGACGTTTCCGTCCGGCAATATGCAGGGCATTTTACTCCTTTATCTCTTTCTTGCAGAGATACCAGTCTACGCACTCGTAACCCTCGTTTAACCTGGATTCAGCGGACTCCTGATCTATCGGAGCTGGCACGACGACCTTGTCTCCTTTGTTCCAGTTCGCGGGCGTAGCCACCTTGTGTTTGTCCGAGGTTTGGAGCGCATCTATGCACCTCAGTATCTCCTGCATGTTTCTTCCAGTGGTTAAGGGGTAATAGAGGATCAACCTCAAAATACCCTCTGAGTCTATTAAAAACGTCGCCCTCACGGTTTCAGTGGTGCTCTGTCCGGGGTGGAGCATGCCGTATTTTTTGGCCACCTCTTTGTTGCCATCGGCTATTATGGGGAATGGTATCTTAACCCCGGTCTTCGCCTCGATGTTCCTGGCCCAGGCTATGTGCGAGGACACGCTATCCACGCTCAGTCCCAGCAATTCACAGTTTCTCTTCTTGAACTCGTCATAAAGTTCGGAGAAGGCCATGAATTCTGTCGTGCACACGGGGGTGAAGTCTGCGGGGTGCGAAAACAGTACTAGCCAGCTTCCTCTGAAATCCTCAAGCCTTAAGGTTCCCTGGCTCGTTTGCGCCTCAAAATCTGGCGCTTTATCGCCCAAAAGGGGCATTTTAGTCTCTCCTTCAATATCCATCTTATCACCTACTCCTACTAGGGTAGAGCGCATTTGTGGGTTTAATGCTTTCTCCATACAGATTCGGTTAATCGGAAGGGGTTCTACATCGATAAGCCGTATTCTCTTGATGTCGCCTATTCTGATATGCCAAGACCTTTTCCGACGCGCTCGCCGTACTCTTTATCCGCCTGGACGAAATAGGATACGACCTTCTCCTGGATCCCTCTATCGACATTTCTCATATCGTACACGATATTGTCTATAAGATGGTCCTGATCCTCCCGAGACATGCTCCTGTAAAGCACCCCGGCCTGCTCGAAGTCGTTCGTCTTTGGTATTTGCTCCCGTATCTTCCCGCCTTCGACGCGCCCCTCGGGCTTGGGGTACGGCTCAGCCTCTTTTAATGCACCTGGGTGACCGCTGGGATGGTAATTGATCGATCCGGTCTGCTTCTCAACTGCCATGGGACCATCGCGTTGATTGTTGTCTACCTCCACCCTGGGACGATTTATGGGGATCTGCAGATAGTTTGGCCCAAGTCTGTAGCGTTGGGTGTCCTGATAGGAGAACATCCGCCCCTGCAGCATTTTATCATCGGAAGGCTCCACGCCTGGCACCATAGAACCTGGTGCAAAAGCCGCCTGTTCTACTTCAGCGAAGAAGTTCTCAGGGTTGCGGTCGAGGACCATCCTGCCCACGGGCAGTAGGGGAAAATCGTCTTCGGGCCAAATCTTCGTGTCGTCAAGCGGATCAAAATCAAGCTCTCCCTCTTTTTCTGGGTCCAATAACTGGACGCACAGTTCCCATTCTGGATATTCGCCTTTGGCGATCGCATCGTAAAGATCCCGGGTTGCGTGCTGGAAGTCTCTGCCCTCGAGCTCTTCTGCTTCCGCCCGGGTCAAACTCTCAACGCCCTGCTTGGTGATCCAGTGGTATTTGATATAGGTTCTCTTACCATCTCTGTTCACCCAGACAAAGGTGTTTACCCCAAAACCGTTCATGTGCCGGTAGTCCTTTGGTATCCCAAGATCCGACATCAGATAGGTCATCATGTTTGTCGCTTCGGGCATCTGGGAGACGAAGTCCCAGTACCTGTTTGGATCCTGTATGTTCGTTACCGGGTCGGGTTTAAATGAATGGATAACATCTGGAAAATTGATCGAATCCCTTATGAAGAAGACGGGAAGATTGTTTCCGGCTATGTCATAATTTCCCTCCTCGGTGTAGAACTTTACGGCAAAACCTCTTGGATCTCTCACCGTTTCTGGAGAGCCCTTTGAGTGAATAACGGTGGAGAACCTCACGAACACTGGGGTGCGTTTTCCCTTCTTCTGGAGAAATTTCGCGCAGGTGTATTGAGCTGCATTACCATAGGCCTCGAAGAAGCCGTGAGCACCCGTTCCCCTGGCATGAACGACGCGTTCCGGGATCCTCTCTCGGGCGAAATGAGCGAGCTTCTCTATGAACCGGTAGTCCTCGAGGAGCGTCGGTCCCCTTTCGCCAACGGTGAGGGAATTTTTATCATCATCCACGGGCGCACCCTGACCCGTGGTCAATTTTTTCTTCTCACTCTCATCCATTCTCTACCTCCTGTTCTCTATGTGTGTAGTCCTGTTCTCTAGGCGAAATAGCTTTATGCGCCTTAACCTTTTCGTACTAGCTATAGACAAAGACATAACAAACTGACCATATAGTATGGCTTTGGCTAGCAGTGGAAGAGGTCAAAAAGTTCTGTCTTCCACCATAATTCGTTCTACTATCGGTCACTTTAGGATCCGTAGGTAAAAAAGAGGGAGAGGCTTTGAGATCACTCGGAACTGGCCGCAGGCGGCACAAAGACCCTCTGTGCCAGTTCCCTATCGAGCATGAGCAGTCCCCTGCCGTCTTCACCGATGAGTTTTAGCTCAGAGATGATCTCTGTGTCATTGCCTTCTTCTTCGATCTGTTCAGTTACAAACCATTGGAGAAAGATATTTGTCGCATGATCATTTTCCTGAATCGCAAGGTCAACGAGCTCATTGATGGACTTTGTGACGAACTTCTCGTGCTCGAGAGTCTTCTCAAACATGTCCAAAGGGGAGACAAACTCCGTTGGCGGCTGCGCAATAGCCGCAAGTTTTACCTGTGCCCCCTGTGCGTTAAGGTAGTCGTATATCTTCATAGTATGCGTCATCTCTTCCTGGTACTGAACCATGAACCAGTTGGCGAACCCTTTTAATCCCGTATAGGTGCTATAAGCGGACATGGACATATACAGATAGGCGGAATACATCTCCTTGTTGACCTGTCCGTTCAGAGCATCTGCCATCTTTTCGCTTAACATGATCTCACTTTCAACTCTTTAATCAATTAGCCCTTTTAACTTTTATCGCTTCTTTCTTCGAAGTTTAGTTTAGGGCTCAGTCCGAAAAGAGAAACCTCAGCTCTCCAAGATCCCAACAACGGGAAACTTCTCGAGAAACTCCACACCATGTGGGGCATCCTTGAGATCATCAGTCAAATCCTGACCAGCTTTGTGAACAACCTGATGCTTCCCTCCTTTCCAGAGGAAGCTGGTTGAGACGTCGTAAACCTTTCCTTGATATGTGATGTAAATGGTTCCATCCCTGCCGTCGTATTTGCTTAGCTCATCGATGGAAAATTTTCTCATATAATGGACATTTCTCATATAATAGACAAAAAAGAAAGGGTGGAGGGGTCGGGGCGTAACGCCTTACAACTCCAATTCAGCGGTTCCGACCCAAAGACCGTGTATGTTGCAGGAGGACAGAGCGTACAGCGTCCCTCGCTTCCCAGTCCTAAAGGTAAAGGTCGCTTCATGGTGGGTATAGACCGTGCTTGTGTCAGCACCTTCCACGGAGGACCCGTGAGCGGTAAACTCGGTCCTTCCTATCAGGTAGGGGTTTTTCTCACCTTCGGGATGGAAATACAGCTCCATCCAGGCTATGTGGTGCTGTGTCGTGTTTGGGTGCGATATCTCTTTTCCTACTCCGACCTTCACCTGTATGTTCTCATCCTTTGCGACCTTCTCCGGCAACTCTATAACGGGAACATGTTTTTCGCTCTTCCAATCCGCGGTTTGCAGCAAATCTTTAAATTCCATTTTATACCTCCTTCTTCATGTAATCGATTCCGTCTATCTAATTATTCCTTCTCGATGTGCCTGAATTTTCTGGTATATGGGCTTTCTCCTGGGTATCTCCTTCTAAAGTGGCCGCTGGGCCCCATGCCTAAAAGTTCCTCGAACCAGGCCTCGTGTTCCACCTCTTCGTGCAGGATCGCGAGCGATAAATCATATGTTATGGGGTCCTTACCAAAGGTGAATTTGCAGAGATCGTGGTACACCCTCTCGGCGCAGCGTTCTGCATCGAGGAGAACTTCTAGTATGGATTTTGCGCTTCTATCCTCTGGTAGGTAGGGGCTGCCGCAGGCGGAGTCCTCTTCAAGCTCTTTCAGTGTGGGGTAGAGCTCGCCGTTAAGCTCATATATCCTCTGCACCAGGATCTCAAAGTGGCATCTGTCTTCCAGCCTAGCATCCTCGGTTATCTCTTTCATACCCTCCGCTTCAGGCCCCGCTAGGTTGTATCTTAGTAGGGTGTAATAATAGTAAGTCAGCATTTCTGCAGCTGCTGCCTTTCGAAGTTTATCGATCAAAACGTCCAAGTCAATCCCATTTCTCTCTATAATCTCTCCCTCTACTCTTGAGATATTATCACCTCCCTACTAAAAAGGAATTTTACGATTTAAGGTTTTTCATCTAGACGAGAAATTTTATTTTAGTACCTTGCCGGTCTCCGCAAACCACAAATAGAGGTCCAACTCAGCGAGGTTTAGGTTTACCTCCGCTGCTATATATCTCAGTAGCTCCTCGATCTCCATGTATTTCTCTCTGGTGAGTTTAGGTTTTTGGATCAAACCATTCCTTACCAATACATCAATAATATGAAAATCCAAAATGGCGAGATTCTTGAAGCCGATGTTCCTTAGGAAGTGGCTGGCCTCTTTATACCCGATCCCTTTTACATTTTTAGCTAGCCAATCCCGCAGCTCCTCCCCCTCAAACGAATCTATGATTTTTCTTAGTGTATGCCTCCTGGCCCCCACTATATATTTGGCTCTCGTGTTCGGAAATCTATGGCCCAACTGTTTTAACTCACTGGCCAACTCCGGCTCCGTCAGGGTTAAAAAATTCTTTCCGATTTCCTCTTGAATTTTTATGCTCCTTTCAGCGTCAAAGTTCGCTGTGAGAATGCAGAAGCACAGTTCACTGAAGAGTCCCTCATCGGTTTTTTCACTCTCAAATTCCCGCACGCGAGCGCTAACTAGGTCCTTAACCTCCGTTTTCTTCAGATCCTCTATGGTTCTTAGGAGCTGTATTGCTTCGGGCACGATGACCTATAATAGTCCAAGAATAAAATCTTAACCTTATGAGCAAGAAATCTCCGCCCTTTAGGGCGTAGATGAATTGCTCTGAGCATACCATTTTTCTCTAGAAAGGACTTGCCTTCCTAAGCAGGGCGCACATAAGTGCTTTAGAACCCTGCTTTGGAGGTTATGATGTCTTTAGTTAGGGGTAGCCATAGCGTTGGCCAGAGCCCGAGAGTGGTGCCTGAAGTACAGGTACAAGTTTAGGAAGGAAGCGAGCAAAACTTGCGAAGATGTCCTGATGGAGGTGGCTGGTAGGCATGGGGTCGATCTCAGAGAACTGAGTGTGATGCCAGACCTTATCCATGCCATCGTCTAGATACCGCCAACGATGACGGTATCGAAGTTTAATCTGCCCTTTAGGGCGGGAAGCAGTCACTGATTCTCAAAAAGTATCTATATTTCCGAT
>DACJ01000086.1 GCA_002494765.1 Euryarchaeota archaeon UBA186
CTCCGATCGCCTTCTTCCCCCTTAAATGGGATACACCTTAAACGCCTCACTCATGAAACCCCTGAAGCGCATGAGAAGGGATATAAGAAGGATAGCTAGAGCTCTAGAGGCCGCTACATATTCAAAGAAGCTAAGGCGATTGACACATGGAGCTGATGGTAGCTCTGCCTCAATCTCGTTTTTACTCCCAGAACTGAAGCAACCATTATTTACCAGTAAAAACTATAGGGGAATAAAGATTTCACCATCAAATACTTAGGTAAAGAGAATTAGCTCTTCTTATAATATAAAAAGACAATCCACAAAAAAGTTGATTTCTTTATTCCCCTTGTAGGATTACAACACCGATAATACTGTATAGCCTTGAGTAAGTTTAAATGTTGCTTATATGTAGTTTAAATGTAGCCTATATGTTGCTCTTTCTTGCCTTTTTCCACCCCTAGGGGCCCCTACCCCCGAATAACGTGCAAATTCTCGATAAAAAACGAATAGAAACTACTAACTTTTTATGACGGCATATGCTATAAGATACCTGACGTAATCCCCCATTCCCCATAAGCCTTCGCCAACTCTATATATAGACCCCTTTTCTAGAGCGCTTTCCTGAGAAAGATTAGCAGGTTCTCAAGGAACTTCTCAACGCTGAACTTCTCTGCATATCCTTCTAGCATCTCAAACCATTCCTCCTTACCTCCCCTCTCCTTGCTTCCTGGGAGCCAGATCCCAGACGGCATCGAGCAGAATGACATTTCAACCTCCCCCATCATTACTCTCAGAAACTCGTCCACTCCGTTGTTCTCGATCGCTATCTGTGCGCTCCTTATCTACAGGTCGTCGTCGACGCACCGAGGATAGCGCCCCATTCCCGCGAAATTGGGTGGCAGACTACCCTCTGCACGTCATCCTCGCTCAGCACTACGTTTGTCTCCTTCCTCCCGCTTCACCTGCTCGTACCACTTCATAAATACCCGAAGCGACCTTGGCAGCCTCTCCAAGACCTCTTCTGTTCCGTCCACTTTTGGGGAATTCATCGACGATGTAAAAACTACCTCTTAGCTTAAAATATACTTCCTCACTATGGGAAGTAAAATATAAATACGAGAAATCATAAGGGTCTCTGTGACTGAGAAGAGTAAGAAGGAGGCGTGTGCCCCTAAACTATTACTCGAGGAGATGAGGAAACAGAACCCCTACTTAAAGATGATGAACGCGAATGCCTGGTCTTTCAAGTTGTACACCGATGGGTCTTGGGAGGTCAGGCCGCTGTCCTGGAGCGAGATAAAGAGGAGAACTGGCTTACGGGACAGGGTCGTTACTGAGTACTTGGATATGATGCTCTGGTACGGAGTTCTAGAGACTGTGGAGAAAAAAGGTAGGAATTTATACCGCCCCAGTAGAGCATACGTTAGTGAGCTGGTAAGGGAGAGGGAGGCGGAAAAGCTGAGCTTGTATGAAATTGCAGAGATTGCACCCTCCTTCGTAGCGACATTCTACGGTCTTGAAGTTGGTTCCCTCACCGAGGAGGAAAAAAAGGAGCTTCGAGAGATCGACGAGGGGCTTAGTAAGCTGACTGAGAAGCTCCTGAGGCTTAACATGAAATTGAGAGAAAGGATGCTTGGCGAGGAGATCGATGCACTCATGAAAAAACCAGTGCACTCAGATCTTGCGGTAGACTGGCTTTTAAAAACCCTCAACCTGTGGATCGGTCTCTTCGGGTACTTTACTAGCATCAAAGGAGTTGGCTCCCCCGAAGAGTCGCGACCAAAGAGCATCATGCCTTCAGACACACTCCTCCAGCAGTCGAGAGAATTCGTGGATCTCATCGAGAAGGAGTTGGATAGAGAATTTAAGGAAGGAGAGAGGCCAGATTGCGCAAACTCAGAAAGTCCTGCAGGAATAATTTGCTCTTCCCTCCTCGGCCTGGAGAGGAAGGAGCGGATGCGCGTCCTGAGAGAAACTCGGAGAGCCTTAGAAGAGAGAGAAGACGCTCCCATTGCCAGGTTCAGCTCTCATTTGAAAGATTTGCTCCTCAAAGCTCAGAAGGAAGTGATGGTAGTGCTTGACGGCTCTTTTCCTGGAATTTTGTCCGAGATCGAATACCGCCTCGTAAAGTGTCGCCAGTCTGACCTATATGATGTCAGAGATCTTGAAAAGAGGTACTGGTCCCAAGTAAAAGGGGAGAAAGATAGACTCGAAGATCCAGATTTAGATAGGATATTTAATGATATTCTAGAGAGTTTAGGATCTGAAATTTTCTCTTTCTTGCGTAAGCCACCATACGACTTAAATCTGGGAAGGCAGGAAAGGAAGACGTGAGGGGCAAATCGAGGTAGGAGGAGCGCAGTGGCTACGTCTTTTCGAGCAGGTCGCCTGCTTCTACGGGGAGCTTTACCTGCTTCCCCTCTAGAACAAGCATTTAACCACCCTACGGATGTCTGGGACTCCCTAGCCATATTCTTGGAGGGTTATGCGTTCGAGAGGCAGGGAAGGCGATCCGACTACTTCCACGTAGGGGTTGACGCCCTGCTAGATTGTAAGAGGCAAAGCAGGAATAAGCTCACCGAGGAAACAGCCGATGTTGTATGGCAGAGGTTCAGTCAGCTACTCGGATACCGGGGATTAAACCCCGAGGAATAACCCCCTTTACCCACCATATTCCAAGGGCCCGTTCCCCGTGTTCAGGTGACAATCCGAAGTGGGATCTCTGAGCAGGAGAAGAGCCTTACAAGCTTTATCTGCGACCTAATTGTTGCGGACCATGACATCACAGGTGCATTCGATCTGATTAAGAGGATCCGGGGAGTTGAAAACAAGGGTGCCTCATTTTATCTCAGGGACCTAGTAGATGCTATGGCGGTTTTGCTCGATGGGGTTAAGAACAAGCATTTGCTCCAGCCTGTGGACATCTGGGTCGAAGGAACCGTGAAAGCCTTGGCCAAGAACCAGACGATGAACAGGAGCGGGATAGCCGCTTGGATTGTTGATGTCTTAAGTGCCTATAATATAAAACCCGAAAGAGTCAATGGGCATTTGGTTTTTCAGCTCAAGGTTAGCTGGAAGCGAGTACACCCTTGTAAAAGCACTTGGAAATCTAGACGTAGCCAACGACCTGCTAAGAAACTTTGGAGTGAATATTAGAAACCTGAACAGCAACTGCTTAGCGAGGGGCTAAAAGAAGCGAGGGCGGGATCACAGATCGCTCAGAGGAGGTTAAGTTCCCTGATTTTCTCCCTAAGCACCTCTTCCATCTTTTTGTCTTTGAAGAGGCTCTCCAAAACCAGAGACAGCTTCTCGTCTGCGGACTTCGTCTTCTCCTCGACCTCCTGTGCCGTCTTCAGGTCTAGAGCTAGCCCACACCTGTTGCAGAACTTACCTGTCGCCTTGTTCACGAAACCGCACCGTGGACACTCTTTCGGCGCGAGAGTATCCTCCCCTTTTACCGCTCTTGGCTTCAGCCCCCTCATCTCGAGGATCGCATCGTCTATGTCCCTGCCTGAAAGGTGCACGTACACGGAAGGGATGTCAGATCCCTGCACCCATCCGAAGTATTGGGTCATCTGGGCCTCTTTAAGGTGGTTTGCCAGGTAGGTTGCCCGCGAGTGGCGGAAGTTGTGGGGGTTCACCGCTTTTTTTACCTTGGACTTTCCCGCGGCTTCCCTCAGCAATTTCCTGAGGGATGGGTATGACAACATCTCGCCCCTCCCGACAGTTCCAACCCCGATCCACAGCGGCGCGTCTGGATCGCCCTTCAGAGCATGGTTCTCGATCCATTCCGCGAGATATGGCGTGGAATCGATTAGGGGCATGCGCCTCATTCCCGTCTTGCCGTGCAGGGTTACCCTGGTGAACCTGTCCTCAAAGCTCACGTGCTTTATCCTCATTGATAGGACCTCACCTGCCCTGCAGCCCGACTCCCAGAGAACTGAGATGAGGGCTCTATCACGAGGGTTCATGGATACCTGAATCATCCGCTTGACCTCTTCCTCGGTGAGGAGGTCTTCAGGCAGCTTGTTACTGTTTTTCTTCTCGGTGGTCTTCACCCAATCAACGCACTTGGGGCACGTTTTCCCGCCGTTTAGCCACTTGTAGAACTTTTTCAGGCTCACCTTAAAATCTATCTTCGTCCTCGAGGCATAATGGGAAGTCTCTATTTCCTGCAGCACCCTCTCCATACTCTCTTTTGTGGCACCCTCAAAGTCCTTTCCCAGGAGCTTGGCGATAATTGGGAGGTCATGCAGGTACCTGAGCACGCGTGCCTTCCCTATCCCATTCGCAAGGCAGTGCCGCTGGAATTCGAAAATCCTGTCTCGGTTGTGCTGCGAGAGCTCATTATCTCCTTTAATTAACTCAACTTTTCTTTCAAGCCGGAGTACGTAGTCGTAAATGTCAGTCTCTTGCACAGATACCCTATCGTTTGTGGCGATTTAAACCTATAGTTCGATGCGGGGAGAGGGATTTGAACCCTCGAGGGCCTACGCCACAGGGTCCTAAGCCCTGCCCCTTAGACCAGACTCGGGTATCCCCGCTCTATCCCTTAAAGTCTTCTCGGATAAAATGTTTGCTCGATTTTTATTCTCAGAAGAAGAAGGGAAATCTCCTTTCTAAATCTCCCACAAGGGAGAGTAGAGAGGAGAAACCGCAGGTTCTTCTTGAGGTGGGTTCTTCTTGAGGTAGGTTCTTCTTGAGATTTAAGGGAGAATAGAGAGAACCGTAGGTTCTTCTTGAGGAAAAAAGAAGGGGTGAGGAAATCATCGTAAGAGAAAAAAAGAAGGGGTGAGGAAATCATCCTGAAATCAAGCGGACTTGATCAAAGTTTCATCTCTGATCACTGGGGGGCCCACGATTTCAACCACGTAGGAGTGGTATCCATTTCCGCTGCCCGGATCCACCTTTATATCCATGGTAACACCAGTATGCCAGCCGAACACGAACCATCCATCACCTTTTTTGGCGTTGACCCCGCTGATCCCCCTTATTTCCACTGGCTTGTCATCCACGTATACCCTGATCTCACCTTCTAACGGTTTGCTCCCTATGTTCTTGACGTAGAGATGAAGATCTGAACCGATGGGAGTATGCTCATCATTTATCACCTCTATCTCCCCCATTATTCCTCCAGCTTCCGCCTGCAGTCTGTCCTCAATGACATCGGTGAACCTGAACTCGAGATTGAGCATCACTCCTACCGCCAACACGGAAGCGCATAGCACGGCCACCAACATTATAGTTTCAGAAATACCTTCCATATAATCACCCGAACCAGTAATCGCTTACCCCGTTTGGGGTGACGACCTTTATCCTGTTCGGCATTTCCGTGGTCGATATCGTTATGGTGAAGCTATCTCCGGGGGACACGACCCTGGCGCTCTCGCTGCCTTCCATATATACTCCATCGATGATAATATCCACGTCATGGGTTCCTATGGGCACATTTCCGGTGTTCTCTACCTCAACTACGAGTTTTGGCATCAGGTACGGGGCTCTGGAGTATATGAATCCCTCCGCATCGTCGAAGACATCTCCCATGAACCACGGCAAGATCGGAGATACCTTGTTCTCAATCCACAGGTAAGATCCAAACGCCTCG
>DACJ01000020.1 GCA_002494765.1 Euryarchaeota archaeon UBA186
TTCTTATTTTATAGATTATTTACCACTAAAACTGCAAATCCCGGCGCCCGCACTGTTGGGCTTGAGCGCTAAGGTGCACTATAGCATATCTCACGAGATCTCTAAGAGTGGGTTCTATCCCTTCTCTAGATTCTTTACGAGGTTGGCCATCTCTATAGCGGCCTCAGCTGCCAAAAAGCCCTTGTTCCCCTGTTTGGTCCCCGCTCTCTCGATCGCCTGCTCCAGGGTATCAGAGGTGATAATACCAAAGATGATCGGTGTGCCGGTCTCAAGGCTCACTTTCCCTATCCCCCTGCTCACCTCGGATGCTACGTATTCGAAGTGTGGTGTATCCCCTCTAATGACTGTGCCGAGACAGATTATACCATCATATCTCCCGCTCTCGGCCATCTTCTTAGCGATCAGGGGGATCTCAAAGCTTCCGGGCGTCCATGAGGAATCGATGTCCTCTTCCCCTACTCCGTGCCGCTTGAGAGAGTCTCTGGCGCCTTCGAGCAATCTCACCGTTACAAATTCGTTAAATCTCGAAGCGACGATGCCGAACCTGAGCCCTTTACCAAGAAGGCCGCCTTCATACCGTTTCATTTCCCTTCCTCCTTTTTTATGTTGAGCGTGTGCCCAAATTTATTCTGCTTCGTTTCAAGATATGTGAAGTTCTCAGGAGTTATCTCAGCCATTAGCGGGATGCTTTCAGTGACGGAGAGCCCATATCCCTCAAGCCCAGCGATCTTCTTCGGGTTATTTGTGAGCAACCTCATCTTCCGGACCCCGAGATCCATGAGGATTTGAGCACCAACTCCATAATCTCTAAGGTCTGGGGCGAATCCAAGAGCTATATTTGCTTCCACGGTGTCCAACCCCTGGTCCTGTAGGGCATAGGCCCTGATCTTGTTATGCAAACCAATTCCGCGACCCTCTTGCCTCATGTAAACGAAAACGCCTGCCCCCTCCTCAGAGATCATCCTTAAAGCCATGGCCACCTGCTCGCCGCAATCACACCTGAGACTCCCGAAGACGTCTCCTGTGGTGCATTGACTGTGAACTCGCACGAGGGTCGGTTTCTCACTGTCGATTTCACCTTTCACCAGGGCCAGATGATCTGCCGGGTCAACATCGCTCGTATACGCGATGACTCTGAAGTCTCCATGTTTCGTGGGGAGATTAGCCTCACCCACCCTCTTCACCAGTTTTTCATGTATATAGCGATAGGCGATAAGGTCCGCTAGAGTGATTATCGGAATGTCGCGCTCCTCCGCGATTTGCTCCAGCTTAGGTAGACGAGCCATCGTTCCGTCCTCCGCCATGACCTCACATATCACGCCAGCCGGATAGAGCCCAGCTAAGCGGGCCAAATCCACAGCGGATTCAGTATGGCCCGCCCTTACCAAAACGCCACCCTCTCTTGCTCTGAGCGGAAAAACATGCCCCGGTCTTGCTATGTCCTCCTCCCTGGTGTTTGGGTCTATCATTACCCTTATCGTGGTGGCCCTATCATAGGCCGAGATTCCCGTCGTGATTCCAGTCTTTGCATCGACAGAGGTCGTAAATGCGGTCCCAAAGGAAGATGTGTTTTCGTTGTCATTCACCATCATCGGGATTCCCAGCTCATCGAGCCTCTCTCCTGTAATGGGCAAACAGATAAGCCCCCTTCCATATCTCGCCATAACGTTGATGGCTTCTGGCGTGGCCTTCTCGGCAGCCATAACGAGGTCTCCCTCATTTTCACGATCGGCATCATCGACGACGATGACCATTTTCCCCGACCTTATCCGCTCGATTCCTTCTTCAATGGATGCTATCGGCATAGCGCACCTCTACTCATCATTGGAAAGGATTATAAAAAACTATGCCTAGCAAGAAACTCCCTGGTTATCCCTCCTCTCCCTAGCAGTCGTTCTACATACTTGCCCATAACATCCACTTCGAGGTTGACCATATCGCCATTTCTCCTGCCCCCCAGGTTAGTATGTTCTCCGGTATAAGGGACCAGCGAGATCGCAAATGAGGACGCTTCGAGATCGATCACGGTGAGACTCACGCCATCAACCGCTATAAAACCCTTCTCCACTATGTAGGGCATAATCTCGGCGGGGGAGATGATCCTCATCAAGATCGCACTCCTCTCGGGGACGAGGGAGGCCACCCTGCCCGTACAGTCGATGTGCCCCTGCACGAAATGCCCTCCCATCCGATCTCCCACTCTCAATGGACGCTCGAGGTTCACGGCATCGCCAGTCCGTAAAGCACCTAGATTGGTTCTCCTGAAGGTTTCTGGCACTACATCTGCGAAAAATGAATCTTTTTGGACGGAGATAACTGTGAGGCAGACCCCATTTATAGCCATGCTATCCCCCGGCTTCGTCCCATCTATTACCACATTCGCTGAGATGGCGAGTTTTCCTCCACGGATCCCTTTTACTCTACCCACTTCCTCGATAATCCCCGTGAACATGGTCACCTCACATAACCGCTGATGAGGACGTCTTCACCGAGCCTTTCGGCCTTCACCTTTTGAAGTCGAGTCGCCTGCGCGACCCTCTCTACTCCATTCCCAGATATCGTTGTAGCTTCCCCACCAATGAGTATCGGCGCGATGAAGACATACACCCTATCGACAAGCCCCTGATCAAAAAAGGATCCCAGAAGCTCTCCCCCTCCCTCCACCAAAACGCTCGTTACACCCACCTGCCCCAACTCACGCAAAAGCTCTTGCAAGTCGACCAATCCATTTCTGGAGGGAAGCTCCAGGACCATTGCCCCAAGCTCTGCAAATCTTCTCTTATTATTTGTATCCATGGGCGCGACGGAAGCGAGGATCGTTTTCCCCCTAAGCGCTCTAGCGTTTGAGGGAGTTCGCCCATGGGAGTCCACGATCACCTTAAGCTTTTCGATCTCTCTTCCATTTGCCCTCGCGGTAAGTCTCGGGTTGTCAGAAAGAACCGTGTTTACCCCCACGATTATGGCATCGACCCTTTTTCTAAGGTTGTGGGCGTATTCTCTGGACTCCTCGCAACTTATCCACTTCGAATCGCCGGTTTTTGTGGCGATTTTGCCATCGATGCTCATGGCAAATTTCGCGATGACAAATGGGACGCCCGTGGATATGAGCCTGATGTACCCCTCGTTTATCTCCAGGGCCTCCTCCTCATGCTCTCCCGCGATGGTTTTTATGCCGTTTTCTTCGAGTTGAGCGCTGCCCTTCCCATAAACCTGGGGATTTGGATCTAGCATGGCGATATGAACCTCGGATACGCCCGAAGAGATTATGGCCTCAGTACACGGAGGAGTCCTTCCAAAATGACAGCATGGCTCCAGGGTGACGTACATGATCGCTCCACGAGATTTTTCACCGGCTTGTCTTAAGGCCATGACTTCGGCATGATCAGAACCGGGTGGCTGAGTATACCCTTTTCCAACTACCACACCATCCTTCACCACCACGGCACCAACGGCTGGGTTTGGGCTAGTCGAGCCCAAAGCCCGTTTTGCCAGAGAGAGAGCAATTTCCATGTGGTCCATCTCAATCCGATATGTGCTTCTCCTTATATAATTGCCTAAGTAATCAGAATTGAACCGATGAGGGCCGATCCAGATGGGAAAAATGGAAAAGGAGAGCTAAAGCCGAACTTTGTATACCTTATCCTCCTCCCTAACCCTATCCTTCACCTTTAACCCGATTGAGTTCCCATTTTTAGCTACATCGATCTTTTTATGCGCTATCTCCATCGATTCTATCTTTTGGGTAAAATCCGTGGTGTAGCCCCTTATGGCGATCTCGTCGCCCACTTTGAGCTCTTCATTCACCTCCACCACCGCCACCCCTATTCCAGGATAATAGTGAGATATGACCCCGACCTTTTTCTCGTTAGCGCCCTCTTTCTCCATACTTATTAATGCGCACTCGCTTACTTAACCCTTCTTATCCCCAATCGTTCTATCAATCCTTTAATCAAAAAGGGGAGAAGCATGGTGGCCTCGCCCTCGACGGTTATTTCCTCCCCCTCTTCCTTGACCTTTCCCCATGAGATCCCCTCTCTCAACCTAGCACCTGATAGGGAACCGTCCCATTCCATGGCTGTGGTTATATAGACGCCGTAGTCAAGACCATCCTTGAACTGGTTCCACCATATGGTATGGTGCTTTGATATTCCCCCTCCAACGATCAGGGCCCCGCTCTTTCTGCATCCGAACACCAGATCGCTTAGCTCCTGCTCATCTCTAAATGGATCGATGGAGAAATCCCTGTGATCCTGCCAGAAAAGCCATAGCTGCGATCCAAAAGCCCCATCGAATATGCCCGGCACGTAGATGGGCACTTCATTTCTGGTGGCCCAGTACAATATGGACTTTTTATCATCCAGGGATTTACCAACTCTCTCGATGAGCTCCCTTACTCCCCAGACCTTCTTTTCCTCATAGAGCTTCTCAAAGATCGGCCTTAAACCCTTCTCTAGAGCGATACCATAATTCTCCATAGGGATGAAGATGTTTCCGAGCCTGTGTACCTTCTTTTTATGCAACTCTGCATCATCAGCGGTGAAGGACCCTCTGCAATAGAAGGCCCAAGCCCTCGCCAAATCGTGGTCTAAGGTGCCGCAAGTTGTTATTATCACATCTACCAATCCCTTCTCCACCATGGTTTTGATGACCCCCCTACAACCAGTCGATACGATGCACGCTGGAAATGATAAGAACTTCAAGCATTCATCTCTTTCCATCTGTTCTAAGGTATCTAGAGCTTTAGAGAGGTGAGATGCCATAAAACCCCCACCCTCCCCCATCTGGGCGATAAGATCGCTCACTTTATCCGCACTCTCCAGGTCGATGTCTTCTACCCTTTCATATTCTAGGCCCATAACCCCTCAAATGAAGTTTCCCCTATCTAGTTTACGCGCCTAGACGTACCTCAGTATAAGGTAAATGGAGGAAATGCCAACGGCGATGAACATTATGAGCATGCCGACTCTGGCGTATCTCCAAAATGAGATCGGATAACCATAGCTCTCTGACACGCCCGTCAAGACCAAACTGCTCGCCGTCCCAAGATAGGTGCCATTCCCCCCAAGACAAACGCCCATTGCCAGGGCCCAATAAAGGTCCCCACCCCCGAGCTCAGCTACGATCGGCATCATAACGGCGGTCATGGGCAGGGCCCCAAGGACTGACGATGATATGGCGGATACCCAGAGAACCAGGAGAATCACAAAAACCTCGCTATCGCCGGATAGAACTTTGATGCCATCGGCGATCATGGGCAACAGACCCATATCATTTGCTCCTCCGGCGAGGACCAGCAAACCCATGAAAAAAATGAGGGTCGGCCACTCGACTCTCTTCAGAACTTCTCCCACCGGTACGTTGGTAATTATCAGTAGGACCGTTGCACCCAACAGAGCACTCACAGATACCGGCATACCGGTCACGCCTTGGAGTACAAATAAAATAGTCGTGAATATCAAAACACCCAGAGCTCTGTAGAAGAGGCCCTTATTCTTTATCCTATATCTCTCTCTAAGCTCTTTTACATCTACTTTCTTCTCCCCGGCATCTTTAAATTTCTTACCATAAAACCCGTATAAGATGATTATCAAAACGACAAAAATTATCAGTACCAGAGGGCCCAGATTCGCCAGAAAATCAACGAAAGAAAATCCCGCAGCGGACCCGATCATTATGTTTGGAGGGTCTCCTATGAGCGTAGCGGTTCCCCCTACGTTCGCTGACAGTGCCTCCGAGATCATCAGAGGCACTGGATCTATCTTCAAAATCCTGGATAGTTCTATAGTTACAGGGGCCATCAAGAGCACCGTGGTCATGTTATCGAGAAATGCAGAGAGCAGGGCTGTCACCGAGCAGAGGATGACAATCATAAGCCAGATCTTGCCCGATGCCAGCTCGTAACTCTTCAGCGCCAAGAGCTGGAACAGGCCGGTCTGGGAGATAACGCTCACGATTATCATCATCCCCATGAGCAAAAAGATCGTGTTGAAGTCGATGTAACCTACAGCTTTATCAAAAGTCACATCGCCGAGCGCGCCCCCGATCAGCAGAGTTAGACAAATGCCCACCAGACCCGCGACTGCGTTGTGGATCCTTCCCGAAACTATCAGAACATAGGTTACGACGAGAATCGCAAGAGAGATCAGCCAGGATAAATCTGATGGTACCATTACAAGAGGGGCAGATGCGAGTCGGTGTAGATAAGGATTGCCCTACCGACCTTTATTTCCCGGAGCCATTTAGGCCTGTGCGAGCATTTTCATGTTTGCACATTCAATCCCCCACCACCAGCAAAGGTATGGTGCTCTCCACGATCATCTCCTTCTCCAGATCGCCGAGGGCCAGCTCCCGGTAAAGATAGCGGAAAAGGTAGGCTACGGATTTGCTTCCCCTGGATAGAATTATTAAATCGTGTGATGGGGCATATCCGGTTATACATTTACAGCTCTCTATCCTATCCTCATCTCTTAACCTAAAGATTTCCAGAGGCACCTCCATCTCAGTGGCCAGTTTACTCAGTCTTTTCTCTTCTTTATCGACGGAATCCCCCCTACCCAGCAGTATGGTGCTAATCGCTGCCCCGTACCTTCCTGCTAAGGAGATGGCAATGTCGCTCGCGTATCTCGAATAGTAAGATACCGTAGATGGGTTCAAAATTTTTTTAGGTTTCCTCGGCTCACAGGGATGGCTGAAGAGAAGGGAGGAGCACCTCACCCTCTCCAGCACCTTCCTGCACGTACCCCCCAGATGGAACCTAGAGCTGGCCGTCAGAGCGTGAGTGGCCATGACCAAGAGGTCCACCCCTTTCTCATTCGTGTATTTGATTATCTCCCGCACGGGATCGCCTATTGCCATGTACTTTACCGGGGCTATTTCTTTCCTCTCCAGGATGGTGGCGGTATTATCTATCGCCTCCTCCGCTAACCTCTTTCGGAGATCCATGAGTAGGGACGAGGTCTGCACCGATCTATCCGAGGTGTCCGCCACGCAGATGATGTGGAATTCCCCCTCTGGAAACAGCTCGGCCGCGTACTCGACCGCATTTCTGACTAGATCTGAGTTGTCCGTGGCTATAAGCACGCGATGAAACATCGACAGAGATGAAAATGGCGGGAGTCAATTAAAACTATCGGTGGTGTCGATTGGAAAATTACATATACTGAATCATACCAACTTAGATATACTGTATCATACTATTACTTAGAAAAAAGGAAAAGGAGGTTTCCGTGAAAGAGGCGGATGATAGCTCGGACTCAAACGAGCTCGAGAAATATTTATCTATGGGTATCCCATTGGAAGAGGCTAAAAGGGCCATATCCTCGAAGAGCGAGGAGATGACCCGCCTATCAAATATCGGGCCTGAAAGAGCGGGGGAAGTGGTGAATCTCGAGTGTAAGATCCTCACCATAAACGAGAGGGAGGTGAACCTCGGGGATGAGCCAAAAAAGGCCTATTACGGCTTCCTGGTAGATGATACAGGCAGCTTGCCCTACACCTCCTGGCGCGATATCCCCTACGAGAAGGGTAACAGCGTCGTGATAAAAAAGGGATTGGTCAGGGAGTGGAAGGGAAAAGCGGAGATAGTAATAAACCGACAGAGCGTTTTGCTGAAGAGTGATAGAGAGTTCGGCAGCCTTCAAAAGAAAAAGGAGAGGAAGAAGATAGCCGATGTCAGAGATATTGGTTGGGTCACCGTTACTGGAAAGATTCTTAGCGCAGAGAGAAGGGAGAAAAACGACAAGAAGTTCATCAGAGGAGTAATAGGGGACGAGACTGGCAGGATGCCCTTTACGTCATGGGTTGATTTCGGTTTCAAAGAGGGCGACACGGTCGAGATGAGCGGAATGGTGAGGAGTTGGCTTGGGCTGCTTTCGCTGAGCATAGGTGAAGAGTCCGAGGTTAAAGAAAGCCAAGAAGGGGTCGAGGCCAAACGCCTTAAACTCTCCATCGGGGAGCTGGAAGATAGAGGGGGAGGTTTCGAGGTCGAGGTCAATGGGGAACTGTTGGAAATTCAGAAGGGGAGTGGCCTGATAGTCAGATGCCCAATTTGCAGGCGAGCCGTAAAGGGGAACAATTGTACGATACATGGCGAGGTTGATGGGGTCTGGGATCTAAGGATAAAGGGCGTGCTCGACGATGGAACGGGAAACCTTTCGATGATCATCGGAAGGGGGCTTTGTGAGGAGTTGCTAGGAAAGACGCTCGAAGAGTTCAAGGACGATGCCAAAAATGCGATGGATCCCGCTATAGTCTCGAGAGAGATGGAGGAGAAGCTTCTCCTCAGGAGATACGAGGTGATAGGGGATACTAGATCAGATGAGTTTGGATTGAGGATGATGGTCAAGATCATCAAACCCGCTGAGGATAAGGATCCGAAGAAAATAGCGGGAGGCCTGCTGGAGGGAATCCGATGAAAAGGGAAACCTCTAGAAGGCTCCTTAGCATGGAGTTCAATTCCTCCTCGATATACATCAAGGGTGAGGGGGAGAGGGTACCGAGCTACTTGCTAACCCCCCTCGGAAGTCTTGTCAACAGAGTCTACGTGTGCGGAGTGCTCACTGAAGTGGAAGAGCTCGAAAATGGTTACAGGGCTAGAGTATCGGAC
Source organism: Euryarchaeota archaeon UBA186 (assembly GCA_002494765.1). Classification (GTDB taxonomy): domain Archaea; phylum Thermoplasmatota; class UBA186; order UBA186; family UBA186; genus UBA186. The sequence continues at coordinate 8,606 of DACJ01000020.1, forward strand.
CCGACCGGCATATTTTCCATCTATTCCGGTCAATTCCAACCCGAGGTAAGCCAATCTCTCTCCTCAGCCCCTACCCCCAGCTACGTAGCCCTGGTTGGAAAGGGCAGAGTCTACGAGCCAGAGGAGGGAGTGGTGTACGCATCAATCAGACCTGAGCGGATCACGTTCACTCAAAAGAGAGAGAGAGATCTCTGGATAGTCAAGTGTTGTGAGCTGATGATTGAGAGGATAGACGCCATCAAATCTTGCCTGGGGATGGAGAAGGATGAGAACGAAGTAAGGTCAAAGCTCCTGGCGATGCGATACCCAAAGCATATAGCCGAAGGGGCCGCGATGGCGTATTGTAGGTACGATGAGATCGATCTAGATCGCTTCACGGGAGGCATTAAAGATGCACTCGAGTACCTTTTTGAGGAGGAAGAGGTAACGATGGAGAGCATATCGAAGGAAGGAGTGCTGGATGAGGAGGTGTTGAAGATAGTGGGAGCTCTCGAGGGTAGGGGAGAGATGGAGGGGGGGGCTCTATGGGAAGACATCCTGGAAAAGGCATTAAAAGGGGGTATGGGTGAGGACATGGTAGAAAAGGCCATCGATCAGCTCATGGAAAGTGGTCGAGTGTATGAGCCAGCGTTAGGAGTCTTCAAGAGGTCTTAAAAATGGTGATGATGGTAAAGGAGAACGCCGAGGACCTGAAAGCCAGGACCCTTAGAGCTCTAAGAAGTCCTCCGAAGTTGAAGGCGAGAGCTGTCTTTCTCCATGACTTTTTCATTCACAGCATCGTCAGATATGAGTACTCATTCGACGAATTCCTCGAATCTCTGAGAGATGCTTATGAGCGCGGTAGCGGGGAGCTGCAGGGCTTTAGGCAGGAGGTAGAGGGGGGCGGACAGGCCTCTGGTATAGCCTTTTCACTTGCCTCTTTGGGAGTCGATTGCAAGCTATTAACGAGGGCGGGCGAGATGGGTGAGAAGATGAGCGATCTGCTTCTGCCAGGTGTGGAGGTAAAGTCCTTTCAAGGAACGCCCGGACTCGCCACCACCCTTGGGTTTCCCCCGGATATAAACATAGGGATGTGCTATCCAGGATCGAACGAAAACTTTCCACCGTCCCTCATTATAAAGGAGGACTTCAGCGAAGTCGACCTCATATGCATCAACAACTATTGGCTCAACCGCAGCGGTGGGGAGCTCCTCCAACACGTTTTGGAGAAAACTAAATCCCGCATTTATCTTACGACGGGAAACCCTGCGGGGCATGAGAGGGACTTCCTCATACTCTTCAACATATTGAGGAATAGCAAGGGGAGGGTGAGGACATCCTTAAGTGAAGCTGAAGCGCTTTATTACATGAGAGCTTTTGAGATCGATCATACAGGGGACAGACTAAGCGTTGACGAAGTAAGTGACCTCTCAGGCATGCTGGGTTGCAGCGTGGATCTTCACACTCCCGACTACACGATCTCATCTAAGTATATAGTACCAACCTTCAGGCTAAAGACAATATACAGATCCATTGGAGCTGGAAACTTATGGGATGGCGGTAACATATACGGAATCCTTGCGAGATTGAAGGCAGATGAAAGACTGGTGCTAGCTAATGGGCTGGCGGGATTGCGAATCTCTCAAGTGAGTACGTGGCTTAAGCGCGCTACTCTAGACGATGTTAGAGCCTTCGTAGAGGAGAACACCCTCAAGGCCATTTGAATGGGGGGCAAGAATTACAAATGGGTCATCCTCTTGACCAGCGGCTCGCTGATGATGTTCTTCTTCATGGTCCAGATCACCTGGGTCATGAACGTGACTCAAGAGGTGGAAGCTGGGATTGACAGCATAAACAATTCATTTGGCGTAAGTAGTTACCCCATAGCTATGCTTGGATTCTCCATACCCGTATTTACTCAGGGGGCGGGAAATTTTTTGCAGGGAAATCTCGTCCATAGAATAGGATTTAGGAGGACATTTCTGATCTTTGCCCCTCTTCTAATAGTTCCACAGTTTATCATACCCCTGCTTCCCAATTTAGCTGAAGGTCAAATCTCATGGGCTATCTGTTTATCTCTGAGAGGTCTTCAGGGTATTGGCCTGCCATTTGGGGTGCTTTCTCCGCTGATTGGGTTGTGGTTTCCGTTAGAGGAGAGGGGAATGGCACAGGGGGTCTTCATGACTTTTGTGGGAGTTAACTCAGGAGTGGGGGCGTTATTTGCGGTCGCATTGGGCGATTGGGCGCACACTTTCATCTTTCTTGGGTGTGTTATGCTGATGCTATCAGCCATTTGGGTGTTCCTGGTCAGGGAGCCACCCCTGTTGGAGCGGGGAGTTGAAAGAAAAGAGACACGGAAGGGAGATAAGGTTAGCATATATAGATCGGGCGCAACCTGGCTAACGGTGTGGATAATATCCATAAATTGTTGGGTGGTATTTGGGACCACCGGTAACGCTGCCCCTTATCTACGTGCTCAGGGAGTTGACGCTACCATGATAGGTCTGACGATCCTGTTCTTCTCTCTAGCCAGTTTGGTCGCTGCACCATTATCGGGCGTTATCTCAGATAAGCTGATACTCCGAATTGGAGCCATTAGAGCTAGATCGTACTCCGTATCGTTGGGTTTTGGACTTGCAACCGTACTGATAGTCGTCTATCCAGGGCTGGTCGAGACCGGGATCCCAGCCCTCATCGTCGCGGGTACCTTCTTGCTAGGCATTGGGGGCCCATGGTCGAGCGGGCCTGGATGGGCTTTGCCGGCAGATCTAGACCCACATGAAGCAGGTGCGATCTCCGGATTAGCGCTTATAATGGGACAGGCAGTTGGCGGGATCGCAGGACAGACAGTGGCAATTATGGGTGATTCGTTTGCCTGGCCTGCTGCATGGTCCGTGCTAGCTCTCGTCGCAGCTTTCGGGGTAATGCCGTGCTTACTGCTTCCGAAAATAGCGAGCACGAAGGGAAGGTGAATCTAAACCAAAGATTAACGATAATTTGATAAGCTAGATATAGTATTATAGGATAAAGGTGTTAGCATGTACCAGAAAGATATGAAGATAACGATGGATGAGATGAGAGGGATGCCCGCACTCAGCAACGATGGGCGAATTCTCGGCACGATAAGAAACGTTGTAATGAACACCAAGAGCGGGGAACTCCTTGACATAGTGGTAGAGCCAAAGGAAGGCGTTGACCCCATGCTCTTCAGGCAGGATGCGCAGGGGAACGTAATGTTTCCGTTCGAAGATGTGGTATCTGTAAGAGACGTGGTGGTGATAAAGACCGAGAGGCTTGACTAAAGGGGCGATTAGCTCAGTAAACAGAGAGTAGACTCGCTTTCCTGTCGATTCGCCCTTATAAAATTAGTAGGCTTTGTCTTGCATCATTTAATACTGATAAGGATAACACATCGGATGGGTTGTTAGCGGGTAGAAAGGGAGGTCTATAGATATGAAAGTGGCCAACGGGGGATAATTAAATGAATCGAGGGATGTGGGAGCACGGCTGAGTTCCTCAATATCGATGAAGAAGTTATTTTGGATGGTATCTGGGCTATAATAGCATTTGTATTAGCCCTTATCATTTTCACTATAGCAACCATCAATGGTTGGGCCCATCAAGTAACCTCTCAGCAGCAGCTAAGGACTCTCTCTTAACCTCTGCAAAC
>DACJ01000027.1 GCA_002494765.1 Euryarchaeota archaeon UBA186
CTCGGACCATAACGCCTGCCTGGTAGCTGACACCTATACCAACGCCTGGACCGACTTCGGGGAATTGAGCAGTTCCGATCCTATAAGGGGCATAGCCGAGGCCTACGCTCCGATTTATCTAAATATAGGTTTGGAGAGGATGGCCGAGATCGTCAACAGGCTAATCGATACGTACGGCGTAGATGGAGTCGTGATCCACAGCAACAGAAGTTGCAAACCATATTCGTTTGGGCAGTACGAGATCCAAAAGATGATCGACATACCATCCGTGGTAATCGAAGCGGATATGACCGACTCGAGGGTTTTCTCAGAAGCTCAGGTTCAAACGAGGCTTGAAGCATTCATGGAGATGCTGAGAAGTTGATCTTGAGCAGGGATGTGCATACCGGTATTTTCCTCCGATGATGTCGGGAGCTGAAGCTATAGAAATCAGGTAAGGACGCAAAGTTCTAAGTATCTCGGATAGATAGGTTGTGATTAAAATGGATGATGCTGGGTTCATAAGGGAAATGGCGATAAAAAATAACGAGTTTTTCGGTGAGTCGCTCCCAATGACGGCAAGCGAAAACGTCATGAGTCCCCTTGCAAAAGAGATGCTCATAACCGATTTTGGAGGTAGGTATGCGGAAGGAAAACCCGGATACCGGTATTACCAGGGGTGTAGATACATAGATGAGGTGGAGAAGAGATGCGAGGACATGGGAAAAAAACTTTTTGATTGCGATTATATAAACGTCCAGACTATATCCGGTACGATAGCAAACCTGGCGGTTTTTTCGGCATTTGCCAAACCTGGCGATGCAATAACGACGCTTGACACGAGCAAAGGTGCCCACATAAGCCATCAAAGATTTGGAGCTGCAGGAATTAGGGAACTAACCGTTCATCACTACCCATATGATATGGAAACGCTAAACGTGGATATAGATGGCACAAAGAAGCTCGTAGAAGAGGTGAAGCCTAAGATAGCTCTTTTTGGCCAGTCCCTTTTTCTATTTCCGATTCCTTTGAAAGAGCTGAAAGATACGATCGCTGAGGTTGGAGCTAAAATCGTTTATGATGGAGCTCAAGTGATGGGTTTGATAGCCGGGGGAGAGTTCCAGGATCCTCTAAAAGATGGCGCTGACTTGTTAACTGGAAGCACGCACAAAACATTTCCAGGGCCCCAGGGCGGGATAATTCTCGGTAACATAGAGGACGAGAAGGAGAAAAAAAAGGTTGAGAATGCCGTATTCCCAGGGCTTGTGAGCAATCACCATCTTCATAGGTTAGCGGCCTTAGGCATAACTCTTGCTGAAGAGCTTGCTTTTGGCAGAGACTACGCAAGGCAAATAGTGAAAAATGCAAAAGCATTTGCTCAATCGCTCCACGAGCTTGGCTTTGGGGTCCTTGGTGAAGGCCTGGGCTTTACTGGATCGCACCAGGTAGCTGTTGACGTAAAAAAGTATGGGGGAGGAAACCTGGTCGCTGAGAGGCTCGAAAGATGTGGAATAATAGTTAATAAGAATCTTTTGCCATATGACGACCCGAAAAAACCGAAGAACCCCAGCGGCATAAGGATAGGAGTTCAGGAACTGGCGAGAACCGGTATGAAGGAAAGCGAGATGAGACGCGTGGCAGAATTGTTGAAAGAAGCGGTAATGGACGAAAAAGATGAAGATGCGGTTAAGAAAGAGGTCATCGAACTAAGAAGAGATTTTAGAAGAGTAAGATACTGCTTTAACGAGGAGGATGCATATTCTTACAAAAAGCTCGTTTGACCTGATGAGTTGAGCAAGGGTCTCTTCTCAACGACATTTTAGGCGCTCCAAGATTCCCGAAGACAGGATCTAATACAGATGGATTTGCTTTGAGCTCGGCTCATGCTCCAACGCCTTCAGATAATCGCGATCGGTGTTCTTATCGGACTCTGGGCTTTCCCTGGGAAAAGACGTGAAAGCCCAGTAAAGTTTATATTCTCAAGATCCGTACCCCATAGAAAAATGTGCAGAGTTCTCGACCTTCTAAGTATAGTAGGCGCACAGGGCGATATGAACCTTATCTGCTCCGGCGTAAATCCCGGGGTAAAAAGGTGGCATACCGCAATATGAGGTAGGGTATAGGTAGCAAAGGAGAGTGTATATGTACAAGATCGTTGGCAAGAAAGTATACCATGAAGGGCTTTATGGGATATGGGTTGAGGCAAAAGTCGTAGCTAAATCTGCCAGACCAGGTCAATTTGTAATGCTGATGACTGATGAAAGGGGGGAGAGGTTTCCACTAACGATCGCGGATTACGACAGGGAAAATCTAATCTACCTGGTTTTCATGGTAGTGGGTAAGAGCACCGCAAAGCTTTCGAAGATGGGTGAGGGGGACGAACTCTTCTCTTTGGTAGGGCCTTTAGGTAACCCTTCAGAGATAGATAATTATGGGAAAGTGGTATGTGTCGGTGGCGGCACAGGCATAGCATCGATGTACCCCATAGCTCGTGAGCTGAAAAGGGCGGGCAATGAGGTTATCTCGATCATAGGAGCGAGGACAAAAGATCTGCTCTTTATGGAGGACAAGATCAGAAGGGACTCGTCGAGGGTCATTATCACGACAGACGACGGGAGTTACGGCAGGAAGGGATTCGTGACCGAGGCTTTAAAAGAGGTGCTCGAAAATGAAGGGGACGTTAAGAGGGTATGGGCCATCGGTCCGGCAATAATGATGAAAAACGTCGCGCTGGTCACGAAACCATACGGCGTTAAAACTGACGTGAGCTTGAACTCGATCATGGTCGATGCAAGCGGCATGTGCGGGGCATGCAGAGTCACGATAGGTGGAGAGACGAAGTTCACGTGCGTAGATGGGCCGGAGTTCGACGGGCATTTGGTCGATTGGGACGAGTTCATGAACAGATTGAACAGGTATAAGGAACAGGAAAAGTTGGCGATGGATCTCTACGAGGGTGAGTAGATGGTTGAGTTTTTACCGATGAAGGAAAGGATGAAAAGAGAACAGAGGCCGATGCTCGAACAAAAACCCGAGGAGAGAATTCACAACTTTAACGAGGTTCCATTAGGCTATACCAAGGAAGACCTCTTTTACGAGGCGCAGAGATGCCTGCAGTGCAAAACCTCCCAATGCATTGATGGGTGCCCAGCGGAGGTGGATATACCGGGATTCATCGAACTTATCATAAATGAGGATTTCGAGGGGGCATATTTCAAGATATTGGAGACCAACAGTTTGCCGGCGGTGTGCGGAAGGGTGTGCCCGCAAGAGACGCAATGCCAGGAGACATGTGTATTAAATAAAAAGGGAAAACCAATCTCCATAGGGAAGCTAGAGAGGTGGATTGCCGACTTCGCAAGGGAAAATGAGATACATCAAGAATTAAGTGGGATCGAAAGCAAGAACAAAAAAGTCGCGATCGTGGGATCAGGTCCTGCTGGCTTGACGTGCGCCGCGGACCTGGCCAAGAAGGGATATGACGTAACCATATTCGAGGCGCTCCATAAGCCAGGCGGCGTGCTCCTCTACGGGATCCCGGAGTTCAGGTTGCCAAAAAAGATAATAGAATACGAAATAGATGAGATTAAGAGATCTGGTGTCAGGATCATCACGGATTTCGTCGTAGGGCTCACGAAGAGCGTCGATGATCTGGCTAAAGAATACGATACCATATTTTTGGCAAACGGTGCTGGTGCTCCCAAGTTCATGGGAATTCCGGGCGAGAACTTAAACGATGTGTACTCCGCAAACGAATTCCTCACCCGGTCCAACCTTATGAAAGCTTACAGATTCCCGGAGTATGATACGCCTATAAAGGCAGGGAAAAAGGTGGCAGTCATAGGCGGAGGGAACGTGACGATGGATTCGGCGAGGACCTCCCTCAGATTGGGGGCTCAAGAGGTCCACATCGTTTACAGGCGCTCAAGGGAAGAAGCACCCGCCAGAGTGGAGGAAATTCATCATGCTGAGGAGGAGGGGATAATATTCGATTGGCTCACCCTCCCCGTTAAGATTTTGGGGGATAAGGAGGGAAACGTAGTTGGCATGGAATGCGTGAGAATGCGATTGGGAGAGCCAGATGAATCCGGGAGAAGGAGACCGATCCCCATAGAAAATTCGAATTTCGTTGTAGATGTTAACATGGTGATAGATGCTATAGGCACGCAGGCGAACCCGATCGTATCGGCGAAAGACACTGAAAAGAACAAATGGGGCTATTTTGTCGTGGATGAAGATAATCAAACGACCAGGGGGGGAATTTTTGCGGGGGGCGACATCGCAAGGGGCTCGGCTACAGTTATCTTAGCCATAGGTGACGGGAAAAAGGCAGC
>DACJ01000009.1:0-691 GCA_002494765.1 Euryarchaeota archaeon UBA186
CATAGGTGACGGGAAAAAGGCAGCCAGGGAGATAGATAATTATCTCCAATCGGGAAAGAGTTTGAAAGCGGCTGAAACTGAATCTATTAAGGACTGAAGCTTGGATAGCAGGTGATTGGCCCTATGGCTATATCACCTCCAGAATAAATGTACCGTTTCAACATCCCTTTCATTTAATCTGTGAGAACATGTCCGTAGGAATGTATACAAATATGATATCGCATATATCGAAGAAACCATAAAGAGGAGAGTGACAATATGAGATCAGGGGCCTGGTGGCTTGACCCAAAGAGGGGACGCATGATAAATTTTATAACATCATTCAGAATTCCCTATAGATCCATGGCCAAATACAGAAATCCCGTAACGATGACAAATCGAGTGTTTGACGATAGGAATCGTAGAGTCCAATGGAGAGTGTTCACATGAACGATGCTAAATCCATTTTGGTAATCGGAGGAGGCGTAGCCGGGATCCAATCCGCCCTGGACCTGGCCGACGCTGGAGTGAAAACCTATCTGCTGGATACCAGTCCATCGATAGGGGGCCACATGGCCCAGCTGGACAAGACCTTCCCCACTAACGACTGTTCAATGTGCATTCTCGCCCCCAAGCTTGTGGAGGCGGGCAGGCATCCAAACATAGAACTTATGACCTATTCCGAATTATTGGCTGTAAATGGAAAAGCACC
>DACJ01000009.1:755-2645 GCA_002494765.1 Euryarchaeota archaeon UBA186
GAGTTTGATCTGGAACTCAGTACCAGAAAGGCAATATATACGCCATTTCCACAGTCGGTGCCGCTTAAGTGCACTATCGATAAAAGGGGGACACAGCCCTGCAGAGATGCCTGTCCCGCTGGCATCGGTGCACCGGGTTACGTTGCTCTGATCAGCCGCGGCAAATTCTACGAGGCCCTTCAGGTCATAAAGGACAGGCTTCCATTTCCATCCATATGCGGCAGGGTTTGCCACCGACCTTGTGAAGAGGTGTGCACAAGAAAGGATGTGGATGAGCCAGTTAGCATCGCCCATCTTAAGCGATTCGCTGGCGATCTCGAACTTAAGATCCCGGTGGTGGAAATTCCACAGGTTAGATCAAGAGAGGAAAAAGTGGCGATTGTTGGCGGAGGGCCGGCGGGCTTAACTGCGGCACATGATTTGGCCATGCTAGGATATCACGTGACGATATTTGAAGCTGCACCAGTTCTTGGAGGGATGATGAGGTTCGGCATTCCCGCATTTAGGCTACCAAGGGAAATACTCGAGAGGGAGATTTCAGATGTCACCGCATTGGGAGTGAGGGTACATCTAAATACAACAGTTGGAAAAGACATAACTTTAAAGGAAATATCCGATAGGGATTACAGGGCATTTTTTCTCTCTCTCGGCTCACAGAAGGGCAGAACATTAGGAATTCCAAATGAAGACATAAAGGGCGTATACCAGGCAACGGAATTTCTGAAACAACTCAACCTGGGCGTAATAATCACGAAACCGGTTGCAAAGATAGATGAGAAGCTGTGTATTGGCTGTGGCGCATGTATCCCCTCATGTCCTTATGAATGCATTTACGAAAAAAGAATTGATGACGAGGAGAAATCGACCAAAAAGAGATACCCGCTGATCATTGAGGAGGGATGCGTGGGTTGTGGTAAGTGCGCATCTATCTGTCCTAAAGGGGCCATTAGATTAACCGGGTTTCAGGACTTTTACCCGGAAATAGGCGATAAGGTAGTTGTTATTGGTGGGGGCAACGCTGCACTAGACACCGCTCGTTCGGCTTTGAGATTGGGTGCGAAGAAAGTTACCATAATGTATCGAAGGTCAAGACTTGAAATGCCAGCGGAACCCGAATGGGAAATAGATGAGACGGAACGTGAAGGCGTAAAATTGGTCTATTTGACCAAACCTGTAAAAATTATCGACGAAAATGGGCGTATTAGGGCAATTGAATGTATAAAAATGGGATTGGGGGAGCCCGATAGAGATGGCAGGAGAAAAGTCACGCCAATTCCGGGTACGGAATTCGTAATGGGTGTGGATACTCTCATATTGGCTATTGGACAGGAAGTGGATACTGGCAGTTTATCTGAAGAGGAAACACCCGATCGCACACCATGGGGCACTATTAAAGCTGATCCCATAACCTTAGAAACCAATATCAGAGGCGTTTTTTGCGGTGGCGATGCTGTCGTGGGTGCTGGAACGGTTATCGGGGCGGTTGCAGCTGGCAAAGAAGCCGCGATCTCTATCGATAGATACATCAATCAGATAGACCTGCGGGAGGGACGGGAAGACAAACCAAAGGTAATAAGACCTTCGGTAGAAGGGGTCAAAAAGAGAAGAAAAGTCCCCATGAGATATCTCCCGATCGCTGAACGAAAAAATAACTTCCAGGAGGTGGAGCTGGGATATACTATAGAACAGGCTATTGAAGAGGCGAGGCGGTGTTTGAACTGTGGAGGCTGTTGTGAATGTTATGAATGCGTTAGGACCTGTAATGCCCAAGCGATCAATCATGGAATGAAAGAGGAGATCGTCGATCTGAGGGTTGGCTCTATAGTAGTTGCAACCGGCTACGATCAACTCGACCTCTCGTTCAAAAAAGAGTACGGCTATGGCCTGTAC
>DACJ01000009.1:2742-3240 GCA_002494765.1 Euryarchaeota archaeon UBA186
GGGTCCAGGGACGAAAAGGCGGTTAAATACTGCTCCAGGGTCTGCTGCACCTACGCCATAAAGCAGGCCATAATCGCGAAGGAGCACGACCCAGATATCGATCTCACGCTTTTCTATATAGATATGCGAACCTTTGGGAAGGGGTTCGAAGAGTACAAAGAGCGGGCGAAAGCGCTGGGGATCACGTTGAGAAGGGGGAAGGTGGCGGAAATCGAGAAGTTAAGGGGGGACCTATCGCTGACCTATGCGAACGATAATGAGGAGGTGATAAACGAGAGGTACGACATGGTGGTGCTTGAAAGCGCACTGATCCCATCCAAAGGCGCTGGAGATCTGGCTGAGAGACTGTCTGTTGACCTTGATGAAAACGGCTTCTTCAAGGAGAAGGGGGCGCTATACCCGCTCCACAGCTCCAGAGAGGGCATATTCCTCGCCGGATGCGCACAGGGGCCCAAGGACATCCCTGATTCCGTGGCTCAGGCATCCGGGGCCGCTTCT
>DACJ01000065.1 GCA_002494765.1 Euryarchaeota archaeon UBA186
CGCCGGGATTTGAACCCGGGTCTCAGGCTCGAGAGGCCTGAATGATTGGCCAGACTACACTACGGGAGCTTTTTTTTGACATCGGGCCTAGATAGCCCCGGGCGGATTCGAACCGCCGTCACTGGCTCCAAAGGCCAGTATGATTGACCTCTACACTACGGGGCTCCATTTATATTTTTTGTCTTTCCTTCAACTCCCCAGAGCCCCCTTCTCCTTCTCCCCCTCCTCTTCTCCCTCTAATTCCCACGCGTCTTCAGGTAGCTCATCATACACGGTCCTTCCGAGCGTCGGCGCTTTTTCTCTCTTCTTTTTCATCCTGCTCCACTCTATTATGTCCCCCCTTCTTATAACCCAGTAGTGTGTTCTCCATTCCCTCCCATCATATAGGGTAGATTCTTCCCTTCCAGTGGTAAGAAATCCATATTCTTCCAGGAGGTAGAAAAGATGTCTCTCCTCGCTCTCCAACACGTTGTCTATGATCCTCTCTTCGAAGCCAAATATGTCGAGGATGCTATCCGCGTCCATCGAGGCAGAGGGCTCATCGTACCCTATCCTGTTCATCAACGCTTTCGTGAGCTCATCCCTCGTTATAATGGTCATCTAGAGGTGAACCTCTAGCCTTTATAGATAGTTTATGATTAAGGAGGAGGCTTCATCAAACATATATAGCCCAAAACTATTCGGATAAAGTGGTCTAATGGTTAAAGGGTACATGGGTAGGATACTAAGGGTTGACCTTACCGCAAACAAAGCCAAAAAGGAGGAGGTAAAAGAGGGATTTTACAGGAAATTCATCGGGGGAGTTGGCCTAGCCTCCAAGATCATATATGATGAGGTGGGCAGATGGACCGATCCATTAAGCCCCGAGAATAGGCTGGTCGTGGCGGTCGGTCCCTACCAGGGTTCTGGCATACTTGGAAGTTTTATTCCTATTTAATCCGATATATAAACCTTTAAAAGCTGGGTTCAGATGTTCGAAGAATGAGAATCGTGGTCTGCATAAAGCCGACCCCAGAAGGAAGTGAGCTGGCCATTAGCCCGGAAACGGGAACCCTGGAAAGGGAGAAAGGCGATCTGATAATAAATCCATTCGACCTCTATGCCGTTGAGGAGGCGATAAAGATAAAAGAAAAGCAAAAAGAGGTTGAAATAACGGGAATCGCAATGGCTCCCCCTAAAGGGGATAGTGCTCTGAGGGAAGCGCTTGCTCTGGGTTGCGATAGAACAATCTTGTTGACCGATAGAGAGTTCGCGGGAGCTGACACCCTTGCAACGAGTCGCACTCTAGCAAAAGCGATCGATAAACTGGGGTTTGATCTCGTCATATGCGGGATGAAGAGCACCGATGGGGATACTGCCCAAGTGGGACCGGGCATAGCCGAGTTTTTGGACATATCCCACGTAAGCTGGGTAAGCTCGATCTTGGAATTAGGCGAAAAGATGGTGGTAAAGCAAATGCTCGAGGACTGCTACCGCGAGGTTGAGGTTGGGCTGCCCTGCTTGATCACCGTGACCAAAGAGATAAACGATCCAAGGCTTCCTTCTTTCAAGAACAAGTTGAAGGCAAAAAAAGCGGAAATCGAGACCTGGGGGCTGGAGAATCTGGGCTTAAATCCCCAGGAATGCGGTTTGAAGGGTTCGCCAACTAGAGTGGTTAAGACCGCACATCCGTCATACAGAAAAGAGGTCGAGTTCGTCGATGAGAAGGGATTTATCGAGGAGCTGGAGGAGTGGAGGATATTATAATGGTATTGATAGTGGGGGAGGAGAGGCAGGAAAAAATAGCGCCTATAACCTATGATCTCATAGGCGAAGGGAAGGAGCTGGCCGAGAAAATAGAAGAGGGGGTGGATTGCGCCTATATCGGAAATAGGAAAAACGCGGGAGAGCTTCTCCATTACGGTTTGGATAGAGTATTTCTGTTAGAGAGCGATGAGTTCATAGAGGAAGAGGGGGCTAGCTCTCTAGCAAGCCTGATAGAGAAGATCAAACCAACTATAGTTTTGATAGGCGCCACTAACCGAGGGAGAAGCCTAGCCCCCAGGTTGGCGGTTAAGCTTGAGACGGGTCTCACCGCAGACTGCACGGGTCTGGAGATAAACGAAAAGGGCGAGTTCTTACAGATAAGGCCGGCTTTTGGTGGTAACGTGATGGCTACCATCGTTACGAAGACCCTCCCAAAAATGGCGACGGTGAGATATAAGGTAATGGACAGAGCGCATAGAACCGATGAGAAGAGCGGTTCGATACAGGACGTGGAGCCCGTTCCCTATAATAAGAAAAAAATACTGAACCTTTATCCAATAGAGGAAAGGGGCGATATAACCGAGGCGGAGATAATAATCTCAGGCGGGAAGGGTCTAGGTAAAAAAGATGGGTTCAAGCTGATCGAGGAATTCGCCAACGTTTTAGGAGGGGTGGTCGGAGCTAGCAGAAAAGCCGTAGATGACGGCTGGATAGATTACTCTCACCAGGTAGGCTTGAGTGGGAGAACTGTGAAACCTAAGCTCTACATCGCGTGTGGCATATCCGGTTCAGTTCAACATCTAGCTGGAATGCAGACCTCAGAACACATAGTGGCCATAAACGAGAATGAGGCCGCACCCATATTCAAGGTGGCCGATGTGGGAATACTCGGAGATCTCTATGAGATAATACCGAGACTTATAGATGAAGTTGAAGAGTACAGGAAAAAAATGGGAAGTTGACGAGATGTCTTATAATAAGCTAAATGAGAATCTGATTGACAGGATAGGGGAGATAGTCGGCGAAGAGGGGGTGATCCGGGATAGAGATAAGATGGATGACTTCTCCCATGATGAGTACCCTCTGCTCGATTTCAAGAGCTTTCCAGATATAGTGGTCCAGCCCAGGAGCACCGAGGAGGTCTCCCAAATAGTGAAGCTCGCCTGGGAGAACTCCATTCCGATAACCCCAAGGGGATCAGCCACTGGCCTTTGCGGGGGTTGCGTGCCGATTTATGGAGGCATAGCTCTGAGTCTTGAGCGAATGGACAACATACTGGAGATTGACGAGGACAACCTTTTGGTGACAGTTGAGGCTGGCGTTAAGTTAATGGACCTGTTCAAGACCGTCGAAGACAGAGAATTATTCTTCCCTCCCCACCCCGGGGATGAGAGCGCGATGGTGGGAGGGGCTATAGCGACCAATGCTGGAGGATCTAGAGCTGTGAAATACGGGGTGATGAGAAACTTCGTCAGGGGGATTGAGGTGGTGCTTCCAAACGGAGATGTGGAGTGGCTGGGGACCAAGAACGTTAAAGATACCTCAGGATATAGCCTTGTAAACCTTTTCATAGGCTCTGAAGGAACCTTAGGGGTGATCACGAAGGCGATTTTGAAGATCACTCCACAGCCGGGAGCTACGATGACCCTGGTAGCGATCTATGAGAATCTAGAAGATGCCATTGGTACCGTCCCTGAGATCATTAAAAAAGGATTGTCCCCGATCTCTATAGAGTTCATAGAGAAGGAAGTTATACCCCCCACGGAAGCGCTTTTGGGCAAAAAATGGCCCACGTCCGAAGGAGAAGTCCACCTCATGTTGATAGTGGACGCTAGAGATGAAGATGAGCTGATGCAGATAGGTGAAGAGTTGGTAGATATATGCACAGCCAACAACGCCACTGATGTGTTGGTGGCGGATACCAAGGAAAAACAGGAGGAAATCCTCGATATAAGGAGCAACATATATCTAGCTTTGAAAAAGGACGTGGTGGAGATACTCGATATAACTGTGCCTCCCAGCAGAATAGCGGATTTCGTAAAGAGGGTCAGAGATCTCTCGGAAAAGTATAAGATAGAGCTCTTAACATACGGCCATGCCGGTGATGGTAACGTGCACGTCCACATGATGAAGGGCGGAGAGGAGAGCGCTTACTCCCCTCTGAGAAGGGAACTGCATGAGATGGGGATTGAGATGGGGGGGGTGGTTAGCGGAGAGCACGGAATAGGGCTGGCTAAGAAGGAATTCCTGAAGATGATGGGTGAGGGTAAAATAGAGCTGATGAGGAGGATAAAGAGAGCGCTAGATGAGAAAAACATAATGAACCCGGGAAAGATATTCGATCTGTGACTATACTTTCTTCCCCAGGCTAACTCGATGGATTTCTGAGCGTCTAGACAACGTCAGTCCAGATCTATGGGGCGTTGAAGACACAGGTAGGATACGGACTTTTATGAGAAGCCCTATCGTAGTTTATTATACAGGGCTCACCAAGAGCGCCGTCCACCGCCCCGTCGGCCTTCAGAGCGAGGACGGGCAGCATCAACACGAAGCTCCCTGCCCTTTAACTCCTTGCCGTTTAGGCTTTCAATAGCGGCCTGCGCTTCAGCTTCGGTTGGCATCTCAACGAATCCAAATCCTCTAGATTGCCCACTAAACCTGTCCTTTATAATAGCGACGGATGCGATCTCCCCAAATTCTTCAAAAGCTTTTCGCAGATCTTCCTCCGTAACCTCGCGGGGCAAATTTCCTACATAGATATTTGTCATCTCTTTCACTTCCTGTCTTTTTTCTTGAGCGTTATACTCGAACCCCTTTTTATCTTTTTCTCGAAAGTTGCTCTCACCTACCTTGTATTGACCCTTCGGCGACTAAAGATCAGCGTTTTAGAGAGCCCGATATCGACTGCCCTACCAAAGAGTCATCGGGTGAAAGGAAAAAGGCAAAAAGGAGGAATCCTCTGATAAAGAATGCTTCTAGGGGCGCATGTATCCATAGCGGGCGGCCTTTATCAGGCCCCTGTAAGGGGCTCCCAGCTCGGATGCGATTCAATCCAGATCTTCACAAAGAACCAGAGACAGTGGCGGGCTAAGCCCCTTGCACAGGTGGATGCGGAGAACTTCAAGCTGGCCCTGAGAAATTCGAGGGTGAAGATGGCCGTAGCTCACGATTCCTATCTGATAAACCTGGGAAGTGAGAAGGATGAACTCTTAGAAAAATCCAGGAATGCTTTCAAAGAAGAGGTTGATCGAGCGGAAACGCTCTCTATACCCTTTTTGGTATTTCATCCGGGCACCAATTCAAACAGATCTGCAGGTCTGAGGAAAATAGCCGACTCATTGAACTGGGTGAATGAAGAGACAAGGGGCTACAAGGTTAAAGAACTCCTTGAGACAACTGCCGGTCAGGGGAATGTGCTGGGTTATCGATTTGAGCAGCTAGCTGAGATATTGGGCATGGTGTCGGATAGGAAAAGAGTGGGGGTCTGTCTAGACACTGCACACATATTTGGGGCCGGCTACGACATAAGGGACGAAGAATCGTATGGAGAGACCATTAATCAATTCGATGACATAGTTGGAATAGAAAACCTGTTCGCGATCCACCTAAACGATTCCAAAGCCGAGTTGGGGAGCAGGGTGGACAGGCACGATCATATAGGGGCGGGGAGGATAGGCTTAAAAGGGTTTTCCATTTTGGTGAAAGATGAAAGATTCGGTGGCATTCCCGGGATTCTTGAAACACCTGGAGTCTTTGAGGATCTCAGGAGAAACCTTGAAAAGCTCAGGTGGTTGTTGGACACGGATAATGGCAGGGCTCAAGCATGAGGGTTAGAGCCACAGCTCCAGGAAAAGCCATATTGTTAGGAGAGCATGGGGTCGTCTATGGGAACTCATGTCTAGCTCTGGCTATAGATCTACACAGCGTGATAGAGGCGGATTTCTCCGATAGATTCACCGTGAATGGCTATGCG
The DNA here is from genome assembly GCA_002494765.1 of Euryarchaeota archaeon UBA186. Taxonomy (GTDB): domain Archaea; phylum Thermoplasmatota; class UBA186; order UBA186; family UBA186; genus UBA186. Next base: position 5,720 of record DACJ01000065.1, read on the forward strand.
ATAGATAGAGCACATCACGTCTTTCTAGATGAAGCTCTAGATATGCTTTACAGAGGCGAGGATGAAATGAAAGATGAATCCAGAAGACCACTTAGCTTTGCCACCTCATCACAGATACCGAGCGCTAGCAATCTGGGATCTTCGAGCGCGCTGACAGTCTGTTGCGTCGCATCCCTTTTCGTCATCATGGGAGAAGAGGCTACCGAGGAGAGGATCGCCCAAACGAGTTATGAAGTGGAGTTCGGAGTACAGGGAGTGGGAAGCCCAATGGATACCTCCACTATAACCCATGGTGGGCTGGTATTCAGCTCACCACGTCGAGAGAGCGATAAAGTGTTGTGGGAGGTTGGAACAATGGAAGAAGACAAGAGATGGGTTATGCACGAGGTAGAGCGCTCTTCGATCCCCAAGGTGGTCATAGGATATACGCAAACGAAGGCAAGGACCATGGAACAGGTGCTGAGGGTGAAGAGGTTCGTCGAAGGGAGCGAATTCGCCAGAGAGGTGATTAGGGAGATCGACGAGCTAGCGAGAAAGGGGTATAAAGCTTTGAAAGACGGGGACATGGAGACCTTTGGAAAGCTCATGAACAAGGATCATGAGCTTCTTTCCATCCTGGGGGTTAACACCCTGGAGCTCCAAAGACTGGTGGATGCAACTCGAGAGAGCTCCTATGGTTCGAAAATCACGGGGTCAGGAGGAGGAGGCTCCATAATAGCCCTCTCTGATGAACCCCAGGAGACGGCTGCCGCGATCGAGAAGGCGGGGGGTGTGGGCTATGTTTTGGATGTGGAGGCGGAGGGATGCAAGATAGAGTGGTAGTGGTAAAGCTTGGCGGCTCGATCCTGAGCGATGAGTTTCAAGGGAAAAGATTCGTCAGGGAAAACGTTATGACCGTAGCCAGGGGGCTTTTCCCTCATAGAGAGAGGATCGTGATCGTGTCCGGAGGAGGCTGGATGGCCCACAAGCTGGCGAAATCTTTGATCTCCTCTCGAGATTTTAATCTTGACGCCGTCTCTCAGCTTAAATTAGAGCTCTATGATCTCGCCTTAAAGATAGCTTTCTGTCTATATGAAGCGCACATGAGGCCCGTTATACTGGACCCTATGGCGGTGGAAAAAGTGTGGGGATATAGGGCAAAAGGCTTCACTCCATTAGTGCACCCAGGGGTGGAGATAGGCGCCGAAAAAAGGGTAAAGATAATATCTGGAGATAACATAACGGTAGCGATAGCTAAGGAGTTGAGGGCCGAGATGGTAGTGTTCGTTACCGATATGGACTACATATACAGGTACAAAGGAGAAGGGGAAGAAATGGAGTTTGGAGAAAGCATCAGAGAGCTCACTCAAGAGATTTTCGAGACGATAGAATTCAAGAAGAGGTCAAAAACCGACGTAACGGGGGAGATGGGGCATAAGGCAGAGATGATGCTGGATCTGGCGCAAAACGGGATAAAGAGCTGCGTGATAAATGGGCTTAAAGAAGGCAGAGTTCTAAACGCCATAGAGGGCGAAGTGGAGGGGACGATCTGCGGATGACCAGGAAGAGAGACCACGTGGAAATCGCGTTGAAGGGGAGTGCGGAGAGCGGGGTAAATAGATGGGAGGATATCAAACTGGTGAGCAGCTCTATACCGGACTTCGATCTGGATGATGTAGATTTAAGCACTGAATTTCTTGGATGTGAGCTAGAGGTTCCCATGATGATAGCGGGCATGACGGGCGGATACTCTGGAGCAAAAAAGATAAACAAGAACCTATCGAAGGCCGCTGAGATCAAAGGTATAGGATTTGGCGTCGGGAGCCAGAGGATAGCCCTTGAGGACAGCTCTATGAGAGAAACCTATGTGGCTTCAGGCCCTTTCATAGTCGCAAACATGGGTTTAGCTCAACTTAAAGAGTTATCTAAGGAGGATCTCGAAGATGTGTGTTCAATGATAAACGCCCATGCTTTGGCGGTCCATATAAACCCGTTGCAGGAAGTGATCCAACCTGAGGGTAAATGGGAAGAATGGTCGATAGACCCGCTGAAGAATTTTTCACTTCCGGTAATAGCAAAGGAAACGGGATGCGGCATGTCTAGAGGGGCCGCCCTTAAGCTCAAGGGTTTGGGCTTCTCCGCTCTGGACGTTAGTGGGGTGGGGGGCACATCCTTCGCTCTCATAGAGGCGATCAGGGCTGAGAAGTCCGGTGATGAGAAGAGTGCCAGACTGGGGAGGACATTTTTGAAATGGGGCGTCCCCACGCCTATATCCATCGTCGAGGCCAACGTGGGGCTGCCCATAATAGCAAGCGGGGGGATAAGAAATGGTTTACAGATAACCTGTTCTTTAGCGTTGGGCGCCGGCATATGTTCGATCGGAAGGCCTTTTTTGGAGCTAGGGATAAAGGGATGGAGGGAGGTTGTCGAGGAGATAGAATGCCTGGAGAAGGAGCTGAGGATAGCCCTATTTTTGCTGGGAAAGAAAAAGCCGAGCGAGTTATCACTCGACGATCTGGCGATAGTCGGAGAAACGAAGGATTGGTTGGAATGGAGAAATTTGAGTTAGCCTTAGAGGAATACAGAAAAGAGATCGAGAAGGGGATCGTGGGAGTGCTCTCTAGAGCACCAAAAAACCTCCGCGATTCGGTAGGGCACATAATTGTAGGAGGCAAAAGGCTCAGACCGATAATGGTTTTGGCGAGCTGTGAGGCTGCCGGTGGTGAGATAAAAAAAGCGGTTGGAGGCGGAGTCGGCATTGAGCTCATACATACCTTCTCTCTGGTGCACGACGATATAATGGACCGAAGTGAAGAGAGAAGGGGCAGAAAATGCGTGCACGTGGAGTTCGGGACCTCCACCGCCATACTGGCTGGTGACCTGCTGGAGGCTATTGGCCTTGAATTAATGGGCAGGGATGGCCTGTCCGAGAAGGGAACAGAGCTTACAAAGAGGATATGCGAGGGTCAGAAGATGGACATCGATTTCGAATCCAAGGAGATAAAAGATGAGGAGTACTTCAGAATGATAGAGCTCAAGACCGCCTACACCTTCAAATGCGCTGCCGAGGTTGGGGCCATCTTGGGAGGAGGGGAAGAAAGCGTTGTGGAAAAACTCGGCGTTTATGGTATGAACTTCGGGATGGCGTTTCAGATAGGCGATGACATTGCAGACACTTTCTCGTCTGGATCATCAGACGATCTCGAGGCGGGAAAGAAGACCATGCCCGTGGTAAGTGGTTGGAGTTTCGAGGATGCCCTAACGAAGGGAGACGACCTGATGAAGCGCTACTCGGAAAGAGCGCTGGATTCCATCTCCGAGTTAGAGGAGTCGAGGGGAAAAGATGTGCTGGTAGCCCTTGCCCAAAGGTACGGGAGGGTGGGGGGGTTTATCTAGGCGATTAGAAAGAAAACCTTTTTATACCCCCAAGCTTATTATGGCAGAGTTAATAAATAGAAAGGAGGCAAGATGGGATGTTAGTAATAGACTGGTTGCGAGATGGGTTAGAATGGGGACAGAACTGGTGGCAGGCGACCTTTATATACAAGACGGCAGATAGCTTCGAGAGTTTCTGCTGGGGGCTCTGGGATTCGATCACAGACGGGATTGCTGTTCCGCTGAACTATGTGCTGGAAGAGACCATAGAATCGCTCACCTGGATGCTTGAGTTTGTAGGGTGATCAAAATGGGTGAAATACTGGAGTTTATTAGGGACCTTATGGATGAAATACTTCCGAGCTGGCTAACTGAGATAGGGAGGACCGTTCCAGACCTGATCTGCACATCCTTCGTTAAGGTGGGGGATGTCTTTCAAAACACGGTAACCTGGACTCTTACAAAGCTCATAGATCTCACCGTTGACTTTCAGGGACTGCTCATAGACTTTCTCGTTTAATTTATACTGTGCCGATCTGGAAGTCTACATGCCGATCTAGATAGATAGTTGCTGCTAGTTGGGTTTCTATTCTTTTTACTCTTTCAATCGGTATTTGAGAATTTAGGTGGGAAATAGAAAAAAGTTATAAGCTCCCTTTGCTTTTTTGCTTAGACCCAGTTATGAATGCTTCAGATCGAGAAGGCGTACAGATCCCCAATTACCCAAGGGCGGGAGAATCGATAATAGCCCTGATCTTGGCCTTAGGCGTTAATTTATTCTTGGCTCTTGTTCTGGTTATCTTCATTATGACCACATCTCCATCCATACCTGGCTTGGGGGAGATCCTGGAAGATCGAAGTAAATTGAATGAATTAATCTACTTGATCGTTGAGGCGGCCTATTCACCCACCTTTATAGCCATCTCAGGAGTTTTCTCTTTCGGGATATGGCCATTTTTCTTCCTTCGCGCCAGAAGAGAGCACATAAAATCCATACTCAGGCTCAACTTTACCCTGGGCCCTCTGCTGATTGGCATATTATCCGGAGTAGCGATGGTGTCCGTCGCCCTGGGTTTGGAATGGGCGATCTCTCAATTTATCAGCCCAGACCCGAATACTGCCAGGCTTCTGAACGAGGTTATGGTCGTCAACTACAGGGGCCCGAGATTTGTGTTGGGGGTGCTAGCCATGGGGGTGATTACGGGTTTCTGCGAGGAGATATTTTTCAGGGGATTCATGATGAGGGGATTCGAGAACTCGCTCAAGAGCCCATGGCTGGCGATATTGATAACCTCACTCATATTCACGATCGTGCACCTCAACATCATGGGCTTTATCCCGATCTTCGTCTTGGCCATGGCCATGGGCATTTTGGTGGTAAAGACCAATTCCATATACCCAGCTATCGCTTGCCACGCCACTTATAATTCGATCATATTAACCATAACGGTTTTCGGGGGGGTCTAGATGCTGGAAGAGGATATAGCCCTGTATTATGCCGTAAAGAACGCGCTCGATTATAGGGAGGCCAGAGTCCAATCCGTTCTAGGAAAGCTATACTCCGACGATAGATTCAGAGCAAAGGGAAAGGAGGCTTTTAGCATAGCTGAGAGGTCAGTGACCAGGGTCAATAAGCTGAGTAAAGGTGATCTGGAGAAGCTCCTGGCCGATCTAAGCGAAATCGGAAGGGAGGAGAAAAAGGAGGAGAAAAAGGGTCTGGAACAATTGGATATAAACGGTAAGGTCATAACGCGCTTTCCTCCTGAGCCCAATGGTTATCTTCACATAGGCCACGCGAAAGCGGCGATAATCGACCATGAGTATGCTAGGGAGTATAACGGCAAATTTCAGCTAAGGTTTGATGATACCAATCCCAGAAACGAAAGGGCAGAGTTCTACGAGGCCCAGAAAAAGGATCTCAGGTGGTTGGGATTGTGCTGGGAGGAGGAGTTCTGCTCTTCTCAGGACATGGATCTTTTCTACCAGTATTGCGAAGAGCTGTTAAAAAAAGGCTCAGCGTTTGTGTGCGCCTGCAAAGGAGAGAAGGTCAAAGCTCTTAGGAAGGAGAGAAAACCCTGCCTCTGCCGCCCCCTTTCCCCGGAAGAGAACATGGAAAGATGGAAAAAAATGTTCTCCTCAAAGGAGGGCGAGGCCGTGGTGAGGCTGAGGGGCGACCTAACCAGCGAGAACTCCGTCATGTGGGATCCAACCCTCTTCAGGATAATAGATCATGAGCATCCGATACAGGGAGGCAAATACAGGGTTTGGCCAACCTATGATTTTGCGGGCGCAATTGAGGATTCGGTACATGGGGTAACGCACGCTCTAAGAAGCAAGGAGTACGAGCTCAGAGACGAGCTCTATTTCAAGATCCTGGACCTTCTCGCCCTGAGAAAACCCAGATTGATAGAGTTCTCGAGGTTGGAGCTTGAGGGCACGGAGTTGAGCAAGCGGGTTATAACTAGAAGAGTAAAGGAAAAGGGCTGGAGTTGGGACGATCCCCGCTTGGCCACTTTAAGGGGGTTGAGACGGAGGGGGATAACCTCTCAGGCTATAAGGGAGTTGGTTCTCTCGCTGGGTGTTTCTAAGTCCGAAGCGACGGTTTCCTGGGAAATCCTCTTTTCACTCAACAGAAAAGTGGTGGATCCGATCGCAAGAAGATTCTTCTTCGTAGAGGATCCAGTGAGGCTGACGGTTGAAAACGGACCGGTGGGGGTGGTCAAATTGAAAAATCATCCCTCCATGGATCTGGGTTTCAGGGAGATTCACCATGATGGGGAGTTCTTCATACCGGCACGGGAGGCTGCCAGGTTGAAGGAGGGCGAAATCGTAAGGCTGAAAGACCTCTACAATTTCAGGGTTGAGGAGAAGTCCGATGGGATAAGGGCCAGCTATTCCGAAAGCCAGCTCGATAGGAAGACGAAAAAGATAGAGTGGGTTTCTCGCGATCACGTTAATGTAGAGGTTTTGAGGGCGGAGGGCGATGAGTTAAACGTGTTAAAAGGGTATGGTGAAAAGGGGATAGAGAGGTTAAAGGCGGGAGAAATAGTCCAGCTGGAGAGGTTCGGCTTCTGTAGGGTGGATGGGCCCTGCAGATTGATATTCTCGCACAGATGAGTTGGGTCAAGAACCACCGCTCTCTTGGGGATAAGAATTCTCTATGGTACTGGGCCAAAGTGGTGCCATGGTGGAGGGTGGCTAAGAACTCCATTATCTGTTGGCTATGTAAGGGCCTTCCCTTAAAAGCGAAGAACTGGTTATACAGGCGGATCGGGGTAAAAGTGGGGAAGAACGTCTCGATTGGACTGAGCACTACCATGGATATATTCTTCCCCGAGCTTATAGAGATAGAAGACAACACGATCATAGGGTACGGAACGACAATATTGGCGCACGAGTTTCTGCAGAGGGGGTACAGAACTGGCAGAGTAAAAATAGGGAAGAACGTCATGATCTGGGCCAACTGCACCATCTTGCCAGGGATCGAAATAAGAGATGGCTCGACGATCTCGGCCTGCTCCCTGAGTGATATCCTCCCCGCCCTAAAGGGCGGGGCTTCCTGAGACTG
>DACJ01000087.1 GCA_002494765.1 Euryarchaeota archaeon UBA186
TATAGGTGAGGAGTATTCTATTTCTTAATCGTTATACAAAGTACCTAAATCTTAGGAGCATCTATCAAAGGATTTGTCCTCTTTCAAAATTTTGCGATACCCCATCCTCGTATGGAAAAGATGCGGATCTCCGTGGTAGTCCATTTTAGCGGGACATGAGAAGCCGATAAAGAACGATAAAGATAAAAAGATCTTTGGTCTTGCACCCTAGATGGCCGAGAGATATAACCCTTCAGCTATAGAGGATAAGGTGAGCGACCTTTGGTACTCTAGAGACGTCTACCTGAATAGGGACAGAATGGGGAAAAGAGAATTCTTTTTCCTAGATGGGCCACCTTACACTACCGGAGCGGTCCACCTGGGTACGGCATGGAATAAGATCATAAAGGACGCGAAGCTCAGGTTCCTGCGATTGAATGGTTACAATGTAGGAGACCAACCAGGGTATGATATGCACGGCTTACCGATAGAGGTGATAGTGGAGAAGAGATTAGGGGTGAAGGACAAAAAAGAAATCGAACGTCTGGGGGTGGAGAAGTTCATCGAGGAGTGCAAATCCTTTGCTCTGGAATTAGTGGAGAAGATGTCAGATGATTTCAGATCTTTGGGAGTATGGCTCGAGTGGGAGAACCCTTATAAAACTCTGGATAAGAGTTATATGGAAGCCGAGTGGGGTGTCCTCAAACGCATTCACGACAGGGGATTGCTGACCAGAGCCAAAAGGGTCGTATCGTGGTGCCCGAGATGCTCAACCGCTCTAGCGGAGGCGGAAGTGGAGTACATGGACAAAGAGGACCCATCGATATATGTCAAGTTCCCTTTAAAAGGAAAGAAGAGGGAGTACATAATAGTGTGGACCACAACTCCCTGGACCCTGATAGCCAACAGGGCTGCAGCGGCCAACCCGGAGCTCGGATACGTTAAAGCCGTCGTGAGAGAAAAAGGCAACAAGGAGAAGTGGATAACCCTAAAAAGCACCCTTGACCAGATCTTAGAGAAATCTGGTTATGAATTAATCGAGATCGAGGAGGAGTTCAAAGGTAAAGACCTGGAGTCGCTCTCTTATGCCCCCCCATTTGCGGATAAAGAGTGCAGGGTGTTAGAAGGCGACTTCGTAGCGGGCGAGAACAGCGGATTGGTACACATAGCGCCCGGGCACGGTGAGGATGATTATCGTCTAGGGTTAGAGCATGGTCTGGAGATATACTCCCCCATGGGGGATGATGGAAGGTTTACCGAAGAAGCGGGGGAGTTCAAGGGACTAACAGCTGGAGAGGCCAGCAAGGTCGTCATCGAAAAACTCAGGGAGAGAAATCTGTTGGTGAGCGATGAAGAGCTCATCCACCGCTACGGTCACTGCTGGAGGTGCAAGAGCCCGATTATATATAGAGCTACAGATCAGTGGTTCATAAAAATAGATAGTATAAAAAAGAAAATGCTCGATCAGGTGGCTAGCACTGATTGGTACCCACCATGGGCTGGCAGCTCCAGGGAGAGGGATTGGGTGGAGAACGCCAGGGATTGGTGCATTTCCAGGCAGAGATACTGGGGTTGCCCCCTACCCATATGGAGGTGCGAAAATGGGCACTATAAAGTGGTGGGCAGCCTTGATGAATTGGGAGTGAGTATAGAGGATCTTCACAGGCCCTGGGTTGATGAGATAAAGATGAAGTGCGATGAATGCGGAAGCGAGATGTCCAGAGTCAAAGACATCTTCGACGTCTGGTTCGATTCGGCGGTTGCATGTTGTGCCTCGCAAAATAGGAAGAAACAGGCGGACTGGATAGTGGAAGCTCATGATCAGACGAGGGGCTGGTTCTACTCCCAGCTCTTCGCGGGAGTTGCAGCATTTGGAAAAGCCCCTTACAAAAGTGTTCTGATGCACGGGCACGCGCTCGATAAAGAGGGGAGGCCCATGTCGAAAAGTCTGGGAAACGCGATAAGCCCCAGGGAAGTTGTCGATAAATATGGCACTGACGCACTAAGGCTTTACTTCCTGGGAAACTCGTCGCCCTGGGAAGACCTCCCCTTCAATTGGGATGGGGTTAAAAATACATACAGGGCTTTGTCGATATATTGGAATGTCTATCAGTTCGCGAGCACATATATGAACCTGGACAGATTCGACCCCGAAAAGGCAAATCCCGAGTTCAGGGTCGAGGATCTATGGCTTCTGTCCAGACTTGAGTCCTTGAAAGAAGAGGTCGCGAAACATTACGAGAGGAACGACTTCAATCTCGTCTGCAGAGCTATTCTGAAATTCACAGGGGAGGACCTCTCGAGATGGTATGTAAAACTCATTCGAGATAGGGCATGGGTCGAAGGAGAAAGCCCAGACAAAGATGGAGCCTACTCAACGCTCTACAAGGCCCTAATTCAAACGTCCACGATTTTTTACCCAATAGCGCCATTCATCTCTGAGGAGATATATAGGGGGGTGAGCGGCAAGGAGTCCATCGCCTTCGAGCTCTGGCCACGGGGGGGAAAAACGGATAAGGATCTGGAGAGGGATATGGTCACTATAAGGGGACTGGTGGAGAAGGTCCTCGAAATCAGAGGCAGAATCGGCAGAAACCTCAGGTGGCCTATAAAGGCCATGATGGTCTCGGGAACAAAGAAGATGGAGCGGCTGAGCGGCATACTCGCAAGCCAGGCCAACGTAAAGGAAGTTAATATAGTCGATGAATTTGACGAGGTGTCAGAAGGCTGGCTGAAGGAAGAAAGCGACTTTGGGTCGATAGCACTTGACCTGGAATTGACGGAGGATCTGGCGTATGAGGCCTACGCTAGGGAGATCGTCAGAAGGGTTCAATCGATGAGGAAGGCCGCCTCTCTTGACGTTGAGGATTATATATCCTTGAGTATGTGGACGGACGATGAGCTTACGAGAGCTGTAGAACATATGAGGGATTACATATCTCGGGAAGTTAGAGGGAAGACCATCGAGATAAACCCGATAAAAGGTAAGGAAAAAGGAAGAAAATGGGTCCTGGGAGATAAAGAAGCGGTGATCTCAATACAGAAGAATTAGAAACTAAAAGAACCTTACAGTCTCCATGTTCTTTGGTGCCAGGGTTCTTATCCCATGTTTCTGATGGATGGCTGAAGCGAGCTCCAAACACTTGCTCTCGTCCCCATGGCAGGAAAAGATCTCCTGAGGTCTGGGCTTCAATTGGTAAACGTAGCTCATCAGCTGCCTTCTATCCGAGTGGCCGGAAAATCCATCGACAGTCTCGAGATCCATCTCGATCTTTAACGTCTTTCTGCCAGAATTGATGGGTATCTCTCTCCGACCCTTCAGGATGCCCCTCCCCAACGTGCCCTCTGCCTGGTATCCGACGAAGATCAAGCAGTTCATCGGGTTTGGGCCCCAGGCTTTCAGATAACTCAACACCGGCCCGCCGTTAAGCATGCCCGAGGTGGCCAGCATAATGCAGGGATCCGGATCATCCAGAAGGTTCCTCCTCATCTCGGAGCTATCCACTCGTTGGGAGGTCTTCGAGATGAACGGGTTTTCGCCCTGATGGAATATCCTACCTTTGAGTTTGTCGCTCAGATACTCTGGATAAGCGGTGTGTATGGCCGTGGCCTCCCATATCATGCCATCTAGATATATAGGCACTTCAGGTATGATCCCCTCATTCATGAGCTCTATAAGCGTGACCATGACCTCCTGGCTCCTCCCCACAGCGAAAACGGGAATCAGAACTTTTCCCCCCTTGTTCAGCACTCTGCTGGAGATGTTTCCCAACATCTCGGAAGCATCCCTTCTCGAGGGCTGGAAGTCCTCTTTGCCAGCGTAAGTGGATTCCATGATAAGGGTCTCAACCCGCGGAAATTCGCAAACCGCGGGGTTGAATAGCCCCGTCTGCTCGAACTTGAAATCGCCGGTAAAGACCAGATTGTACGCACCTTCCCCTATATGGAAGTGAGCGATCGCGCTTCCGAGTATGTGACCGGCATTATGAAACGTCAGTCTTATATCAGGCGTTATGTTCGTAGTTTCACTGAGGTCCAGGGTTATGGAGTGTTCAACCACCTTTCGCACATGGTTGGCCTCATATGGTATCTTTTTGCCCTCTCCAGCCGCAACCTTTATCTGGTCCAACTGAAGTAGCGCCATGAGATCTCTAGTAGGGGGAGTGCAGTAGATAGGGCCGTCGTACTCGTATTTGTAGAGAAGAGGAGCCAAACCGCAGTGATCAAGATGAGCATGAGTTATGACGACGGCGTCTAGGGAACTGATGGGCAGAACCTCTGGTAGGTTGAGATAGGGGGTTAATGCCTCAGCGGACATGCTGGCTCCGCACTCCACGAGCACTTTGCTTGCGGAGGTTTGCAATAGCATGCAGCTCCTCCCGACCTCTCTGAAACCTCCCAAGAAGGTCAATCTACACCATTGATCCTCTGTGTCTATAGTCCTGTGTACCCTGGCTCCGATTCTCTTCAGGAGATCCATCCTCTCCTGGCTCACCATTCTGAGATAGTTTCTCGTGTCATCTATGGTTCGAGAGGGTATAGGGGGGGTACGGGCTATCTTTGGAGCCCATCTCACTTTTCTTTTTATCTCACTAAGGGTCACTCCCCCTCTTCCTATCACGACCCCCGGCTTTTCGGCCTCGATCGTGACCTCACCGGTTAAATTATCGAAGAAGAGGTTAGTTATGCCCGCATCTTCGGGCACTATGTGATTGATCTCTTCAGTGGCCATCTCGACATCCGCCAGAGAGGATCTGTCGGGCCTTATCGCTATACGTTTTCTCAGCGTCTTAGCCACCTTGGCCGCCAGTTCGCCATCGGCGAACTTCTCGAGTTCTTTTGTATAGATAACTATCAGGGGGCCCTCCAAAGAGACCTCAGTTAGATCGATACCAGGAATGAGTTCCCTGATCTTAGCTTCTATCGATTCCTCCGTTCCTCCCCCCATCTATATCACTTTCTTCCTTATTTTCGCCACCTCAGCATCCTTCAGCATCTTAAAACCGTCTTTCGTGATAGTGGCTATGGAAATCTCCCCTCCAGAGTAGCTATCTCTCTCCATGGCGGCCTTCAAACCTCTGATCACCAGCTCCATCCCTTCCTCGACCGAAAGACCCTCCTTATATCTATCCTCCAGCACGCCGTAAACCATTACGGAGCCGGAGCCAGTTGACACGTATTTATCCGGTATTGAGCCACCCGCTGCGTCTAACGAGTATATAGAGGGGCCTTCCTCGTCCACTCCACCGATCAAAAGCTGGACATAGTATGGGTAGAACCTTCGCTGGTAGAGTATGTTGGATAGCAGTGTCGCAGCGCCTTTGATGCTTATATCTCTTTCTCTATGATATTTGTAAAGTTCGCACTCCGCACGCATGTCTCTTATCAGAATTTGGGCATCTCCAACGAGACCGGCTATGGTCATACCCAATCTGTCGTTTATTTGGAACAGCTTTTGTGTGCGCTTATGCGCTATCAGGGAGCCGGCAGTTGCTCGCGTCTCAGTAGCTAGAACCACTCCATCTTTGCACATTATTCCCACTGTAGTGGTCCCTTTAAGCAATCTCTCTTCCATGTTTAACCACCTAAAACGAGCCTACAATCTTTGGTCGGTATATAAATCTATCGTCAACCTTTTTTCTCTCAATCGCTTCTACTTCCACATGGAAGCGAAGTTAGTAGCTTACACCGAAGATCCAGAGAGAGTATGTGCAGCAGCGGCAAGGAGCACGAGAAGCCGAGAAGTCATTAAACCGGGGGATCTAAAGATAGAAGGGGCGAGAAGGACCATAAAGGGAGTAATGAAGAGGGGCCACACGTCGGTGTTGGAGCACGCGAGCTTCACCTTCTCCATTGAAGACATATCGAGAGCCTGCTCCCACCAGCTCGTAAGGCACAGGATAGCTAGCTATTCTCAACAGAGCCAGAGGTACACAAAGGCTAAGGGTTATATCTTCCCTCATTCAATAGCGGATAAAAGTGGAGCGTCAGAGATCTACAGAAGAGGGATGGAGCACGCATGGGAAGCCTATGAAGAGTTAGTGGAGATGGGGATCGAAGAGGAGGATGCCAGGTATGTACTGCCGAGTGGAGCATCAACTTCCCTGATTATGACTATAAATGCCAGGTCTTTGCTAAACTTCTTCAGGCTTCGCCTTTGTTTCAGGTCGCAGTGGGAGATAAGGGAACTAGCCGAGCTGATGCTCAGGGAGGTGAGAAGAGTAGCGCCCTCTATCTTCGAAGATGCCGGGCCACCATGCATCGAGGGTTACTGCCCGGACGGGTATGAGGATTGCCCTCTTTATCCCGGCTAATTCTCCAGGCCACCGGAGGGGAACATGTCCACTTCGGTTTGAAGATCGGCCACGAGTTTCTCAAGGGCATCCTCCATGGATGAAGCCCTATATTCCCTGAAACCTCCAATGTCGCTTTCAATTCTTATCATGTAGAATCTCCCCTCCGTGGAGATCTCTATGTTGTAGAGAACCTCTTCCATATTTGGGCGATGTAGGATCTATATTTAAAAGTTTCTGTTCACCTTTCCGATTTTTAAAGTGATGAAAAAGAAGGAGAGGGCGTGCCATGAAAGTCTGTAATATCCAGTTGGTGCAAGTCCAACTCGGGGAAAGGGTGGGAATTCATAGCAGCCTCTGGGTCGATAGCCTGTAAAAGAGGCGGCTATGGGTTCTACTCGACGGGAAACACTCATTTAATCTAACCAGTTCCCCCCTCTCTCTCCTAACCCTCTCACCCCCCCTTGAGTTTACATACCTTGTATAACGATAAAAAATTTAGAACAGGGGTTTTACGCAATCGATGAAATACTGGCAGAACAGGTCTCCATCCCCCCATATCGGCGCTGGGAACCAATCATAATCCTCTAAATGTTCCTGGTCGATCTCTATGTTTGGAGGATTTCTATTCAGTCTCCGGTAAGGTGAGTTTACCGCTCCGTTGTAAACGGTCAAGCCCGGTTCGACACAGGTGCTCAAGCCAAGTGAGGCGTGGTATTTGGTGGATTGTATCACTATCAAATCGCAGTCAAGATCTTCGATATAGTGGCTCGGCAAGCCCACCGTCTTTAGGACTCTCAAGAGGCCCCATATCAGATCAAAGATTTTTTCAGGTAGCGCTCTGATCAGGGACTGCATAACCTCCTCTATCACAGGTATGCCGGAGGTAAGCATGGCCACCAGGCTGGCTTCATCCCCAATTGGTTCTATGGAGACTATCAGCTTAACCCTATCGTCGTTTAACATCACCTTCTCTATTATTGGATAACTAGCCCCATGGGAGAATCCTATTATCCCTATTTCGTCTTCTCTCACTTTTGGTAGGTCGTTGGCAAACGTTATCACGTTGTAAAGGTCTTCTACGAAGAAAGTGGATTCCATCAAAATCGCTGGTGGGAAGGGAGAGCTATCCCCGATTCCATACCTCGCTGGGTCGAGGTAATCAGTGATCTCATTTGCGCCCGCGTACAGCATGAACGATCCCCTTGGGTCCCAGCTTATGACCACATACCCCCGACTAGCTATGAACTCAGGGGTAAAGGGCTTAAAATAGACGTTCCAGGCAGCCGATGGCTCCCAACTGCCCGGGCACATGACGAATGAGGGGTACCTCCCCTCCTCAACGGGTTGATGGACCTTTATAGCCAAACTTCCGGATATATCGCCACCATCTGTTGGTATGCGCGTTTCAAAAGTCTCTATCTCAAAACATCCCATTTCTGTTCCGAGGTCGTTGGAGATGAAAAGAGAGGCAGGCATTACAAGCACCGCCGCAGTCGCGAACATCACGATTTTTTCAATTACCATACCGTAACTCGGAGAAATAACCC
>DACJ01000016.1 GCA_002494765.1 Euryarchaeota archaeon UBA186
TTAGTTAGAGGATTAATTTCCTTAAATCCATTCTTTATTCTATTACGAATTATGCATTAAGGAGAGGGTTGTAGAGGTAGGAAATTTCCTTCTTTTTTTACCGTATTACGAATTATGTAACTTCAGGGGGTGAGGAGACCAAGATTTATATAAGGGAGGATGTAGTATTGTCTATGCGTGAATCTCTCACACTGGCGCTCATTCTAATTCTCGTCGTGGCTCCTCTTGAATTTGGGGAATATGATGTCGCTATTACGCTAAACAGGGTAAAGGCGCTCATAAACGGCGATGAACTCCTTCTTCCTCCCCCCTGGTTCAAGAAGGTGAGCGCGGAGGGAGTAAAGGTCGGGATAGTCGACACCGGAATAGATCTCAGCCATCCCGATATGCCCGCTGTAGATGAAGATCACTTCAGAGATTTCACCGATCCCGATAAAAAAGAACCCTACGATGACGTGGGGCACGGGACGCATGTAGCGGGGATAATAACTGGAACTGGGCACCCTCAGTGGAATCCAATCCACGCGTATTTCCCCTTTGGCTGTGTAGGAATCGCAGAAGGGGTAGAGCTCTACGTGGCTAAAGCTTTGGAGAAAGACTATGACGAGAACGGTGAGATAGTAGGAAAAGGAAGCATTGATTCTCTTATAAAAGCGATAGAGTGGCTTATGGATCCTGACGGCGATGGAAACACATCAGATGCCGTCGACTTGATAAACCTGAGCTTAGGGGTCGTGGTCGAGAATGGATTATGGGGCATAGTAGATAGCTTAAGAATGAGGAAAACGATGAAAGATCTCGAGCAGATAATAGAGAGGGCAACTAAGACAGGCACAGTTTTCGTAATGGCAGCTGGAAACCATGAAGTGGACGGCGACCCTGAAATAGTTGCCCCTGCCGATATGTCCGAGCTCATAACCGTCGGTGGGGTAGATCATAATGGAAATTTGTGCGACTTTAGCAACTGGGGAAACGAAAAAAACAGAAAGCCCGATCTGGTCGCCCCTGCAGTTGTGGCGTCTACTTACCCCATGAATCTCGACAGGGGAATCAGAGACGGCTATGTGGGTCTGGGCGGTACATCCATGGCTGCTCCTGTGGTGACGGGTGCGATAGCCGTTTTGATGGCCTCCAACTCGACGCTAATGGACTGGACGCCTGACCTAAACTCAGAGTACGTGGGCAGAACTTCATACATAAAAGATATCCTAATGGATAATTGTAGGGATCTTGGGGATGAGGGATGGGACGAAAGTTACGGATATGGATTGCTCGACCTCTATGCATGCTTCCAGGTGATGGGAGACTCCGATCTTGATTGGAATTGGCACTTTTTCATAGCCCTAGCTTTAACAACCCTTATAATTTGTGCAGCGATTTACTTCATGTTGAGACGTAAAAGGAGAAAAGAAATGGAAGGAGAGGAGGAGTGGTCGTATGAAGCTCAGTGACGATATCATAACGATGATGATCGATAAGTGCTCGGAGGACGTTAAAGCTTTCCTGAGCTGGGCGAGGGATGCCGAGAAGATCCATGATAGGCTATCGTACATAAAGCAAGCGAAGGGCAGGCTGGAAGAGCTGGAGGATAGTCTTTTAAACCTCAGTTGAGCTCCAGCCTGTTCCTGCCCCTCACGAGGATCGCCTTTATCTCTCTCTCTTTGAGAGAGATCCTGAGCTTCTTATCGGCCGTTGCGACTATCGCCTCTCTCCCACCCTCGATGAACTGCTCTGCTAGATCTATTAGAGAGTTATCCACTCCTTCTGCTTCTCTCGCGTGCACTATTCTGAACCTCCTGGCTAGCTTAGCGGCGGCTCTAGCTGCCGAACTCCTCATACATTCCACCTCATCTAGAACGGTGGAGGGCACGACTATCTCCCCGCCTGGCAATATCTGGTCTACCTCGTCTTCTATGTCCATCTTCAATTCGATGGACGAGAGAAGGATACTGCTGTCCAGTATTATCACTGGATAATTCCGTAACCTATCAATCTCCATCTAGATCCAACTCTTCTAGCTAGGGCGGTTCTCTGGCCCGCCTCTGCGCAAACAGGCCTTTTGAGAGATATCTCCGCCACGCTTCCCATTACCTGATCCACTACCCCTACAGTTAGAGTGGTCGATGCAGTTACCATGAGAACCTCGCGAGGTTTCAGGGGTTCAATCCGGACATCTTCATTTTCCCCGACTAAAAAGCTGAATAGTTCCACGTCTAACGTTAAGTTTGAAAGCGCCTCTGGTAGGGCTCCAGGCTTGCCGGCGATTTTTCCCACCAGACCATCGGATTTCGTCATCGAAGGGTCCAACTTTGTTCCTATCCCCACGAGACCCCCGGGTCTTACGCTCTTTACGCTCCTCCATCCCGCTACTAGACTGCTAACAGAGGTCGTTATCTCTTCTCCATTTCCGGGCCTCAACTCTATTTCATCGCCCAGTGATATGGCCCCTCTCTCTATAGAACCTCCTATAACCCCACCTTTTATCTTATCCACCCCAATGCCAGGTTTATTGACGTCGAATGATCTCGCGACTGGCATCCTGAAGTTCAGGTGTAGATCCCTTTTGGGCGTGGGCACGTATTCCTCCATTACCTGTATCAGCAGATCGAGATTCCATCTCCTCTGTGCTGATACTGGGACGATAGGCGAATCCTCAAATCCGTTATTTTTCAAGAATCTATCTATCTCCTCATAGCTCTCTAGTGCCCTCTCTTTTGATACCACATCTATCTTGTTTTGGACGGTGACCACTTTCTTGACGTTTAAGATCTTAAGTGCAGCGAGGTGCTCCCTGGTCTGGGGCTGGGGGCAGGGCTCATTTGCCGCTATGACAAGTACCGCGCCGTCCATGAGAGCGACGCCCGACAACATGGTAGCCATCAGGGTCTCGTGCCCTGGTGAGTCGACAAATGAGATGCCCCTCAGAAACTCGACCTTCTCCCCGCACTTCTGGCATACCGGCGAGGTAGTATAGCACTCCGGCTTGGAGCATTTGGGGCACTTGTAGAATGCAGCATCCGCATAACCCAGCTTTATCGATATGCCCCTCTTCATCTCTTCGGAGTGTCTATCCGCGTATTCACCGCTCAGCGCCTCCACCAAAGTCGTCTTCCCATGGTCTACATGTCCCACGGCCCCAATGTTGATTTCGGGCTGTCTTGGGGTTCTCATTTTCTTCTTATCTCCTTTTATTATTCACTCTTCTTCTCTCCCTCTTCCGTAATCTCGAGAAGCTGAGGTATTGGTCTAGAACCCCACTTGGTTATCGCCATGTTTATCTGCCATATGTCTGGCGATATAGACTCGCCCCTCACGAGCTTCCTCTTTCTGACACCTCTATCACGCGGGGAGTAGCATGGTCCGCTTGAGAGGAGCACCCTCTTTTTGCCAATGCTTCTGATCCCTCTTTTCATAGGGGTGCCCGATCTATCGCTACCACCAGTCATCGTCAATTGGTATCCCGGCAAACCAACGAATATTCCGTCTACTGCATCGCCTAATCTCTTACCGACCAGGGAGTTTGCATGATGCCCTTTAACCTCAACACTGTATGATCTACCATCTTCTGGATTGCTAACGGCAACCTTGAACTCAGCCATGAGCGGGGAAATATGATCATTTTATTTAACCCTTTACCCTCTGTTCGACCATGCTCTTGGGCTGTTAGCTCTATATCGCGTTATACCTGTGAAGTTGCTGAGGGCGATTGAGATTGAAGCGCAAGGTCTATATGCCAAATTTTTTATTCGACTTCATGAGGATCTACGCGGTAGCAGATCTCCATGGGAAGGAGAAAAGAAAAGAAAGGGCTGTAGAATTGGCCTCGACTAGCGATTTGACCATAATCTGTGGGGATATAACCCACTTTGGACCTGCAGAGCACGCTAAACTCTTCCTCGATAAAATAGGTAAAGAAGTAAAAACGTTCGCGCTGCCCGGCAACTGTGATGAATGGGAGACCATAGATGCAATAGAGGCGTCAAGGGCGGAAAATCTGCACAGGAACCGTTTGGAGTTCAAAGGCTTCACCTTTTTTGGCTATGGGGGATCGCCCCCCTCCTCGATTAAAACGATTTTTGAAGACACTGAGGAAGAGATATACGGAGGTCTCAAAAAGATAGCAAAAGAAGGAGGAATACTTTGTACTCATGCCCCACCAAGGGGCCACCTGGATAGGGCAATGGGCAGTTATAACATCGGGAGCTCTGCTGTGTTGAGGATATTGGATGAAAAAAGACCGATCCTCAACCTCTTCGGGCATGTCCATGAGAGTTCTGGATCAGAGAGGTACGGAGACACCTGGCTCATCAACTGTAGCGCCGGGTTGAAGGGAAGCGGGTGTTATGTGGATCTTGGTTCTGCAGGGGTCGAGGGCATAACATTTTTGGATTAATAGCATTCTTTTAATCCATGGCTCCTTCGTTCAACGACGAGATAGGCTTATGATCTTGCTCTATTATGCTTTGGCTATTGCCCTGGATCCCACTCTTTATACAGGTCGTGCTTTAAGCCCAGGCGATCTAGAATCTTTCCGCAGATGTAGTCGATTATCTGTTCTCTGGTCTCGGCGGAATAGAACTGGACCAGAGGTGGAACGATATCCACACCCATTTTAGAAAGTTTGAGGAGGTTCTCCAGATGGATCTGACTCAAGGGAACTTCTCTAGGTACGATGATCAATTTCCTTTTTTCTTTGATGCAGACATCCGCGGCCCTGGTGATCAAATTGTCCGAGTACCCATTTGAAATCGCGGACAGGGTTTTCATGCTGCAGGGCGCAACGACCATCCCGTCTACCTTACAGGTTCCGGATGCTATGCACCTGTCTATCTCGTCCTCATCGCAGGCGACGATATTTTCCGTATTAGAAAATGCAATTTCTTGACCCAGTTCATATTTTGCGATCTTTTTTGCACGTTCGGAAATTATCGTATAGACCACATTCTCTTTGGACAGGATCTCAACCAGCCTCTTGCCGATCAAGACTCCGCTTGCGCCAGTTAGAGCTACGATGTATTTCATACTCATACTATTATCTCCCCTCTATCTGCATCCACTTCCAGAACATCTCCATCTCTCACCATCTTTAAAATGTCTTCTTCTGGCTTATCAAGACAAGGGATCTCTGCGAGAATCGCCCCCGTAGCTACGATCGTCTCCGTTTCTCTATTTATTATCGCTTTCGGGGCAGCCCCATTCTTTTTTAGAGCGTAAATGACGTAAGAACCAACCGTGCTCCCCTTTCCATTTGGGAATATAAATATCTTATTTTTTATAGATTCTCCTTCAAGTGGATTGCCCTTCTCAGTGATTATCCCGGTTTTTGGATCTATGTTCCCATAAAAACCAAAAGGCTCTCTTAGGATCATCGCCTCTCCTTTCCCCTTTCCCTCAGAGATCGACCTCGCTTTTATCTTCATTTCAACCCCTTCTCTATAAGGGTATCTATATCGGCAAAGAACACTTTTTTCTTGCAAAATCCGGGAAGGTACTTTGCCGCCTTACCCGAATTCGTCCCAATGCACTCAAAATCCAGCTCCTCCAACGGAGAGACGACCATACAGGTATCAAAAATCATTTTCGCTCCAGATTCTTCAATTATCTTTGTGTAGCCCATCTCGTCGGCCCAAACCTTCGCAGCTCTTGAAGTGAAAACCCACAGATCTTTCTTCAGTTTTTTGCCCTCCAATTTTCTGGTCAAAAATCCTATTTCAGAAACTGATGCGTGTGGGCATCCAATAGTGATGAGGTTTGGCGCATCGCAGTCCGATAATTCATCATAACTCCTTTTCAAATCCTCTACGGAGAATTCTATTCTTTCTAAATTTTTCGTCTCGTCTCTATAGCTCTTCGCCTCGGGAGTTTTGTTCTCTACGTGATATAGTGCAATAGCGCCCGAAGCCGCCATCGCAGCGCCTAAGCCTTTTAAATCATCCGTGGTACAATCCCCAATTCCAGAGAAATAAGGAACTCCGTTTTTGAGGGTCTTTCCGACGAGATATCCAAGAGCTCCAAAGTCTCCGTCCTTTAATCCGGTTTCCACCTTTATCAAAAAATCCGGTTTTCTGTTGTCCTCTAGATGTAAACCATAGTTAGAAGTTCTTCCGGTGACTGCGGCAGCTAATGCGGAGGGGCCGCCTTCTCTGTTAGTTCTAGCCCCTATCACCGAGTTTGCGAACGCGACGGCAGAGGACTCGCTCCAGGCGAGATGCTCCCCGTATCGGGGGAGGTTTCCTGATAAGTAGGGTGTGCAAGAACATGTGGTTATGACATCCATCTCTTTAAATGCATCTATGATGTCTTTCTGCTTTTTCGCGAATTTTTCGCTGATGCCAAAATTCTTCCAGTTTCGCAGGTCCATGCCTGCGGGGTTCAAGAAGGTCGGCACTCTCACTCTTGCGCCCTCTTTCGCAAATCCCCTGAGGAACTCTAGACCCGGTTCGCCGATGGATTTGTAGGAAACGCCCGCGGCTTGGGAAGAACCGATTTTGACCATTCTGTCCGCCCCATATATCTCACCCAGTCTCACGAGAAGTTTCATGCATTTTGCCACAACAGGGCCTTCTTTTCCGCTCAGCATTCCCTCTTCTTCTCTGGTCAGGTACATGGTTATAGGTAATCCTCCGGGTTTAGGCCTAAGGGCAGTTCGACTTTTTTAAATCTCTCGTTCTTATCTAAAGGTATTGTCGCATCAAGACCGTATTTCGCGGTGGTTTGTTTTTCCAGGTTTGAAGACGGGTCTAAACTTGAACCCCTCGCATCCTGGATTATTGCCAGATCTGTATCCGGTTGAAATCTCGTGGCCAGAGCCCACTCTACATCCAGGTGATTAAAGATATCGATGTCTTCGTCGACGACTATAACCCTTTTCATGGACGGGTGAGCCGAAAGAGCTGCCAAGACGGCATTTTTTCCATCGCCCTCTCTTCGTTTCCGGATGGAAACCACCCCATGTAACCAGCAACAACCCCCCTCGGTAAGATAAACATTTTTTACTGAGGGAACGGTATTTGATATGATCTTATAGATTCTGGGTTCTTGAGAAGCGCCCATCAATATCCTGTGTTCAAGGCCCCCCGGGATTATTATCCTGAGGAGAGGGTCGTTTCTGTAATACAGCTCGTCGCATTCAAAAATGGGTTGTTTTCGCTCGATATCCATAGTCCCAGTCAGATCGACAAAAGGGCCCTCTTCGGCCACATTTTTTGTGATTCTTCCATGCATGACGATCTCTGCATCCGAGGGAACGAGCAGGTTTCCGATCTTTGTCACGTTAATTCCATTCAATAAGAATGAGGCAAATCTTAGCTCGTCAAAGTCTGGGGTGTAAGATGTCGCGGCGGCGATCTCAATGGCGGGATGAACCCCGATGACAATCGCCACCTCCAGATCTTTTTCTTCATTATTGAAAATTTCATACAGGTGTCTCGGTGTGATCCTGATGGAAAATTTGTTAGCCCCCAGATACATCATCCTGTGAAAAGACATGTTTTGAGTTCCGGTGGTTACGTTTTTTGCTATCACGATTGAAGAAGAGAAGTATCTTCTTTTCTTCTCTCTGTAAAAGATGGGTATTGGGAGGTACTTTATTATTTCTGGCTTATTTATCTTATTCTCCAGAAATGGACTTTTTTCTATCGAGAGTTCTCCCTGTCTGTCCATCCCCTCTGATATTTTGAAGATCAATTTATCTTTGGTCGTTCCGATGCTTCTGGCAAGGGAATCTCTATTCCCGCAAATACCGACAACCGCATTTATATTGGGGTATTCCTTGAGATGGATTATAGAGGGTTGGGATTCCAGCCCGCTAGCTAGAGAAGAGAGTCCGTAGTCGACTGAAACGGGTTTTTTCACCTCTTTCGGGTTTTCTGCGTTAAGATATAGTCTCATGGGATCACTTTTATGAGCAACCGATTACTCACTATTTAACATTTAAAGGTTTTTATCGTGGATTTGACTTGCAGCGCTCGATAACTCGATGATGAATGCTAAAAATGCCCGTTGGAAGAAGCGAAGCAGGATGGGCCCGGGAGTCTGCAGAGAGCTCCGGAAGGGCAGGTAGGCTGATAAACGCAAAAGAGGTTATCTGGAGATATCCACTAAAAAGAAACAGGCCCAACATAGATATGGCCGGGAAGAATTTGGAGGAGGGTCTATTCAAAGATCTAAAAGCCCGGGTACGGATCAGTAAATTTGACCGGTTAGTGCAAATAAACAGTAATTATAAAAACGCGGGTCCAAAAATACCACTTCTTTTTCTTCTTTCTGACATAGGCACTGGCTAGCGTTTTCCAGGTAGGATGATTAACCGTTCCCAAACCAGATGGTTTTGGAATGATATTGCACCGCCAGCTTTGATGTAGCCTCGAGGAAATTAAAAAGATAGAGATGAGGAGGTTCCCCTGTAAATGCGGGACTCCTTCTAAATCCTGAGGGATGACCTTATAAATCACCTCGCAAAGTTATGGACGACCCTTCTGGGCTCTAAAGTTACATCTGTCGGCTCCATCGATTCGAAGCCCCTTGAGATCTTCGATCGCTGCCTGATATCCTCGTTGTATCGTTCTGCGGGATTATTGTTATGGTCTAAACCATACTTCCTGCAAGCGATGGGTACGCCATGAATGAGTTTTGAATTTTTTTTGAAGAATTCTCTGACTACCCCCCTACTTCGATGCTCTGTAAGTTCGCGTTCCAGATTATATCCCATGTTCCATCTATGGCGTTGATGTCGTAAATTTTATTCCCCAGACAGAACCTGACATCGCAAGCGATATCGATACAATAGAGGGAGTATCTAGACCGACGGAAGAAACGGAGGAGACTGTAACCCGGGAGAGCTGACCGTTCTATTATCGAGAATGATGAAGCAATCAAATCCCTCAAAATTATTTATGACTTCCAGCGCATTATCAACTCCCTCATCGAATCCTAGAACAAATAGTGCGGTTGCCAACGCATCGCAATAGGTGCAGTTCTGCCCCATAATAGTGACGCTGCCACTCCCTTCGACATATAAACCGGTTTTTGGGTTTATTATATGCCACTGATAGTACTGACCGGACGTAGCTACTGAAAGGTCAGATATCTCTATAGTCTTATACGTGGAATCTGGTTCAGAAGGGTCTACTACTCCCACCTTCCATTTTTCACCTTTCAATAGACCTGAGCACTTCACCTCTCCCCCTATCTCCACTGAGTGATCCCTGAATCCTCTTTGAGTTAAAACTTCCGAGGCTTTATCCACCCCATACCCTTTGGCTATGCCGTCAAGAGTCAGGCCCATTCCCCCCCTTATCTTTACATTATCGTCTGATATCTTCACTCCATCGATATTTACATATTCGAGCGTGTGGTTTATCTCCTCTTGAGTTGGGCTTATCCCATTATGGTAAAGATCTAAAATCGGCTTAATCGTTATATCAAATGCACTATCGGTCAACTCATAAAGATTGATAGATTGATTCAAAACCCATGTGAACTCTCCCCATCCATTTTCTCCGTATTTCTCCTTATTTTCATCGAAATAACTTCTGTTCACCTCGTTGTTATCGTTCAAAATCGAAAGCGGGGATGCAGGATCATGCCTGGAAAAAAGATTGTTTACCCTATCCATCTCTTCAAATGCGTCTTCTATAGCGCCTTCAGCTGCCCCCCTTTCCCTTGACTGGGTCACCACAATAACCTCAGCGTATGTGCCCATTACCCCCTTGCTGCCCTTTATTTTTATCTCCCTTTCACCGTAGCAGTAAAGGCCCACCGCTGAACCTACCACCACTGCCCCAATGATTAGAGCAACTATTCCATTTCTCATTCTCTAAACGGTTTTAGGGCCTCAATCACGCTGGCGGCCCTCTCTTTGGGGTTCTCAGACTTGGTTATATAGCCCCCCACTACGACAACTTTGGCCCCGTTTTGGACCGCCTTTGGAGTCTTCTCATCATCCAACCCACCGGCCACTGCCAACGGCAGGGGGAGCTTCGACAACTTTTTTACAGTCTCGAAAGGAAAACTTTTGTGCGCGTATTCTCTCTCATCTATGGAGAGATGGTACTCCAGGTAGTCGATTCCCAGGGACTTAAGCTCTTTAGCTCTCTTTACTGGATCCTTCAACGCTATTAGGTCGGCCACGATATCCACGTCGTAATCTTTAGCCGCTTCCACCGCACTCATCACCGTGTAGTTGGTCGCGACTCCAGCGATACCCACTATATCAGCTCCTGCCCGAGCGCACATCTCTACGCTTTGAAAGCCCGTATCTAGAACCTTTAGATCAGCGACGATATTATGATCGGGAAATCTCTCTTTCAGGACTCTAACCGCCTCCATCCCGCAAGAATTTATAAGGGGAGTGCCTGCTTCGATCCAGTCTATCCCCACATCGACGCATTGTTTAGCTTTCTCTATCGCCTCATCCAGATCTAGAAGATCCAAAGCTAACTGAACCTTAGGCCACATTTCTATCTTTATCCGCTATAGGCTTCTAAGATTAAACCTTTTCTTCTATTCATAGATTAAACCCGGACGTAAGATCCTCGAGAGCACCCCTTAGATCTTTGGCTTTAACCACGCCTGAAGCCAATAAGACGCCCTCTGCACCTAGAGCTAGAGCCTTTGAAATATCTCCGCCCGTCTTAATCCCAGCACCACACAACACTCCAACCCTAGCATCGATCTTTTTGACCCCCCTCACGCTGTTCTCGACGATCTCAGGTTTAGCCTTGGAGACGGCTATATCCCCGCCTATCAACTCTGGGGGTTCGATAGCGACGTAGTCAGGAGAAAGAGCTGCCAGAGCCTTCGAAGTTGCGACGTTGTTGGAGCAGCATATGGTTAGGAGCCCCTCCTCCTTGCAGAGCTCCAGCGATTGAGCTATATCGGCCAGTTTGAGCCTTCTCTCCGAGTGGTTTATCAGTGTGCCTTTTGCCCCAACTTCTTTTAGTGATCCTGGGGTTATATGCCCCGTGTAGGCGCCGCTTTTTACGGGGTCAACGTGCTGTCCAAGCACTGGGATCTCGAGCTCCCTGCTCAATGGGTATATGTGGGATGGGGGAACTGCAATTAAAGTGTCGAAAAGATCAGAAGTGTACTTTTCCATAGTTTTAGCTACCCTCAGCTCCTCCTCGAGGGACACATAACTCTTGAAGTTAACGACGAAGAGGGGACTCACGCCATCGCCTCCTTTATGAGCTCTCCCAGCCTTTTCACCCCCTTATCTATCTCCTCCAATGTCGAGAAGCTGAAGTTGATCCTCAAGGTGTTTTCCCCGGATCCATCAGGATGGAAGGCTCTCCCCGGAACGTATGCGATTCCCTTCTCCAGAGCTCTCGGGAGCATCTCGCTCGTGTTCATTCCTTTTGGTAGGGTTGCCCAGATAAAGAGGCCCCCATTGGGGTGGGTCCAGGTAACGGTCGATGGGAAGTACTTTTCCATAGCTTCCAATATGGCGTCCCTCTTCTCTCTGTAAACCCTTTTCAGCTTTTCCAAATGGGGGGCCAGAAATCCTCTATCGATGAATTCCTTTGCCAGGCTCTGAGTCAGAGCGGAAGTGCAGAGATCCGCTGACTGTTTTCCCATCGAACACTTCTTCAGCAGTTCGTCGGGCCCAACTATCCAGGCTACTCTTAAACTGGGCGCCAATATCTTGGAACCGGTACCCAGGTAGGCCACTAGATCGGAGTTTGGAAGAGATTTAATGGGTTTTGCCATCTCACCTTCGTATGCGAGCTCTCCGTAGGGATCATCCTCTATTATTGGCTTGTTGTACTCCCTGGCTATTTCAAGGAGCTCCTTCCTTTTCTCATAGCTCATGGTGATTCCGCTTGGATTCTGATAGGTAGGGATGGTGTATATAAATTTACATCTACTGTCTTTCTCGTCCAGATAGTTTCTCAATTTATCCATATCCATTCCATCTTCATCCATCTCTATGCCTATTAGATCGGCCTCATACGATTTGAAAGCCCCAATGGCGGATAGGTAGGTAGGGGATTCCGAGACCACCACATCTCCGGGATCCAGATAAACTTTCGATATGAGATCTAAAGCTTGTTGCGAGCCTGTCGTTATCAGAACATCTTCGTATGTTATTCTCAACCCCTTTTTACGTAATAATCTCGACACGGTCTCCCTGAAAGGCTTTATACCATCTGTGGGGGAGTACTGTAGAGCCTTTTCGTTTCTCACAACATCTTTCGCGATCTCAGCGAACTCGTTTTTGGGAAAGAGGGTTGGATCGGGCATCCCCCCTCCAAAAGATATTATGTCTTCAGATTCGGTGAGCTTCAATAATTCTCTTATCTCAGAAGCGCGCATCTTCTGAGCTCTAGCGGAGTACATGATGGGGGTTAGTGGGAGAGCCATTAAAATAGTTTCCTTATTCTAAGCTTGAGCGTGGACCCCACTAATCTGAGGAGTTGGTAAAGGTATCCAGGTGACCCCCCTTCCTTTTCTACGATCCGCTAGTTTTATTAATTGCCGTGACGCTCTTTTTTGGTGGATGAGACAGAGTATAACGAACTTAGGGATTACATCCTGCTCATGCTTTCGATGAAGTCCGAGGGCAAAAGAGTCGATTTTGATCATATAGCCGATAAGGCGAGGCGAGATCTTGGGGCTGAGAGGGACGAGGTTGAAGTCCATCTAAAGAAATTGATCTCGAACGGATTGGTCGAAGAGGTCAGGTCTAAATTCTCCGCCTCTGAAGATGGGAGAAAAAGTTTCGAAGAACGCATTAACGACGAAACCATCGAGAAAAATCTAAGAAAGATAAACGAGCCATGGGTCACCGTATATAAGGCTAAGAATTATTATCCCCAGGTAGCGGATACCATAATTGAGTTTTGCAAAGGAAGGCACGTGGGCTTTTATACACTTTTCACGGAGAAGCGATTCTTCCGGAGGGATTTTAAAGGCAGGAAAATAACGATCTCCTCCCCAGAAGATCTATTATTCTACGTGAACATGCACTACATAGATGTGATACCATGTGTGCACAGGATAAACATGGACAGGCCAGATTGGTTGGTGGCCGATATAGATGCCGGGCCCAAGGTGAGTTGGGAGATCACCAGGGAGGTAACCAAACAGGTTCATTCGGTTTTTGAAGAATTCGACCTTAACCCCGCTCTCAAATTCTCCGGGAGCAGGGGATTTCAAATATGGTCATTTATAGATGATTTTTCTTTGCCTTCCGAGTATAAGCCGATCGAGCTCTTAGGCGCTCGTGAAATAAACTTCTTCACTCTTTTTAGCGATTTCGTAAGAGTCATCCAGAGAAAGGTGGATAAAATACTTCCCGGAAGGACGGTAAGCGAAGTCTCCAGGAAGAAGGAAAGAGAGGACAGGGTGCTCATAGACCCCAGTTCGATGAAGCCTATGGGGCTGGTG
Source organism: Euryarchaeota archaeon UBA186 (assembly GCA_002494765.1). Taxonomy (GTDB): domain Archaea; phylum Thermoplasmatota; class UBA186; order UBA186; family UBA186; genus UBA186. The sequence continues at coordinate 13,390 of DACJ01000016.1, forward strand.
AGGGCCCCATACTCAATACATTCAAAAACGGGATTGGCGTCCATGCCCTTGAGTCTGGAGGAATTGGACTCATTCGAACCGGAAAAGGCCGATTTAAAAGACGTATTGAACAGGTATGGAGAAAAAGGAAATGAATTCAAGATAAAAAAGGCGAGCCCACAAAAAATAATCGACGAACTTCTCGGATTTTTATTGAGCTGAGATCTCCTTTATGAGCTCCCTCAACGTGGCTTGTCTGCAGGCGAACGCGTTGTAGGGATGAATGCTCTCATAGCTCTCAGCTTCGATGTAGATAACGGTGTCAGGAGGATAGCCGTCCTGTGATAGGACGTTAAAAAGATGATGAAGCGCGTACCGGACCAGATCCTCGATGAATCTGGGTCTTTCGAAGGCATGTTTGATCAGAGCATACTCCTCCGGCTTTTTAAGCAGGGTTAAGGTGGGCGATGAAAATGCAGCTCGTGAAGCCTCTATCAGGTGCCACATACTGACGAATTTCTCACCCGTTTCCACTCTAATCAGCAGATCGACCCTCTGTGTATGGCTAGGGCTCTTCTTCAGTTCTGTGCCCTCCATCTCATGATAGCTTTTCTGGGCGCTTGGGCAGACGGTCATTCCCATGATGCGAGTAGACACGCTGTTCCAGTTCTTTCCCTCATTATCGAGTGAGGAGGTGATGGTCACCTCTGCGGGTTGGGAGATTTTCCTTCCGGTAAAATCCTCAGTGAAGTAGTGAAGAGTTCTCGCAATGAGCTCGGCTTTGGAGGCATAAGGGTGCTTAGAAAGCAGGACCCGACACGCGTTTAATAAAACGTTCTCTAGGGAATCAGCCTTTTTCTTTCTGGCTTCTTCGATCGCTTCCACGAAGGCCTCGATGTTCCTCGACATGTGGATCCCCCTCTGCGTGTTTGGTAAGCCCACGTACGCATCCAGGATCGCCTCGTACTGATGCTCCTTGGGCGTATATATCGATATCCTCCTCCTCACGCCCTTTATCCCTACCCTGTCGATCCTGAGTGGGATTACAGGCTCCTCTTCCTGTATATCGCCTGGTGCCATGGTAGGGAAGCGATTTTGCTATTTAAAGTTAGCTCGTTAGTCTATCTCCAATGCGAGTAAAATTTTAAATCAACTAGGAGATAAGGTCAGGTGAAAGATGAATTCGTCGAGAAGGCGAGGATCGATGAATCTGGCATGCTGGATGCCGTCATGTCATTATCCACTCAGATTAAAAAAGGGTTTGACATCGGTGTACGATTTTCCGCTCCTGAATATGATAGCATATGCGTTACGGGAATGGGAGGCTCAGCCATATCTGGAGACATCCTGAAGGACCTGGTCGATCTAAGGGGTAAAAAGCCCGTATTCGTGAATAGAAATTATTCTTTGCCCCCTCATGTCGACAAAAAGACTCTCTTGGTAGTTATCAGCTACTCGGGCAACACAGAAGAAACTCTTGCTTCTTTCAAGGAGGGGTTAAACAGAGGCGCCCATATCCTCTCGATAACTTCGGGTGGTGAGCTGAAACATCTATCAAACGAAAACGGCATCCATGTAGCGGAGGTGCCAGCTGGCTTTCAGCCCAGGGCTGCAATGGGTTATCTTCTCTTCTCCCTTCTGGGGTTTCTGAGCGATGAGATAGCCCTCACAAAAGATGAGGTTGAAGAGGTGGCTAGCGAGGTCGATGATACACTGGGAAGTAATTCTCCGGATGTGCCCACTCAGGAAAATGAATCAAAATCCCTGGCTCAGTTCCTGCTGGGCAAGAGCATCTCGATATATGGAGTGCCGTATCTCGAAGGGGCGACTAGAAGGTTAAAGTGCCAATTGAACGAAAACTCGAAAGTGATAGCTAGATACGAGCTCTTCTCAGAAACGAACCATAACGACATAGTGGGTTGGGGCAGCCAGGATCTGAAGAGAAACTCGATAGTTATCCTCAGGAGCCGTGAGGATCATCCAAGAATAGAGAAGAGGGTTGAGATAACCAAAAAATTGGCATTCGGTGATAGAGTTAGAGAAGTGATCGCCCCGTCCCTTGCCCTTGGGGACCTTATATGTTTGATAGCGAAATGTGATTTAGCATCCTACTATTTGGCCCTTTTAAGAAACGTAGACCCAACTCCCGTGGAGATTATAACAAGGATGAAAAAGGCCTTAGGGGGTGGTTAAGGGTAGGCTAGGGGAAAAAGAAGAGAAGAGGGTAGCGGTAATCACAGAAGACCCCCGATTCTACCAGAGGGTGAGTAGAGCCCTATCCAAGATCGCTAAGAGAATACCCATCTTGCTCTTTCCAGTGAAACCTTCTATGAGCCTGAAAGGGTTCAAGTATGCCATAGTTCCTGAAGATAGGGGGGTGAAGGGGATCCCAATGGAGAGCGTGCTGATAGTCAAAGAGGTTGATACAGAAGAGGAAATCTCGATAAATTTCCTCCGACTTCTGATGAGTAGAAGGGAGTACGGAGAAGTGTCTATAGGGATCGATCCAGGTGGGAGAATAGGGGTCTGCATAATGGGGGACAGTAAGAAACTGTGGGGAGGGGTGGTCTACTCCCCGGAGGAACTGATAGATCTTTTAAAACCCTTGAAGAGCATCGTTAGATCCAGGCTCTACGTCGTGAGGATAGGGAATGGGGCGCCCCTCTGCAGGGATGAGATCATAAATGTGCTCGTGGATCGTTTCCGAATAGAAGTAGTGGATGAGGAAAAGCTACCCAAGAGCGAGAGTGATGCGGAGAGCGCTCACCTCATCGCTATAACCCCCGGGTATAGAGTAAGGGAGAAAATGGAACACAGAGTCTCAAAAGGAGAGATAGCCAAGATACAGGAGAAGTCCCGAATAACTACTGGAAGGGTAACCATATCCAAGGAACTGGCCGAAAAGGTAGCCAAAAGAGAGATAAGCCTGAAAAGGGCTATAGAGCTCATGGGCAATGAGGAAAATTAATCGCCCTTGTCCTACCGGCATAACTTAGATAAGCCGATGATGAATAGGAGTGAAAGTTCGAAGATGAATCAAGTTGACGCCATAGTAATAAAGGGTGCGCATCAGCACAATCTAAAAAATATAGATCTGGAAATACCGCGAAACCGGATGGTGGTGATCACCGGGATAAGCGGGTCCGGGAAATCGTCCCTGGCATTCGATACAATATATGCGGAGGGGCAGCGCCGTTATATCGAGTCCCTCTCCACATATGCTCGTCAGTTTTTGGGCCAGATGGATAAACCCGCAGTCGAATCGATAGAGGGGCTCTCCCCAGCCATCGCAATCGAGCAGAGGAAAGCCGGAAGAAATCCTCGTTCCACGGTAGCCACATTGACGGAAATCCACGACTATTTTCGTCTTCTCTTCGCAAGGATCGGAAAGCCGCACTGCTGGGTCTGTAACAGGCCCATAGAACCTCAGACTTCGAGCCAGATAATCGAAGAGGTGATGAACAGAAAGGGCTCGAAGGTGAAGATAATGGCTCCCGTAGCTAGGGGAAAAAAAGGCGAGTACAGGGATTTATTTGCGAATTTTAAGAAAAAAGGTTTCTTTTTGATGAGAGTCGATGGCGAGATTTTTGATCTTTCCGAGGATGATGTAACCCTGGACAAAAACAGACGTCATGACATCGAGGTTATAGTTGATAGGGTAACCATCAAACCAGACGCGAAAAACAGAGTCGCCGACTCCGTTCAGAGTGCGTTATCGATGGGTTCCGGAGTGCTGCTAATAGAGCACGATGGCGAAGAGGAGCTTTTCTCGGAGCATCTGAGCTGCCCCCATTGCAACGTTTCTATGGAAAAGCCTGAGCCAAGAACATTCTCCTTCAATTCGCCTTACGGGGCATGTAAAGAGTGTCACGGATTAGGAACCATAATGGAGGTCGATCCAGATTTAGCCATCCGGGATCGAGACAGATCAATAGCCGATGGGGCGATTCCATTCTGGGGGCAATCCGATGAAAGCTGGACCCAGCAGCGCTTACGTGCAGTCGCAGACCATCTCGGCTTTTCGATCGAAACGCCTTTGAAGGATCTGTCGAAAGAGCAGCTCAACGTTCTTCTATATGGATCAGAAGAGCCGATAAGGGTGAGGATCGAGAGCTCCATGGGCGAGCTTGAGTACGAAAAACCGTTTGAAGGTTTAATCCCAGGCATCAGAAGAAGATACAGTCAGACCAACTCCGACGGAATGCGCGAATGGTATGGGAGGTTCATGAGCGAGAGGGCATGCCCTTCCTGTAAAGGGGTCAGGTTAAAACCTGAGAGCCTCGCTGTTACTGTAAACGGAAAGAATATAGCTGAGGTCACTCGACTTACTGTAGAAGGCGCCCTAAACTTTTTTAACGGATTGGAATTAACAAAGAGGGATCGCGAGATCGTGGGGGAGGTTCTCAGAGAGATAACTGGTAGACTAAAATTTCTCATGGATACCGGGCTTGATTACATCGCCCTTGATAGGAAATCCTCAACTCTGAGCGCAGGCGAATCACAGCGCATTAATCTTGCGACGCAGATAGGCTCCAAACTTACGGGCGTGACCTACGTCCTGGACGAACCGACGATAGGTCTGCATCCAAGGGATAACGCTCGACTTATACGCACCCTGCTCGAGTTGAGGGATGTGGGGAATTCCATCCTGGTTGTGGAGCATGACGCAGAAGTTATACTATCGGCGGACTGGGTCGTTGACCTTGGTCCGGGAGCAGGGGCTCATGGCGGAGAGATTGTTGCTTCGGGCACTCCGGAGCAGATCTTAGAATCTACACTGTCACTGACAGGAAGCTATTTGAGAGGTGATAAGAAAATAGAGATGCCGGAGAAGAGGAGACGATACGACAAACATCTGACGATCAGAGGGGCGCGAGAGCACAACCTGAAAAACATAGATGTTCACATACCACTGGAGACGCTAACCTGCATTACCGGGGTTTCCGGATCGGGCAAAAGCACACTCCTGGAAGATGTCCTGTATAAAGTTCTTGCGAGAAAGCTGTATCGCTCGCCTGAAAGACCGGGCGCTCACGATGCCGTTGAGGGCATGGAGAATATAGATAAGGTAATGATAATCGACCAGTCTCCCATAGGAAGAACCCCCAGATCAAATCCCGCCACCTATACCAACGCCTTTACCCCGATACGGGAGCTCTACTCAAAGCTGCCCGAATCTCGAGTCAGGGGATATTTGCCGGGCAGGTTTAGCTTTAACGTGAAGGGGGGGAGGTGCGAGGCCTGTCAGGGCCACGGGATTGTCAGGCTTCAGATGAACTTTCTACCCGATGTTTATGTTCCGTGTAAAGTATGCAAGGGGAAGAGGTTTAACGCTGAAACTTTGCAGATAACCTATAAAGGAAAGAACATATCTGACGTGCTCGAGATGACCGTGGATGAGGGGATGAAATTTTTCGGTTCGATTTTGCCCGTCTATAGAAAGCTGAAGACGCTCTCAGACGTCGGGTTGGGTTATATAAAGCTGGGCCAGCCGGCTCCCACTCTTTCAGGAGGAGAGGCTCAGAGAGTTAAGCTTGCGGCGGAACTCGCTAAAAAAGCGACGGGAAAGACGCTGTATCTTCTGGATGAACCAACCACAGGGCTGCACTTCGACGACATCAAAAAACTGCTGTGCGTGCTTGACAGACTGGTCGATGCGGGGAATACTGCCGTGATCATTGAGCATAATCTGGATGTGATAAAGACAGCCGATTACATCATCGATCTAGGCCCAGAGGGCGGGGAAAACGGCGGGTACATCGTCGCCGAGGGCACGCCCGAGGAAGTCTCAGGGATGGATACCCATACTGGTAAATTCCTGAGAAATGTTCTGGTAGATCGGCCATACAACCCTATTTCGGATAAAGAGATACGGGATAGGGCATTTGCAGATAGGGCATCAATTAATGTTTGAGCTGGTATCAAACTACGAGCCACGCGGTGATCAACCCGCCGCCATCAAATCGCTCTCAAAGGGCGTTTTAGACGGAAAAAATCAGACCCTCTTAGGCGTCACGGGATCGGGGAAAACCTTTACCATAGCTAATGTGATCCAAAAAGTGCAGCGACCTGTCCTGGTTATATCCCACAATAAGACTTTGGCGGAGCAACTCTGCAGCGAGTTTCGGGCCCTTTTTCCCGATAATGCGGTCGAGTATTTTGTTAGCTATTTCGATTATTATCAGCCCGAAGCATATGTGCCCCAGACCGACCTCTACATAGAGAAAGATTCCTCCATCAACGATGAGATAGATCGGCTGAAGCATCAGGCGATACGGGCTGTGCTGACCAGAAGGGACGCGATCGTCGTGGCGAGCGTCTCATGCATATTCGGCCTCGGCTCACCGGCTGACTACAGAGCAGTCTCCGTAGAAATAGAAGAGGGATGGGAAATAGACAGAGATGCCCTACTTCGGAGGCTCATCGATATTCAGTACGAAAGATCTGAAGACCTAAGTCGAGGTAAATTCAGGGTCCGGGGGGAGGTGGTAGAGGTTTGCTCCCCAGACGCTCAGGAGGTGATGAGAGTAAGATTTGCCGACGATGTTGTGGAGAAAATATATCTGATAGACCCCATCACCGGCGAGCCCATAAGAAGAGTAGACCGGGCATTACTTCCACCAGCTACGCATTTCGCCTTTCCGTCTGAAGACAGGGTAAGCGCTTTTATCTCTATTAGAGAGGAGCTTGACTCCAGGTTAAAGGACTTGAAGAATGGGGGCAAATTACTTGAAGCTGAGAGGCTCGAGCAACGCACCAATTTCGATCTCGAAATGATGCGGGAGATGGGATACTGCAGTGGAATGGAGAACTATTCCAGGCATTTCGACGGTAGGAGACCAGGAGAGCCACCCTATACTTTACTCGACTATTTTCCACCTGATTTCTTGACCGTAATTGACGAATCGCACCGGACCGTCCCACAGCTGGCTGGAATGTATGAGGGAGATAGGGCAAGAAAAGATATTCTCGTCTCGTACGGCTTCCGTCTGCCATCGGCTCACGATCATCGCCCTCTAGCATTTCAGGAGTTTGAGAAGAAACTGGGCCAGGTCATCTACGTCTCCGCTACCCCGGGCCCCTATGAGTACAACCATTCGGATCAGGTTGTGGAGCAGCTGATCAGGCCCACGGGCCTGGTGGATCCTGAAATCATAATCAAGCCAGTTGAGGGAGAGGTGGACGATCTAATTGGGGAGATCAGAAACAGGGTAGAAAGAGGAGAACGGACGCTTGTCACCACTTTAACGAAGAGATCCGCGGAGAACTTATCGGAGTATCTCTCCACCTTAGGAATAAAAGTCAATTATATCCATTCGGAGATAGAAACGCTGGAAAGGCCCAAGATACTAAGGGATCTCCGTCTGGGAGAGTATGACGTGATAGTTGGAATAAATCTCCTCAGAGAGGGGTTGGATCTCCCTGAAGTTTCGCTGGTGGGGATACTTGATGCGGATCGGGAGGGTTTTCTGAGGTCCGAGACCTCGTTAATTCAGATTGTAGGCAGAGCCTCGAGAAACGTCTTTGGACAGGTGATCATGTACGGGGACCATATCACGAAATCGATGGGTAGAGCGATAGAGGAGACAAACCGGAGGCGAAAACTCCAGAGCGCATATAACAAAGAACATGGCATTGTACCGCAGTCCGTCAGAAAGGAGGTGCGCGATCTTATCAGGATCGAGGAAGCTGATCAGGAAACTGAAAAGGAGTACACGAAAGACCAACTAAACGCGATAATCGCCAATTTAGAGGAGGAGATGCACCTTGCAGCTGAGAAACTTGAGTTTGAAAGGGCCGCGGTCATCAGGGACAGAATCGTGAGGCTCCGGCCATAGACTAAGATGATCTGATGTGTTCGATCAGCTCTTTCACCACTGCGCGGTTATGGAGAACGTCCTGCAGCTCATCCACAGAAGCTTTTTTAACGTTATCTAAAGATCCGAACCTCAGGAGAAGCGCTCTTTTACGCTTCTGGCCGATGCCCGGTGTTTCGTCGAGCCAGGATTTTTTTCCCCTTTGAGAGCGGAGCTTTCTGTGGTAGTTAATGGCGAAGCGGTGAGCCTCGTCCCTCACGTGCTTCAGCAGAAGCAGAGCGGGAGAATCAGGGCGCATGTGCTGGAGAGGCATATCTGGCAGAAAAATATCATCCTCTTTTTTAGCCAGTGCGATTATCGGGGCATTTACCCCGAGCTCTTCCAGAGCGAATCTTGCTCCGTTTAACTGGCCTCTTCCCCCATCCAGAAGGATCAGATCGGGCGCTTCCGTCTTTGAATAACGCCTTCTAACCACATCGGCTATCATGCCCACATCATCCGGTCCTTCCATCTCCATCTTAAAGCGGCGGTATTCGCCTTTGCTTGGCATGCCGTCATTGAATACGACTACGGACCCGACCGCCTCCCCACCTCCGAAATTTGAGATGTCAATGCCCTCGATTCGCGATGGCGAAGGTATAGAGAGATATTTGCCCAGCTCATCGATGCCTTTTTTACTGTTTAGCTCCTCCTGGCGCAAAAGCGACGAGGCATTCTTGTAAGCCATCCCCATGAGCCTTCCTCTGGAATTCACCGATATCGTTGCCCCCAAATCGCTAAGCCAGTTATCCACATCTTCGGGGAGATCTTTTTGAATCTGGACCTTCTTTGGAGGTGTCGTAGACGAGTAGTACTGTTTTATGAAGGGGGCCAGAGGCTCGTCAGAACTGCCCTCCATGTAAAAATGATCCGCCCCTACGAGCTTTCCTTCACGGAGAAAGAAGATCTCTATACAGGCCAGATCGTTCCTGCTTGAGATGGCGATTATGTCAGCATCTTCCCCTTCTGGGGTCATTATTTCCTGTTTTTCCAGAGTTCGTTCTAAAGATTTTATCTCGTCCCTGATCTTAGCCGCCCTCTCGTATTCTAGATCGCCAGCGGCCTCTACCATCTGCCTCCGCATCTCATCGATCAGAAGGTGCGCCATGGAATGTCTCTCACCTGAAAGAAAGAGATCTGCCCCCTGAACCAGCCTATCATATTGTTCATTGCCGATCTTTCCGACGCAGGGGGCCGAGCAGAGGTGGGTTTGATAATCAAGACACGGTCTTTTGGGGAGGTGCTTGCAGGATCTCAGGGGAAATGCTCGCCTTACTAATTTGAGGGTTCTTCTTGCAGCCCCCACATCTGTAAAGGGGCCATAATACCTCTGATTTTGATCCTCGGGGCGACGGGTGACGCGTAAAATGGGAAATCTTTCGTTCGTCAGCTCTATATAGGGATAACGCTTGTCATCCTTTAACCTGACGTTGTATCTGGGGCGGTTTCTCTTGATGAGGTTTGATTCGAGCAGTAGCGCCTCATGCTCCGTGTCGGTAAGGATATAGTCCACGGCGGTAACCTGCCCCATGAGCATGCGGTCTCTTTCCGATTGGCGGTGGGACTGGACACGATCTCGAATCGAGCGCGCTTTTCCGACGTAGAGGATTTTACCAGCGGAGTCTTTTAAGAGGTATACGCCAGTACCATCCGGCAGATCATCGCTTACCACATAGGTGCATCTGAATGCTCCTTAAAAGATAATCAGTCTCAAAAATTACTTAAGATCTTATATTCTTCCCAATTTCGTGAAAGCGTTGATAATAGCGGACATGATAAACGACTTCGTAACCGGGTCTCTCAAATGTGATAGAGCCCAGAGAATCATACCGAATATAAAAAAGCTGGCAGATTTCTGCAGGTTGAGGGAAATACCGATAATTTACCTGAATGATCAGCATCTTAAGGTGGATAAGGAGCTCTCACTCTGGGGCGAACATGCCATGGCTGGGACTAAGGGGGCAGAGATCATACCCGAGCTTAAGGCCTCGGATGGAGATTACGTCGTATACAAGAGGAGGTACAGCGGTTTCTTTGCTACAAGTCTAGACATCCTCCTCAGAGAGCTAAATGTGGATGAGATCATCATAACTGGTTTGCTCACGAACCTCTGTATACTGCATACGGCCGCAGATGCCTACTTCAGGGAATTAGACATAATCGTCCCAGAAGATGGAGTCGAAGCTCTTACGCAGGAGGATCAGGACAGCGCTCTAAAGTACATGGAGAAATTTTACAGCGCGAGGGTGCTAAAAAGCGACGAGATCATAGGGAAAATCAAAATGGAACGGTCGCGTTGATGCATTTTGGAAGAAGATCAGTAAGGTTTAAGCGCCCCTAGTATTATAAATCGTGTTGTCAGATTTAGGTGAGAGAATAGGAACTCTAGCTCAATGGATGTTTGAGGCAAAACATCTGGTGGTGTTCACAGGTGCAGGCATCAGCACGGAATCAGGCCTGCCCGATTTCCGAGGACCGGATGGCATATGGACACGCCAGGCAAAGGGCCTACCCACGGAATTGAGACCTTTTGACTCAGCTGAGCCCAACTCAGGGCATATTGTTATAGTCGAGCTACAGAAACTGGGCAAGTTGGATTTCCTCATTTCCCAAAATGTGGATAACCTACATCTGAAATCGGGCATTCGTCCTGATTTGCTAGCAGAACTGCACGGCAACACTGCCAGGCTACGATGTGTCCGCTGTGAAGTCGAGGTGGATGAACTCACCGGGCTGAGCACCTGCCCCTCATGCGGTGGCAAGTTAGTTTCCAGCATTGTTAACTTTGGCGACCCCCTGCCTCGAAAAGCGTTGGCGGACTCCTATTACCATTCAAAGAAATGCGATCTTTTCGTGGTTGTCGGCTCCAGCCTCGTCGTCATCCCAGCTGCAGATGTGCCTAAAGTAGCTTTGGGGTCTGGAGCGCGATTGGTAATCATCAATCAGGGCGAAACGCCATTTGATCAAGTCGCCCATCTGCGATTCTGGGAAAAGATAGGGGAGGTCTTACCCCCAGCGGTTGATCAGCTAAAGAGGCGCATGAAAGCATAATTGCCTTTTTTTGGCGCGGTCTGTAGCGAGGTTATTCTTAAACCCTCAAACTCCTAAAGCGCAGCCTTCTAAAACTATATATAGTAATAGCAACATATACATCTTTAATGAAAGGGACGATCGGAAGGGCGACATTGCTTTTACTAGTAGCTTCGCTCTTGCTTCCTTTTTCTCCAGCCACCGTCTCGAATACGAGAGATGACGGTGGCTCCGCCCCCTACTTGCTGGGGGACATACAGGTAGTAGCGATCTTCGTCTCAACCCCGATTTACACGCTAAGCCAGTCCGATATAAATGAGGGAACCATCAGACTCGAGAGAGCCCTGGATTGGTTGGAAGACCAATCTCCTTATCGCCTCACCTTCACCACGACAATTCTAAATAGTAGTGCTGATAAAATCTCTTTTCTCGCTATGGAAGAGATATCCCACGAGCTCTTTAGCAGAAGCTTAACCGAGGTAGCTAAGAGCGGGTTAAAGAGATATGATGGCTACGCATTTCTCTTCATAACTGGGGAAGGAGGAAGGTCATACGCCATGCCCTATGACCCCGACATCTGTTACGATTCGAGATTTCCTTCCAAAAGCTTCTGGGGAGAGAGGGCAGTGATATACATGAAGACCAGGAGCGGAACCCTGAAGGATCCAGCGACCTATGCCCATGAGCTCCTTCACCTTTTTGGAGCCAGGGACAAGTACAACGAATTATGGAAGGGCCAGAAACTGTTCCCTTTGAAGGAGCTTGAAGATGTCTGGTTCGAGGGTGGGAGCGGTGAGGACATAATGAGCTCCGTTTCATCTCTTTCGTTCATCGATGAGATAACGAGGGGTGAGATAGGATGGGGGGACGTGGATGGCGATGGCATACCAGATCCACTGGATATCAAATTAGGGTGAATAATAAAAATAAAAGAAAGCTTTTAGTATTACATCTTATTGTCTATCAATTATGTTAGATAAGTCTTTCATTGCCAGTAATAGGCTTCCGATGGTTACTGACGATCTCTTGATGATGGCTATGGTTCTGCTGATAGCTATCCTGATCGTTCTCCTGATTTTTAAAGCGTTGAAGCAGACGTTCAACTTAATCGAGCTATTTTTGATACTGCTTTGCCCCCTTGTGGGCCTATTTTGGGAAGATACCTCGATAGAGATGTTTGCAATTGAGAGCATGGTGTTCAGGATCGATATCATCGGGGCAGCTATCCCCATGATAGTGGGGGCGGGTCTTTTAATTAGGAGTTTTAGAAAGATAAAAGCGAGCAATCTCATCTTGACCGTTATAGTAGTTGCCCTATCCACATACGCTACAACGGATTTGACAAGCGATGGAGTCATAGCCTATTTTCCGTTATATCTCATACCGCCCATAACGGCAACTATTGTATCATTTATGGTATCTCAGTACCCCTATAGCGGCAGGCTAGCATTCTCTTCAAGCGTCTTTGGAGTGCTGATTGGCGCTGATCTCATTCGTATATGGGAGATCGCTGATTACAACCTTATTGGGACGGCGACCATTGGAGGCGCGGGGGTTAGCGACATGATATTCATCTCTGGCATTCTAGCGGTCTTGATGAGTTCATTGTTGGTTCCGTTCAAAAGAAAAAAACCAGAAGTAGTGCATGAGGAAGTCAGGGAAGAATAAGATAAGGCTCTCGATCGGAAGCGCCATAGCTTTGGGGCTTTCGAATGGGAAGGTCGACAAAAGGGTGGAGATAAAAACCCTCTACTTTATGCTCGATCATGTCTGCGTGGGGCATTGCTCCTTCTGCTCAAAGGCTAAGGGGACCCTATCTCATGTAACATGGCCTGAATTTGATCTGGAAGAAGCCCTGGAAGCCGTGTCTAGATACGGTAGAAAAGAGAGGATATGCATTCAATGTCCCATCTACCCTAAAATGGTCGATGATCTCGAGAAGCTGTTGAGAAACCTCAGCGGTCTGTCAGTTCCATTATCCATCTCGATCCCCCCCCTCTCCTCAAAGAAACTGAAAAGGTTAGCACCTCTGGTGGATAGAATCGGAATCGCTCTGGATTGCGCTGACGAAAAGTTGTTTGCCGACATAAAAGGATACTCCCTGAACAAGACGGTCGAATCAATACGGGCTGCAGTTGACATAAAAGGCGAGGTAACCTCCCACCTGATAATCGGACTGGGAGAGAACGACTTCTCGCTCTACAATGCGATGCTACAGTTATTGGGTGCAGGAGCATACCCGGCCCTATTTGCCTTTACCCCACTCAAGGAAACAAAATTCTCGGATAGGGCGAGACCCACTATCGGGAGGTACAGGGCGATCCAATCGCTCCACTTCCTCTTGACCAATGAAATAGATCCCAAGCCCGAGTTTAGAAACGGAAAGCTCATCTCTCTAGACTTAAACGGTATTAAAAGAAGAGCGTTCATGACGAGCGGCTGTCCATCCTGCAACAGGCCCTTCTACAACGAAAGACCTCTCGGGCCCATATATAACTATCCCAGAGAGCCTAACGACGGGGAGTTCGAGCAGTGCCTCCAGGAGGCCTTGGGATACTTGAGGTAAAAAATGAAATCGTACTACCCGGGCAAAAAGTTCCCCTCCATTTCGATAACTGGCACCAGGTGCAAGCTCAGGTGCAGACACTGTTACGGACATTACCTCAAATCGATGATACCCGCTGAAAATCCTGAAGCTTTACTATCCCTGTCCCACAAGTTAAAGGAGGAAGGGGCGAACGGTTTTCTCCTAAGTGGGGGGTTTGATGAGGCGGGAAAACTTCCCATATCTCGATTCGTCCCGATAATTCCCGAAATAGAAGCTCTCGGATTGGAGATCAACTGCCATGTGGGGTTGGTTGATGATGAACTAGCTTCCCGTTTGAGGGTTTTGGATGTGGCCTCTATAGAGATCGTCGGTAGCCAGAAGGTGATAAACGAGATGTACAACCTCCGGGCCTCGCCTTCTGACTACATCAGAAGCGCCCAAAAGTTGGAGAAAAATGGAGTGAGGGTTGTGCCCCACATATGCGCCGGGTTGAACTATGGCCTCCCCAGCAGGGAGACAAAAGCCCTCAAGATGATAGGAGAGGGCCTCAAGCCTGAAGTTCTGGTAATCACTTCCTTGGTGCCGACTCCAGGTACCGCGGTTGAGGGAGTGAAATACGAATATGATAGCGTTCTCAGGGTGATAAAAAAGGCTGTTGAGCTGTTTCCAGATGTCGAGATAGCCCTGGGCTGCATGAGACTCAGATCCAGGGGAAAAGAGGAGTTCGAGGAGAGGGCTATTGAGATGGGAGTGAGCAGGATAGCCGTGCCATCCAAAGAGCGGGGGGCGAAGATTGAGAAATGTTGTGCTATCTAGGTTTTATTGATAACTGTACATTTCTTCTCCTTTACCAAAAGGTCTGCTATTTCTATAGGCACTGAAGCCACATCATCCTCCTTTAACCTGTAGCTCACACCATCGGGCCCAACAAATGGCGGCACGTCCTCTATCACCAGGATCATCTTATTCTCTTTATTACCTTCTTTCTCCTCTTCCATTTCTTTCTCCTCTTCCATTTCTTTCTTCCCTTCTCCCCCCTTCTCAGTCTCACCGGCTTTTCCGCCCTTACCAGCCCTGGATATTTCCTTCCTGAAGCCCCTCAGCATCTCGAGAGCACTCTCATATACTCCTCTTTCCTCGGAGGTCATGTTACTCTCCTCCATCAGGAAGGTTTGATCTCCGGATTTTGACCTCATCGAAGCCAGCTGGAGGATCTTCGCCAGCCTCCTGTCGATCACGCTCTCGAGTATCGATTTCGTGCTTCTTAGCTCATCATCCACTAAGCGTAAGGACTTAGAATTGGGGTCCTGTGCGTATGCCCTATCCCTCTCCTTCTGGAGATCTTCAATTCTATTCAAGGCATGCTTATAAAAATCATTACTCATTTTGGTTAGAGGCGCCTCTTTTTCGGCTTTCTGTACATTCCTCAGCTCCTCATACTTCAAACTTTTTTCCATCTATTTTCCATCCTGTTATATGTATAAAAGCCTTCTTAACGATCGCTTAGCCCCGCATAGCCACGACACATGGCGAATATGGCTGCATGCCGTTCCACATTCTCAGATGCTTCTTTCTTCATCTTGAACCTCTCCCCCATTAACCCGAAATCGAAATCCTCTTTAGCCCTTATCTTGACCTTTTCATCGTCGAAGACCACGCCATCGACAAGGGGGTCAAAGTCATCTACCTCTTCTCTGGTCAGAGGCGTTACTTTGAGTCCGGATTTGCCGTTCAGTGATCCAATGCTCCTTATGAGCCTGGATACATCAGCAGTTACATGTTCGTCGACATGAACTGAAAGCTTTTGAGAGCATTCAAAAAAGAGCCCCTGCCAGAAATCTCTCCTGCCACTGCCATGGAAAAGATCCAATACTCCATTTTCTATCTTTTCAATTCCGCCTCTCTCGTATAGGGCAGAGTGGATCTTTTCGGCTGAGATGCGCCCCACTCCTTTCGAATGCATGAGTTCCTTTATCCCATCTTCTCTGCCCATTTCCCCTATCTTTCTCAAGCGAGAGATCATGTAACCTTTAGCTCTCCTCCCCCATCCGCCTTCCGAAAGGAGCCTGAGGGATAGCGATTCCCCCGATTGTACCTCTCTCAAGAAGCGCCTGGGGTCTATGTTCAAGCCTCTAATATAATCCATTATTTCTCTCCTATCTTTGCTGCTAAGTCCTAAAACGCGCCTATCCTTAATATGGACGTGGTAACCTCTGGACCCTGAGAAAGCTATGGCCATATCCTTTTCTTCGAATCCCAGGTCCTCCATCAAAAAATCATCTACCAGTCTTATGACCTCATCTTTGGATAGTTCTAGAGACTTCTCAAAACCTAGAGAGGAGGCATTTGGGAGGTGATCACAATCTATGTCGAATATGAGCTCTGCTCCCAGCCAACCCTTTTCGGGCATAGGGGCAGTTGGATCCCTGTAGTAAGCGGAGGAGTTATAAACATGTCTTGGTCCTTTAGCCAGCCACGGACCAAGCGAATTTCTGTCCGCCGCTATATGTCTGATCATCGCTGGGCTATCGAAGTGTTGGAAAGCCCACTCCCTTCTTCCTACCCTATCTATGATTAGCTTTACGTTTTTCCGTCTATAATAATCGCTGAAACTGTCTTTCAGGTATAACTGGGTCCTTTCCACTCCATCACCTGGTCACCTCTACCCGCTTCATAAGGTCAAGATTTTTCGGCTTCTTCATGAAATAATCTCTACACGGTTCCAGCAGAGCATACAGCTCCTCGGCCACGGATTTCTTGAGAGTTAATGGATCTATCTCATCCTGCCTGTAGAGCCTTAGGAGAGATTGTTCATCCAACTCCATTCCATTCACCTCCATGAGACCGCTCGCCTTATCGGGGAAAATCACGAGTCTGCATATATCTATCACGGGGTTTCCTATCGTCTCCGATCTTGGGCAGTAAGCCCTCTTTATCTTATCCTCTATCTCCTTTTGAGTGTCATGTATGTAGATGCAGCTCTTGGGCTTTGACTTTGACATCTTGGCTTCTGTAATCCCCATTCTTCCTCCGCCCTCTAGGGAGGTGAGCAATGGCATGTGGATCGAGACGGGTTTTTTCCACTTGAGTTTATCGCTTACATCTCTAGCTAGCATGTGTGCTCTCCTCTGATCTATTCCCGCCAGAGCGATGTCAGCACCCAGCTCATAGATGTCGCTTACCTGCATTAGCGGATATATAAGCTTCGAAACGTCTGACTCTGACTCTATCTCTTCTCTGCCCATTATGGTTAAAGCCCTCTTCAATCTGGGAAGGGTGGTGTTCTTGGCCACGTTGATTACTCTTTGCCAATAGTCCAGGTTGCCCACCAGATCTCCAGCACGCACATATTTTGACCTTACCCCAAGAGAAGTTAGGGAGTCGATCATGTAATCGGAGCAGGTCTTCAGGTTTTTCCAATTCCCCCCGAGCTTGTCGTTTATATAGGCATGCCAATCAGCAAGGAGTATCGTCATTTGCACTCCCGCTTTCTCAAGCCTTTTGACCTCACCGGCCCAGATCATCCAGCCTATGTGGAAGAGGCCCGAGGGTTCGACTCCTATGTAGCCCTTGGGTTTCTTCTTCGCATGGAAGAGCTCTTCAAGCTCTTCCTGAGTCACGACCTCCTGTGCGTATCTAGTAATCTCTTCGACAGCTGAGCTCATCTCTGAAGATTAAGTCGATCGAGATATAACCCTTACGTTTAATTTAAGATCGGGATCGGGGGCTTTTTTTGCCCTAGCGCTTTTTTCTAGGCATTTTGCCAATCATAGCAAGGATCATAACCGCTATTGCAACAACTGCAATTATCACGGCGATTATGATGTAGGGGGTCCATTGGGGCAATCCCCCGTTCACTTTTAGTATTACCGTTATTGACCCATTATCTCCCAGGGCATCAGAGGTGTCTATCTCTATTTCATTACCGCTTGATGTCACTTTTACCTCATCGGTCGAGCTCCAGTCATCCAGCCTATAACCCTCAGGGAGAGTTATCATGCAGCTTACAGGGATAATGCCCATCACGGGGAGGTTCAGTTCTATCTCTGCTTTATTCCTTTCTCCTATCCCGTCAAAGTAGAACGAAACGCCGGTATAGAGCCAATCACCCTCCTTCCATAACTCCGTCCCGTCGAGCTCTAGAGCTTTGTCGTCTACGAGGAAAAACTCTGAGCTCGACATTATCTCCCCTTCCCCAGAGCCTATGACCCTGGAGAACAGCTCCAGCTCAATTTGAGATAAATAGCCGTCACTATTTAATGCGGGGATGGAAGATAAGAAGAGAGGCATGTCGAGGATATTAAAGAAAGCCTCTGATCTAAAGTCCATTTGGGCGCTCCAGTCCTCGTAGAAAGTTAGATTGAGATCAAAGTTCGTGTCCTCTAGATCCTTCAGGGTCAAAGAAATCTCCTGTTCATCCCCGCTCCTGGCCTCAACACCGCGCCAACCGGTGGTGACAGAGGGCCCTCCTGTGGCGTTCAAAAAAGCAAATGCTGTGACCGCGACGATGTAATCCCCTTCAGGAACGTTCATCTTAAAGTCAATTCCGGATTCAGGAATACTGCTCAAAATTTCAGCAGTTGTGTTAACGTAGAGGGAAGTGTTTAGGTAGAGAGAACTTTCGTTGAACGCGGAGATCATCAGTAGTAGACCCAAGATCTCGTGTTCTGAAGATCCAGTATCGATTTTCACTTTACTCGATATCTCACTATCCTCCGTAATTGGACCAAGTGCTACATCGATAGTTTCTCCCTCAAGCTTCTCAGTTACTACGATATCCATCCTTGTCCCATTCATCCCAGTAACGCTAGCTATACAATCCTTCTCGTCAACGAAACCCGCAGAAAGATCTTCAAAAAGGTAGGGAATTACGATCAGCTCGTACTCGCCTGGAGGCACATTTTTGAAACTAGCAACTCCCTTCTCATCATCTATCTTATTGCAGACCGTGTAAGCATCATTTCTGATGCCCACCAGAGCTCGAACAGGTTCTCCCTCAAATGTCACATTCACCAAAAATGAGACCTTTTCTGCTTCATAATCGTCAATAGGCAAAATCGAATCTAGGGCATCATAGCATCCCATAGCAGGTGCAGAGATCAGCAAAATCCCAATTGCCAAAGCCAGTTTATTAAACACTAGACCACCTTTTCTTAGCCTTGATACCATCGTATATCTCTTTCATACTTAACGCTTGCCCCTAGAATGGCTTTGGGACAAAAATACTCTATCTCCTCACGTAACAGGGAATGAAAAGGACAGCATCTATCGTACCAGGTGCCTATGGTGGGATAAGATTGAGGATCTTGGGCCAGTGCTGACATTCCTGCGAGGATACGATGCGGAGGTTTATTACGAAGGATCAGGCTTACTGCAGAGCCAACTCCCAGGGCGATCGCAAAAATAATATTGTCCCAAAGTCTGCTGGGTCGAAGAGTTTAAGTATCGCAAATGACGTAGAATAGACTAACTATGAAAGAGAACATCATAATGGCCGCTATCCTGTGCGTGGCCCTATTCTTCCCTCTGCCCATATCTTGCCCCGCTCAAGAAATGGGAGTTGGTGATGACGCGATTCTTATGAGCGAAGTTTTCTTCCAGAGCGAAGGAGAGACCGTTGAGGGAATTCTACTTTATCCTACCTCTTACCGGGAAGAGGGAAATCCTGGAGTCATAATACTTCACGGATTAGGATGGACCAGGGAGATATTTTATGGAGAAAGCGAGGAGACAGACCTATTCCATCTTAGATACAATCTGGCAGATGAACTCTGCAAAAGAGGTTTCTTCACTTTGATCTACGATCAAAGAGGGCACGGTGGGTCGAAATCGGATATGGATCTGGTGCTCATGATAAAAGATGCGATTAACGCGATAACCTATCTGCAGGGTCTTCCCGAGATTGACCCGGACAGAATCGGGATAATCGGGCATAGCATGGGCAGCTACATAGCCACAATAGTCGCTGGGATGGACGAGAGGGTAAAAGCTACTGCACTATGGGCCGCTCCAGCCACGCTAGATGTGCGATCTTTGTTTGCCCCTCTTGGCGAGCTTTTTCCTCTATTTATGGCGATCGCAAACATCCTTCTTCCTTTAGTAGATGAAATCGCCAGGATCATGGCAACGACCATAGGAACGGATGTAGGGATCTCATTAGAAGAGGGAAGGGTGGATCTAGTGGGCATGGCACTGAGTGAGAGAGGGCTCATGATTAAGCATCAATGGCTCTATACTTCTTTATATAGTATCTTGAATTTTTTCGACCAGTGCCAGGAATATAACGCTGCGAATTACGTATCTGAGATACAGCCAAATCCAGTTTTGATAGTTCAAGGAACGGGGGATGCCCTTGTCGCCCCAGGCAATGCTAATCTCCTGTATGAAGCAGCTGGTGAGCCCAAGGAGTTAGTTATGGTTGAAGGGACTGGACACAGGTTCACCGAGCCCCTGGATAAAAGAGAAGAGGTAATACAATACACCTCAGACTGGATTTTTAGGGAACTTTCAGTCTAGATGTGCTTTCCGAGCTAAAGCTCCTCGTATCGGAAGAGAAAAGAAAAGAATATAAATTATGAGCAGATTTAGCAAAAAAATGATGCCAACTACAGCATTAGTAAAATACGACCCAGAATCAAATTCCCTGAGAAAAGCGATCGATCTTTGCGAAGGATTCGAGAGTTTGAGATCAGAGGATAAGGTGCTTATCAAGCCAAATATCGTATCCGGTTTTACGCCGGATAGGGTCCCCTACGGCATAACCACTACCCCTGACGTGTTGAGGGATCTGGTCAATTTGCTCCGAGATCGGGGATGCAAGAACATAACCATAGGTGAAGGTCCCACCAGCATTAAGGGGATAGATGTACCAGCGGATTGGGCCTTCGAGTGGTCGGGGATAAAGGATTTAACTAAGGAGTTAGAGGTCGATCTGGTCGATCTCAATGACGAGGGATACGTTAAAACCGAGATGAGAAAAGAGAACTTTTGGATCGCCAAAAGAGCTCTGGAAGCCGACTTCCTGATCAACGTGCCGGTTCTGAAGACGCACAGCACAGCAGTGGTCTCTCTCGGGCTTAAGAACATGAAGGGATGTCTAAATCTTTTCTCAAAAAAGAAGTTTCACAGAAAAGGTCTCCACGGCTACATAGCCGAGCTTGGAACCAAAATAAAACCTGAACTCACGATCATCGACGGAATATATGGTCTTGAGAGGGGGCCCATGAGCAGGGAACATCACCGATTGGATCTCATCATCGCTTCCAGGGACGCTCTTTCAGCGGACATGGTAGGTTCCGCCGTAATGGGGATCGATCCTAAATCAGTCCCCCATCTTCGGGAGTTCGCTAAATTGACGGGAAGGGAGCTTGATCTGGGAAAAATAACCATGAAAGGGGAAAAGATAGAGGAGGTATCCACGAAGATGGAGTGGGAATTACCATGGAACGGCATGACCAGAAAGCGCGGGATAAAGGGCATTACTATTCAGGAGCCGCTCGATACTGTCTGTACGGGTTGTGGTCTTACCGTATGGATTGGAATGAGCCGGTTCTTCTGGGAGAACCAGGGAGTAAATTTTGATGATGTAGAATTCTGTGTTGGATTGGGGCCAAAGGCCAGAAAGGACAAAAACGTACTTCTGTTCGGAGCATGTGCCATGGCCACGAATAGAGATCTAAAGAACGCGTTCAAACTAAAAGGCTGCCCACCGACGATCGACGACACGTATCTATTCATCAGGGAGAGCATGGCAAAGATCAAAAACAGTAGCTAGCCTTTTATCTGGGCTGGAGATTTCACTAGATCCTCTCAACGACCAGAATTCTTCCGTTCTTAACCGGCATACTTTTAATACATCTTTACAATAGGCATCATCAAGCATATCTTTTCGAGAATGGCGATCGAAACGAAAAATGAAATTCGAACCGAGTTACGTTAGGCTGTACAAACGCGGAGAACTGGATAAACGTGAGGAATCACTATATAGGATACTCGAGAACTGCGAGCTTTGTCCAAGGAAGTGCGGGAAAAACAGGTTAAAAGGGGAGAGAGGGGTCTGCGAATCGGGAAAAGAGCTCATGATCTCCAGCTATGGTCCACACTTCGGAGAGGAGGGGCCACTAGTAGGCACAGGAGGTTCTGGGACGATCTTTCTGACGAATTGCAATCTAGGCTGCGTTTACTGCCAGAACTATGATATCAGTCACCTGGGCATTGGAAGAGAAGTCTCCCTGGAACAAGCGGCCTACATGATGATGGACCTTCAATCAAAAGGTTGCCATAACATAAATCTGGTTACGCCCACCCACTTCACTCCCCAACTCGTAAAATCGCTAAACCGGGCGATCGAGTTGGGTTTGCGCTTGCCCATAGTCTATAACTGCGGCGGTTACGAGAACGTCGAGACCATACGATTGCTCAAAGACATAGTCGACATCTACATGCCTGATATAAAATACAGCTCAAACGATTGCGGAAAAAAATATTCTAACGCTCCAGACTACTTCGATAGATGCCGAGAAGCGGTTAAAGAGATGCATCGCCAGGTCGGAGATTTGAAGATAGAGGGAAGGATAGCATACAGGGGTTTACTGATAAGGCATCTCGTATTACCGAACGGCTTAGCGGGGAGTGATGAGGTGTTCAGATTCATCTCCAGCATTTCAGGGGACACATACGTGAACGTAATGGATCAATACAGGCCAGAAGGCGATGCCTGGGTCTATCCTGAACTCAGCAGAAGACCTGCGAAGGAAGAGCTCCACGAAGCCATAAACTTAGCGAGAAGGTACGGATTGCATCGCTTCAGTGGAGCTGCGTCGATATTGGGATGACATAAAAAATGATTGATATGAAAGGTAAAAAACGAACATCCTAATATATTATAAGAACACGCTCCACATTTATGCTCGCATGGCAAAAGATAAGATATGGAATCTGGGGTTTGCGCTTACCTCTATAGTAGTGCTGATAATTCCCCTACTATCCCTTGGCAACGGCTCGGTAGGGGTCCAAGACTATCGCCTAGAGGTAACCGAAGGGGAAGTGTTTGAAATAGAGATAAGAGAAGCATTGACTCCGTTTTATGATTGGGAGCTGACCGAGTACGATCAAGAGTATTTGCAGTTCATAGATGTGATAGCGTGCTATCTGCCGCCGGAAAATGGGACGATTGGAATAACGATAAAGCTGTTCAGGTTCAGAACCCTTAAACCGGGTATCACTGAAATAACCTTCACATACTGCGAAGTGGATATCAACGGCGAGCCGGTTGAAGAGCTGGAATCGAGAGAATATGGGGTAACCATATATCCCTTTCTGCCGCTGGAGTTCGAGTTCAACGGCGCCATATACGTACAAACATGGGGCATATTGATCGAGGGTGTGAAGGTAATGGAGTTCGGCGAGGTAAACGGCTTAATAGTGTACGCTCTTGAAGGAATAGTACATAAAACACCCCCTCAGCTATTCATTCAAAATGAGAAGGGCGACTATGTCATCTACGTAAGAGGAGATATGATAGGCCAGGAGGTCATCCCAGAGGAAGAGGCCGTCGAAATAAGCGGAGAGGTCGAGGCGGTGAAGAAGCTGATAGAGATAAATGAGAACGCCTATCCCGAGGCCAGATACATAAAATACGAAGACGGAGAACTCTGGGAGGTAGGCTGGTGGACCCCTGAGAATTTCGGATATCCATGGGTCATTGTACTGATAGATGCCGGGACTGGAGCAGTAAAGGACGTACTAATCCCAAAAGGCATCTAAGCCAATTAATAAACCTAATTTACACCTCTTGACATAATTGGTAAACAAACGAAAGTATTATTTTGTCCTAGACCTAATTGCGCCGAAGCGGCATAAGTCATCGGCAAAGAAGGTGATATCCTGGTAGATGTAGCGGTAATAGGTGTTGGAGAGACCAACTTCGGAGTTTTAGCGGATAAAGATCTTAAGAAATTGTTCTACGAGGCTTTTCAGAGTGCCATCAACGATGTGGATGGAAGCATAGATCCAAAAGAGATCAAAGAGGCATGGATAGGATCTCTTAAAACGGGTGGCGCTCAATTGGGAAATCTCGCTCCTCTTTTAATAGAGCAGGTTGGTCTAGCGGGCATGCCCGCCTGCAGTATAGAAAACGCATGCTCTTCGAGCGCCTACGCCTTTAGATACGCTTACATGGCCATAAAATCGGGGATCTGTGACATCACACTGGCCGGAGGAGTGGAGAAGATGAACGATCTACCGCGGGAGAGGAACAGGTACTGGCTGGGCGTTTCAGGAGATGTCGAATGGGAAAGGCTAGCGGGAACAAACTTCCCGGGGGTCTATGCTATGATGGCGCTGCGGTATATGCACGAACATGGAATGAAACGGGAAAGATTGGCAGAGGTCGCGGTAAAGAACCACAAAAATGGTGCCAGAAATCCGGACGCCCAGTTCCGATCCGAAATATCTCTGGAACGAGCGCTGAGAGCGCCGATGTTGGCGTACCCATTAACCGTATTTGACTCGTGTCCAATCACCGATGGCGCTGCGGTAGCCATTCTCTGTAGGGGGGATTTAGCCTCCAAATATACCGATACCCCAATACGCGTCATCGGATCGGGCGCGGCATCTGACTACCTGGCCATCCATGACAGAAAAGATCTGACAACGGTAGCGGCGGCCCAGAAGGCCGCTGACGAGGCTTATAAACAAGCTGGGGTTAAACCAAAAGAGGTGGATCTAGCGGAGGTCCACGATTGTTTCACGATAGCTGAAATAATGGCGTATGAGAACTGCGGGTTTGCGGGAAAAGGGAAGGGGGGAGAATTAATAAAAAATGGAGAGACGGAGATAGGTGGGAAAATACCAGTAAATGCGGGCGGCGGCCTAAAATCAAAAGGCCATCCGATCGGCGCTACGGGAGTGAGTCAGATCTACGAAGTGGTAAAACAACTCAAGGGGGAAGCTAGAGAGAAAACCAGACAGGTTAAGGGCGCGGAGATCGGACTGACGCATAGCGTAGGGGGTTCTGGGGGCAGTGCATGCGTTCACATATTCAGGAGGTGATAGGATGGTGGGGATAATTGGTCATGGGGCTTATATACCAAGGTACAGGATTAAAGCCGAAGAGTACGTTAGAGTTTGGGGCAATTTTGCACCGGGAATTGAAGAGAAGACCGTCTGCGGTTATGATGAGGATACAACGACCATGGCCATTGAAGCGGCCGATAATGCCATTTCGAGGGCCCAAATCGACCCTGAAAAGATCAAGATGGTCTACTTCGCCACGACCAGCTCGCCCTACGTTGAAAAACTCAGTTCCAGCACCATCGCTACAGCCGTCGGTGCTGGGCAAGATGTCAGAACGGCCGATTTTGCAGGATCCACGAAATCGGGAACTGAGGCCCTACTGGCCTGTTTTGACGCGATATCCGAGTATGGGTTGGTCGTCGCCTCTGATTTCCCGGTGGGGGCTCCCGACGATGATAATGAACATGCATATGGGGCGGGGGCTGCCGCATTCGTAATCGGAGATGGAAATCCAGTAGTGACACTAGAGAAATCATATTCCGTTAGCGGTGAAGTGCTGGGGGAACGATTTAGAAAAGTGGGGGAAATATATATCCAAGATCTGGGTTTACGCACAAGCCAATTCCCGATTTTCATAAGAAGATCCTTAAAAGGGTTGATAAAGGAACTGGGAGAGGTGGAAATAAACCATGTAATACTCCAGCAACCAGATGGGGAAGCTTTTAGAGCTGTTAGAGAGTTTAAGTTTACAGATATTCAACTTAGAGGAGGGCTGGTAGCCCAAACCGGCGATACCGGAGCGGCCTCGGTGCTCTTATCATTGGCAAACGTCCTGGACCAAGCAAAACCTGGCGAGAGGATATTGATCGCCTCGTATGGGTCAGGGGCGGGGAGCGATTCCCTGTCACTGGTCGTCCATGATGAAGTGGAAAAGATGGGGGAAAAACCAACGGTAAAGGAGCAATTGGAGGAGAAGGAGTACATCGATTATGTTACCTATCTGAAATTTAGAAAAGTTTTGAGCACGTTTGGAGGTGATAAATGACGTCATATGTCTCCATACCTCAATATTCAAACACGATCGACCAACGCTATAGGCTCATCGCGAAGAAGTGCAAAAGCTGCGAAATAATTAATTTCCCACCCAGACAGACCTGTCTCGAGTGCGGGAGTGCCGATTTTCAGAATGTTAAGTTAAGCGGCAGAGGGAGGATCTACACATTCACTATCATCGGAAGAGGTGGGGCCCCAACGGAGTTCGATGATCTACAAAACATGACTGGAGAGTACGCAGTAGCCATAATCGAATTGGAAGAGGGGCCAAAGGTGGTGGCACAACTCACGGATTGTCATTCCAATCCTAACGAGATCAAGATAGGGATGGAGGTCAAGGCCGTTATCAGGAGGCTGTATGAGCAGGAGCGGATAATTCGCTATGGATACAAATTCAAACCGATAGCTGACGGTTGAACATTGATCCTTTTCAAAACCATTAAATAATCATTAATGATAATCCTGGGCGCTGCATGTCAAGAAATTTCGATATCCGAAGAATCGTGGTCAAGGTCGGATCAAGCTGCCTGGTATCCGGTATGAAGTTGGACAAAAACAAGATGAAAAAGCTGGTGGGAGAAATCGCGGATCTAAAAGATGAGGGCAAAGAGGTAATACTGGTCACATCGGGCGCAATCGCGGCCGGAAGTTCGATCCTGAACCTAAAATTAAGGCCCATACCCATGCCATTGCAACAGGCATCAGCGGCCATCGGTCAGGGCATATTAATGCATGAGTACAAGGAGTTATTTAACGAGCGAGGGTATGATGTGGCACAACTGCTTCTCACCCAGGAATCGTTCTCACAGAGGGAAAGATATCTGAACGTTGGGAACACTCTTAGCATGCTGTTGAAAAGGGGCATTATTCCGATAGTCAACGAGAACGACGCCATAGCTATTGACGAATTGGACCACGGAAAAACTGGCTGCTTTGACGACAACGACAAGCTCTCAGCGCTGGTCGCGGGAAAGATGGGTGCGGGCTTGTTGATAATGCTCTCCGACGTGGATGGCCTCTATAGCGACAACCCAAGACGGGAGCGTAATGTCGAGCTGATATCGCTGGTAGAAAATGTTGATGAGGTACGTGATATGGCAAAGAAAAGGGGAAACAGTATGGGCAAAGGTGGGATGGAGGGAAAGATAGATGCCGCAGATATAGCCGCTCGCTTTGGAATACCCGTCGTTATAGCCAATTCAGAGAAAGCGAACGTACTTATGGATATAATAGACGGAAAGGAAGTTGGCACGCTGTTCCTGGCCCGAGGTGCGATGTCGCACAAAAAGCGCTGGATATCCTTCAGTACCTCCATTAAAGGCAGCTTAGTGATCGATGAGGGGGCAAAAATAGCAATAACGGAGAAGGGCGCCAGACTGCTTCCGGCCGGGATCTCCTACGTTTTGGGCACTTTTAGTAAAGGCGATGTGATCAACATAGTATATGACGATAGGGTAATAGCAAGGGGGCTTACTAACTACTCCAGCGAGGAACTGGACAGCATAAAAGGCGTTAAGACCCACGAGATCGAAGGTATACTCGGGCGCCATGCTTATAAAGAGGTCATTAATAGGGACAATATGGTCATGCTATGATGGGCGAAATAAAAGAGGAGGTTATGGAAAAGGGCAGATTGGCCCGTGAGGCTTCGCTTAAACTGATGAGTGTGCCCTCGGAAAAAAAGGACGGTGCTCTGAGAGAAATGGCGGATTCTCTGGAAGATAACGCGGATTTCATTCTGACCGAGAATGAAAAAGATCAAAAGAGGGCCGAGGGTAAAATTTCAGGAGCTTTATTGGACCGCCTTAGACTGAACACAAAAAGAATAAATCAGATGGCCAGCGGGATCAGAGAAATAGCCGGAATGGACGATCCAGTTGGCGAGGTCACCGAGATGAGAAAGCTCCCGAATGGATTGATCGTTGGGAGGAGAAGGGTGCCCTTGGGCGTCATCGGGATCATTTATGAGTCCAGGCCGAATGTTACGGCCGATGCCGCAGGGCTCTGCATTAAAGCGGGCAATGCGGTAATATTGAGGGGGGGTTCGGAGGCCATCAGTTCGAACACCGCTATAACCAGAGTACTTTCAGAGGCGGCCACTAACGCAGGTATGCCGGGGGGTGCCATCCAGTTAATAGAGACGACGGATAGAGCCGCCGTGGGCGAGATGCTCAAGATGAACGATTACATTGACGTTATCATACCCAGGGGAGGCGCTGGGTTGATTAACTTCGTCACCCAGAACGCTACCGTTCCCACGATAGAGACAGGGGTGGGTAATTGTCATACCTTTGTGGATAGCAGTGCCGATATCGAGAAAGCGGTTAACATAGCGTATAACGCGAAAGTACAGCGGCCAGGAGTATGCAAC
>DACJ01000037.1:0-6067 GCA_002494765.1 Euryarchaeota archaeon UBA186
AAGCCCTCTCGACTTCTCAACTCTCCGTTTTTCTGACATTTTAGTATCAGCCTTTCCCGTTATCACTTTCCCTCTGGATTAAAACAAAAAGCCTCCTGTTAAGAATATTCTCGGGCAGATCTCGTCAGCCATTCGATGATAGTAAAATTTAAGCCTGTGGTAGGTATACCGTAAATATGTGAGCATTTGTAGAGAGGAGCGGGGGGGTAGAGTATACCTGGCCGAGTACAAGTCCATCAGAGAAGGTGGTAAGGTAAAGCACAAATTCGTTAGATACCTCGGCAGGGAGGGGCCTGATGGTGAACCAGTAAAACGGCCAAAGCACACTCTCTCAAAGATTGAACGACATGGCACCCTGAGAGCCGGAGATGTGAGCGTCCTCTGGCACATTGCAGAGGAACTCGGTTTTGTCGAGATAATCGACAAGATCTGTTGTGGGGATTCTCATATCGAGGGCCCCTCACCCGGGAAATTGCTGACGATCTGGGCCATTAACAGGGTTCTAGACCCGGAGAGTTGCACATCTTTGAGTGATTGGGTTGTCTATACAGAACTTCCCAAACTCGCGAGTATAGCTCCAGAGTCTCTCACAAAAGATGCGTTTTTAACGGCACTTGACTTCGTTTGTTATAGGGATTCCACATCTGGTCATGAGGTTGACCATACGGCCATGATCGATGATATGCTCTACCAGAAGTGGAGAAGGAGAAACCCACTTCCCCCTGGGAATGAGATAGTCGCTTATGATCTCACATCCATCCTCTTCTTCGGGGTAACATGCCCCTTAGCCGAGTTGGGATACAATCCAGGACACGTGAAACGACGCCAGGTGAATCTTGCTCTGCTTGTCTCCAAACATGATAAGCATCCGCTTGCACACTTCGTGTATGGCGGATCAAGAAACTCCGTTTCTACGGTTAAAAATCTGTTATCCCGTCTAGTGGATTCGGCTATAGATCCCGGCACGATAATATGGGATAGAGGAAATGTCTCAGAGGATCACATAAATTCCGTTGAGGGTGCAGGGTGGAAGATAATATGTGGAATGCCAAAAACCTCGAATGAGGTCAGGGATATATTGCACAATGCGAATATAGTGCCAAGTCCCATGACCTTTACCCGGAAAAGCAGATCTGGCTGCATATACGCGGAGAAGACAAAGGGGATGTTGTACGGTTCTCTGCAGACAGTTGCGGTCTACATGAATCAGAAAAAGAGGATGGGTGAAGCTGATGGGCGAAATGAGGAGCTCTCGATCATAGGCAAAAACCTGGATGCCCTTAAGGACAATGATTGGCCAGAGAAGAAATTACGCGATGAAATAGGGTCTATCATTAAAGATTATGAGGGGTTTATCTGGACCAGAGTGAATAGAACAGGGAAGGGACCCCGAGTAAAGTGGGGCTTTAGAAAGCGTGAACTTGAGAAGGCAGGTAGCTTAGATGGGATATACCTCCTGTACTCGACAGATGACCTCCCGGCGGATGAGATCGTTAATGCCTATCTCGAGAAGGATTACATAGAGAAGGTGTTCAGGATTTTGAAGGTAAAAGAGGATATAGAGCCCGTACGCCACCGCCTTGAAAACCGTGTTAGGGGCATAATCTTTGTCTGTGTTCTGGCGTACAGGCTCTTATCTGTTGTTCAATACAGGTTGGCCCAGCAGGGGGCGAGTATCTCATGGGAGAGGGCTGAGGAGGTATTAAACGCATTATCGAGGGTTGAAAGGATGGAGGTCAGGTATGGTAAGCAGATGCAGATCTGGTATCTAAATGTCACAGATAAGGTAAAGAAATCTGTTAAAATCGTAGGCTATCCGGGCTTATTTAAGGACAGTGAAATAGAGCCTGTTGAGATGTAGTAGGTAATTCTCGCTGTTCAGGTTATAGAGTGAGGACGGGGCATGAAGCCATGACCCTAGAGGACATGGAAGTGATAAAAAAAGAAAAATACTTCGATCCAAGAGGGATATTGCTCATGGAGCATGATGGTAAAGTCGTGGGTAGCATATGGGGGGAGATGATAGACAGGAAGAATCATTTCCCATTGAACGCTCTTGATGGGAGAAGAGTTATAATGCGTTAAAGAATAAAGATTTCAAAAGATATCTTTATTCCCCGACATGCTCTCCATCGGATTGCACTCAGAAGATCTTGAAAAAAGACTCGTCGAACTCCCTTTTCCCCTCATATCTTTTCAAGAAAAGTCCAGGAATCTTATCCCTATCTTCGAGGAAGGCAGGATCCAATTCTATTCCCGCCTGGTCGAAAGCTCGAACTACCGCTTTGACCAGGGGTGGGCAACCCTTTACGGCGATCAATTCGTTGATATTCCGATCGTCTTTGTTGGCCTCATATATGCACTTCCCCAGGAGGATCGTCTTATTTTTTTTCGGAGTGGGCTTCATCATCTTGCCAGTGAGCACCTCCACATCGTCCCAGGGCTCACCTTTCCATGCGCGGCTGATAGCCATCAGAATTGCCCCATTGAGTTCTGAGCAGTAAGTACACATCGTGGAATCATACATACGGTAGGAAAGGCCGCGAATGCCCCTCTTTTCGAAAGGTAAGGGCAAAGTCCCCTCCTCGTTGTATGGGAACGCGTATTCATGAGGAGAGGCCACGCCCTCGATCCTTTCTCCAACTATTTTAACGTCAGATAGATCCGTTGGTCGATTTTGGTCTCGGGCAGCAAAAACCAGGTGTGGCACTTCTTGAGGATCGTGTCCAAGGACTTTAGCCCCGACCATATCGGCAGAGAGTATATCTGAAGAGGCTATTAACACGTTCCTTCGATGTGCCTTGCCGTCGAAACTTGGGCCACGCTCCAGGGTAAAGATCCCGTCTAAAAGGGTGAAAATTGGTGGAAAATTGTTTGGAAGTTTTGCGATCTTGGAATTGAGATCTTCATGTTCCTCAACAGTGTGGCATTTTTTTCGCGACTCAATATCGAGTGTCCCCTTCAAGTTCTTGATTCCAAGGCTGACCACCGTCTGGGCGTGGGTCTTCAAGACGGGGAGGTTCACGACAAGATCGCTATGGATGATGTCCGTATTAAAGTTGAGAGAGAAACCGTCTAAATCGGCCTCCTCGAAAGGACGTTCAAAGACGTTGATGGTTTTAACCCCATAGCGCTTTTTCAAAAGATCATATCCCAGAGTCTTGAAAGCATGCGCTGGAGTTTCTTTATCCCTCGGTGACGAGGCGATGCCCCCTTCACCGATGGTGATATCGTCGATCCCACGTTCCTTGAGAAGGATCACCGCGTCCTCCACAACGCGGGAAGTCGTGATCACCCCCCATTTGGGGAAAGGCACCGTACGAGTCCAGAAAACAATGTTTGGTTTGATGAATACTTTAGCATCTGGATGCAGATCGTCCAGACCATGGGAAAGGTCAACGGCTTTACGAACTGATTCCAATGGTTTTTCATAACGCACAATGGCGGCGATTTTGCTCATAGGTGCACCTCCAAGAAACTGTACTGGGGGCTTTCTTCTTTCTCACTCATATCGTTACGATTTAAGTATCTCAGGTTCTTAAGTTTTCTTTTATTTCTACCAAAAAAATCGGAAATCTACCAAAAAAAATCGGGAGGAAACAAGCCTTAAATATGATAGCAGATTAGAGTGATGATGATGAGTGGATTAAAAACTGCGGGGTTGTTC
Organism: Euryarchaeota archaeon UBA186; assembly: GCA_002494765.1. GTDB lineage: Archaea > Thermoplasmatota > UBA186 > UBA186 > UBA186 > UBA186. The sequence goes on from DACJ01000037.1 coordinate 3,668, forward strand.
ACGGTGATGGTGGGCATATTCATGCTCCTTGGTCTCCTGATAGGGGCCGCATTTGGCAGTACTTATCTAGGGATGGGATTCTTCCTAGCCATAGCCCTAGCCATCAACCTCGTCAGCTACTTCTACAGCGACAAGCTAGTCCTCCGGAGGTACAAAGTAAAGCTCGTTTCCAGGAAGGAAGCTCCCCAATTATACAAAGTTGTCCAGAACTTAACGGTCAAGACCGGAATGGATATGCCTAAGATAGGCATAATCCCGAGCAATACCCCCAACGCCTTCGCTACCGGCAGAAAGGAGGCGGTGGTTTGTGCGACGAAGGGCCTGGTCGATATGTTGGACCACGAGGAGCTCGAGGGGGTTTTAGCCCACGAGCTTGCGCATATCCGCGATAAGGACATGTTCATCATGACTCTGGCGGCTACGATCACAGGGGCAATAGCCTTCGCAGCGAGATCGGTGTGGTGGTCGATGCTTTTCGGGAGGGGTGGAAGGAACAATCAGAACATGCTCCTGTTGGTATTGGCCGCTATAACGGCGCCCATAGCGGCTGCTCTCATAAGGCTGGCGATATCCAGATCAAGGGAGTACAAAGCGGATACAGAGGCGGCCTTGACCACGGGAAAGCCAAAAGCTCTCGCAAACGCTTTGCAAAAGCTGAGGTACTACAACAATAAGAGGCCGATAAAGAACGCATCCCCTACCACGAGCAACCTGTTCATAGTTGCACCGATCGCGAGCAGGGATCTCCTCACCAGAATGCTGTCCACCCACCCGCCGATAGAAGACAGGGTAAAAAATTTGAAGAAGGTAGCGGATAAGAATGGACTCCCGTGGTAACTCTTCTAAAAGCCCTACATTTATATCAGATCCAGGGTTTTAAGGGGCGAAAGGCTCACGAGTTCTGGATGCTCTGCGAGTATCCAGAACATCTCTATAATGGCCTTCCTTGTAGAGCCGCAATCCGGCGAGGGAGAATTAAATCTCCCAGAGACGCTGTAGGCCTCTCCTCTGCACCCACCAGAGCACCAGTATCTTACCGTGCACTTGGAGCAAGGGTTTAGCCTATCGATGTCGTATAGAGACCTTAGCCTCTCGAAGACGGACCCATTCCACATCTCCGAAACGGTTTTTTCCCTGACGTTCCCAGCCATAAATTCGGGTATACCATGGTTGGTGCAGGGATACACATCGCCGTTAGCATTGCACAAAATCGTAAACATACCGGTGCCGCAATATCTCATTTTAGCGCATGCTAGGCACCTGTTCCCCAATAAAGTAAAAAAGTCCCTCTTGCTCATCTTCCTGTACTCCTCATGTTCCAAGAGCAGTTTATATGCCCTTTTGACCATGCTCAGAGGATCGACTATCTCATTGACCATCTCCCTCCCCTTCCCAACTCTCTGGAGAGGTATGAATCTTACCTCGTTTACCCCCGCATTATGCGCTAGCTCGTAGTACTTTTCCAGCTCGTCCTCGTTGGATCTCTGCATCACCATGCAGAGGGTCACGTGTACCCCGTGATCTTTCAGTTTTTTCACGCCTTGCCAGGCCTTTTCAAACGATCCCTTCCCCCTTATCGCATCGTTGGTATTCGAGGTGGCGCCGTCTATGGAGACCTGCACATCGAGATCTAGCGCTTTAGCTTTTTCCGCGAACTCGTCGGTGACGAGCGTTCCATTTGTGGATATGGTGGGTTTCAGACCGAGATCGAGAGCTCGCTCCGATACCTTCAGCGTCTTTTCCGGGACCATTAATGGCTCGCCCCCCAAAATGAGGAGAAAGGCCCTATCGGACGTGAATTCAGAGGTCTGCTCCAGGAAATCTATGAACTCGGGGGTGGTGAGCTCTTTCCTCGATTTTTTCCTGACCGTTGTGTAACACATAATGCACTTCAGGTTGCACCTATCGGTTATGTTGATTGTGACGGTCCCTATTCTCTTCTCCTCCTCTTTTGTGGGTTCACGCATCAGAACTCCTGCCTGGATGAGCCCTTTTGTCAACTCTTCGTTCTCCATCCACCTCTTTCCCTCTATCAACCCATAGGCCTCTCTATCGACGACCATCCAGGATGGTCTATCGGGCCATATCAGAAGGAACTTGCCACCCCTCTCGCTCACATAGCTCGGGGGGTCCATACTCGCCATGTCCGCCGCATCTAAACCGGGGTTCATATCTCCTCCTAAAAAAATAAAAAGGTGATAAATACCCTATGGGTTAGGGGGCTCTGTCTCATCATACCCGGGCTCTCCGAAGCCCGAGATATAGTCGCACATGGGAGGGATCTCATTCACTACTTTCCCCATTGCAAATATCAACATAGGCAGTTATAGAAAAAGCTCTTTTATATGGGTTCTGCTTATGTCTGGATATTCCCGATCTTATCGACCACACCAAAAAAAG
>DACJ01000037.1:6092-8989 GCA_002494765.1 Euryarchaeota archaeon UBA186
CAAAAAAAGGATAGGGGGTCTCTGGGTTAGAGCTCTTCGATGTCGGTTAGAGCTCTTCGATGTCGGTTAGAGCTCTTCGACGTCCATCTCATCGAACTTGGGCTCTCCAAAGCCAGAGATGTACCTGCACAGGGGAGGTACTTCGTCTACTATTTTTCCCATTCCGAATATCAACATAGTCGGTCGAATGTTTGTCTCACCCATATAGCTTACGATTATGTTCGGATTATGCCTAAATTTTGGTATAGGGAGCATAGGTGGCAGTACGCTGAGGCAGAATCTTTTATATTTTCCCTTGCTTCAGGGTTGATGGATGCCATCGAGTGGATCGCTGAAAAATTCTACAGGGAGAAGGACAACTGGTCTTCGGACCTTTCCCCTTTTGAGGTTTTAATAGCGACCGTGCTTTCGCAGGCGACCAACGACAAGAACAGCCACCTCGCCTTCGGAAACCTGAAAGCTCGGATCGAGATAACCCCAGAAGAGCTCTCGAATGTGCCCACCGGGCTCATAGAGGAAGTTATAAGAGTCGGGGGTCTGTACCATCAGAAGGCTCTGAAGATTAAGGCCATATCAAAAGCTCTGGTGGGGGATAAGCTGACCGAGATAATGGGATCGGAGGATGGACGGAAAAAGCTTTTGAGCTTACCAGGAGTCGGTAACAAAACTGCGGACGTGTTGCTCTGTTTTAAAGGGGATCGAGATGTGGTTCCAATCGACACGCACATCAAGCGAGTATCTTCCAGGGTATGGGGTTTCGTAGGCGGTTATGATGAGGTGCAGAGAGAGTTGCACAAGCTCATAGCTCCCAAAGAGAGAAAGAGAGCTCATATAGCCATGATAAGGTTCGGAAGGAAGATCTGCAGGGCGAGAGGGCCTCTGTGCGAGATCTGCAGCATAAATATGGAATGCTTATACTACCTGTCAAGAGAAGCCCCATCGACTGATTTGCATTCGTAGACCTTGAACTCCTCCTCGATCCTTTTCACCTTTGCGATGGAATCCCTATCGACTACTGCGATAGCACAGCCTCCGAATCCGGCCCCTGTCATCCTTGCGCCGAGAGCCCCAGCTTTTTTAGCAAGCTCCACAGCCCTGTCCAACTCTTCTGAACTCACTTCATAGAGATCTTTCAGGGAATTGTGAGACTGGAGCAAAAGATCGCCGAAGCTCTCCAGATCATTTTCAATTAACGCCTTTCTTGCCGCTAGAACTCTTTTGTTCTCCTGTACGACATGTAGAGCTCTTTTGTTTAGAGGGTTGGGCAGTTCTAAAACCTCTGACTTATCGGCGTCTCTCAAGCTCTTCTTCAAGATCTTTGAGGCCTCCTCACACTCCCTCCTCCTCTTTTCATACTCCGATTTAGCGAGTTCTCTTCTTCCTCCCGTGTCCACGACCAAAAGCCCCATTTCCTCAGGGATGGGGACGTACTCGTAATCCAGTGATCTGCAATCGAGAAATATCGCGGACCCTTTCTTCCCAAGGGTTATAATGAACTGGTCCATTATGCCGCACCTTACCCCCACGAATTCGTTTTCGGCTCTTTTGCAGATCTTTGCTAATTCAATAGGGGTTATCTCAAAAGAGGATACATGCTGAAATATTTTCGCCGATAAAACCTCCAAAGCGGCTGATGAGCTTAGACCGCTGCCTATGGGGATTGAGCTGTCTATGGAGCCTTCCCAACCCCCCAGATCATATCTCTCGGAAAGGTAGAGGGCTACGCCCTTTAGATAATCGGACCATGAACCCTCTCTGCGGTCGTCCCCTATTTTAAAGGTGGTATTTCCAAGCTCTTTTGATGAGACTTTAACGGTTCTATCGTTTCTCCTTTTAAAATGACACATCATCTCCAGATCTGTAGCGACTGGCATCACATAACCGTCGTTATAATCTGTGTGTTCCCCTATCAGGTTCACCCTGGCGGGCGATCTCATTCTAGGCATCTCTAACTATCCTCGCCCCACTTTATAAGTTTCCTTTCTGATCTAGGGGATTTGAGGTTGGAGGTGCATGAAGGGACGAGATTAGAGTTGGAGGCCGATACTGTCTAGAGAGAAAGAGTGAAAAGGGCCAAACAGCTCAGTGTGTTAATGATCGACATACTGAGTAGAGTGGGGATATCCTCTCCTCTCTTTTCCTTCTCCAGCCTGGGACAATCGATAGATGAGATTTCTGGTCGCTTTAAAAGGTGGGAGATAGTGGCGGAGCTGGAACACTGCCCTCAAATAATAATTCAAAAAAAGGATCTACTCTTCACAAGTGGTATGGAGATAACGATTCACGCCCCCTTCAGCGATCTCAACATAGCCAGTCTCGATAAAAGGGCCAGAGAGTTCTCAGTGGAGAGGATAGATGAGGCTATTGTAGCGGCGTATGAGATGGGAGGCATAATGGTTACCATGCACCCTGGGTTTTTCTCTCCCCTTGGTTTTCTTATCCCTGAGAAGATCGATACCCTGAGCTCGGACTCAATAACCCGTCTGGGTGCTAGAGCGGAGGATTTGGGGGTTACCCTAGCGCTCGAGAACATGCCCCCCTGGCAGGGTTCCATTGGTGATGACGTAGAAGATCTGATAAAGAGAGTAGAGGGAACGGGCGTAAAGATCTGCTTCGATGTGGGGCACGCGCACATCGGAAGTGGGGTAGAAAATTTCATTGAGAGAAGCGATCTGATAGCAAACGTTCACATCCATGAAAACGATGGCAAGGTAGATCTACACCTGCCTCTGGGAAGCGGACAAATGGATGTCATAGATATAATGAAAAGGTTGATCAAAAAGGGGTATAAAGGCCCGTTCATAATAGAGTCGAGGAATTTCGAGGAAGGTGTCCAGGGCCTCGATTACCTGACCGAGCACTTTTCCGATTGAGAGTTTAAGGTTAATCATCCAGGA
>DACJ01000037.1:9142-26747 GCA_002494765.1 Euryarchaeota archaeon UBA186
GTCATTATAATTGTCGAGACCCCTTGATGTATCCCCGGGAAAATTACTTCGATTGATCGGCCATCCGCCACGTCAAAACGGGCTTCCTGGCAGCCATCACCTCATCAACCCTTTTTACCGATGTGTTTTGCGGCGCTTTTTTTGTTTTTTCTTCTTCCTCTTCCACGATCTCTTTTAAAGCTCTAGCAAACTCGTCCAATTCTTCTTTTGACTCGCTTTCAGTGGGTTCGATCATCAGAGCTTCGTCCACTATTAGCGGGAAGTAAGTGGTGGGAGCGCTGTATCCTCTATCCAGAAGCGCTTTAGCGACGTCTCTAGCTTTTTTCTCGGTAGAGGAGACGACGAACTCGTGCTTCTTCAGTTCTTTATAGGGTACATCCAGATATTTTTTGACTTTCTCTTTCAGATAGTTGGAGTTCAGAACGGCCTGGCTAGAGACCTCTTCTAACCCTTCGCTTCCAAGACACTTTATGTAGACATAGGCTTTGATAAGTGGAGCAACATTGCCGTAGAACAGCTTCATCTTGCCTATGGATTTTGGCACATCGTAGTTCAGCTTATAGATGCCATCGTCGCATTCGATCAGAGGAACTGGAAGATAGTTGACAAACTCCCCCCTAGCTCCAACTGGCCCCGAACCTGGTCCCCCTCCTCCGTGGGGGGTAGAAAACGTTTTATGCAGATTAAAGTGCATGAGGTCAAAGCCCATATCCCCTGGTTTTATCCAACCCATCAGAGCGTTTAGATTTGCGCCATCGTAGTATAGGGCGGCCCCCTGGTCATGCACTATCTCTTCTATCTTGGTAATTTCGTCTTCAAAGACTCCCAGAGTGTTGGGATTCGTGAGCATCAGCGCTGCGACATCCTCGCTCAAGGACTGCTCGAGTGGCTCCAGGTCCATGCAACCCCTCTCATTAGAAGGCACAGTTAAAGCCTCGAAGCCGGCCATGGTAGCGCTTGCCGGGTTGGTACCGTGGGCGGTGTCGGGAATGAGCACTATCCTCCTATCTTCACCCTTATCGGCGAAGTATTTCCTGATCATGAGCATGGCCAATAGCTCCCCCTGGGCTCCGGCAGCTGGTTGAAGCGATACGCGATCCATCTCTCCGATCTCTCTCAACATGAGCTCAAGCTCATACAAAATCTGAAGTGTACCCTGGACCGTGGATTCATTTTGTAGCGGGTGCTGTTTGGAGATAAGGGGGCTCAGCTCCTCTCCGAGTTTGGGATTGTACTTCATGGTACACGATCCCAACGGGTAGAAGCCGCTCTCCACCCCAAAATTCATTTGTGAGAGTCTTGTGAAGTGTCTCGCTATTTGTAATTCGGACAGATCTGGTATCTCCAGTTTTTTCCTTTTAATCTCCTGTAATTCAATGGGAAGATCAACATCCTCGGTTTCAGATTTGGGGAGGTATTCAATGATAAGGGGCTCTTCCCATTTAGCCTGTCTATGGTTCATTTAAATTCCTCCAGGAGTTTCACCAGTCGGTCCAGATCTTTAAGGGTGTGCTCCTCCGACACGGCGATTAGAGAGATATTGGAATTATCCAGAACCTGCCCCCCCTGCACACCATTTTCCAGCAGGTAGGCATTAATGCCCTCCCAACCGGAACCCGATTCAACCGGGAATTCATTGAAATATTCGCCGCTAAAGGCTGGCGCTTTGAAATCGCCCAACGAGGCGATGCCATCCATCAGATATTTTGTCTTCGTCATTAGCTCGCTCGCGAGCTTCTTTAACCCCCTAGCTCCCAGGAGTTCGATATAGATGGCACATGCGAGGGCACATAGGGTCTGGCTGGTACAGAGATTTGACAGGGCTCTCTCTCTCCTTATGTGTTGCTCTCTCGTCTGGAGGGTGAGACAGAAGGCCCTCTTTCCGTCAGCGTCTTTCGTCATGCCCACCAGTCTGCCCGGCATTTGTCTTATATGATCTTTCTTGCAGCCCATTATGCCCAGAAGAGGGCCGCCGAATGATGGGTCTAGGCCCAGAATTTGCCCCTCCCCTACTATAATATCCGCTTCTGGCGGCTTTATAACCGATAGCAGCAGGGGGTTCACGCCCACCATCACCAGAGCATTGAACTCCTTCAGTTTGTAAGCGCCCTCATCTATCAGCCCATAGAGGTTGGGCAGTTCATAATATATACATGAGGTCTGATCGGTGACAAATTGCGATAAAATGTCGAGATCGATTTTTCCTTCTACTAGCGGGTACTCTACAATTTTCATGCTGCTTCCCGTCAGGTAGTTCTCGAGAACGCTCCTCTTCTCCCAGTATAACTCAGGAACGAGTATTTCGTTTTTCTCGTTTATCCTGCCGGCCATTAGAGCTCCCTCCCCGAGCGCAGTCGCTCCATCGTAAACTGATGAGTTAACGATATCCATCCCGGTTAGCTCCGCCACCAATGACTGGAATTCGAAGAGGCCCTGCAAGATGCCCTGCATGTTTTCAGCCTGATAGGGGGTATAGGACGTCAAAAACTCCGATCTTGAGCAGAGGTTCTTAACCAGCGGTGGGACGTAAATCTGATAGACGCAGCATCCCAGAAAGCTTACCACATCGACGTTCTTCTTCAACCTTTCGAGAACCTCTCTTTTTACCAGCTTCTCATCCTTTCCCGAGTCTAGACTCAGCTCTGTCTTGAAGGGCAAATCAGCGAAGAGATCCTCAACGCTGTCTATCTCGAGGTAGGAAAGCATCTCCTCTCTCTTTTTTAAACCGGGTATCCACTTTTCCAGGTCCATAACTCTTCGGTCTCCTTCCTATGTGAAGGGGGAAAAAGCTCCTTTACCTGTTCTCCATACTCTGCCTGAAGTCCATTCATACTGAGAGTTCTTTATGACCCCCTGTTCATAGGCAATCTAGAGACGTAACTTAATATTAAAAATTAACGAAACTTTTAGTGAGGCGTCCTAAAAGCCCAGCAGTTTCATTTGGGCGCATCTATCTTTTTCCTCTGGTGTATCATGCTTTTCTATATAGTTTCGTATCATCTCTTCAGTAGTATTTAGATAAAGGTAAACATCCTAGAAAAATTTTATAAACAGGGCTGCATATTCCTTCGAGAAAACCGGGGTGAAGAATTATGGGAATCGTCAAATATAGACGTATAGGGACTGTCGCGAGCATATTGCTAACTGCGTTGGTGCTGCTTCAAAGTTCCAACTTAGCAGTCGCGATAGATGGAGAAGATAACCAACTTCCTGGTATGGGTATAGATTTAACCACCGAGATATTCGATAATTTGGTCGAGGAATTTAGTTTGTTATTTTCCGTTAATGAGGCTCTAGCTAATGGGGATACGGTTAATTCAATTCAACCCGACGATGTTATCGATCCTGTTACTTACATATATCGAAACATGTACGTTTGGCTGGATTCGATCATAACTTTTGGGTACCACCTCATCAAGGCACTGCAGATAATTGCGACGACAGGGACGTTTCTTGTTGCGGTAGTTAAGATCATAACGGCGATTGCGAGTCTTGCATTAATAATTGCATCAATACTTTTACCTATAGATGGGGTATTCAAGATTCTGCTCGCTGTTATCGTTGTCCTGCTTGCATGCGCCACGGCTTTCTTTGCATTTATCAAATTGGTTTGCGTTCTCATGCCATATTTCCTCATGGCTCTTAAAAAAGTCCGGGATCAGTTCCCGCCGCCAGAAGCGAGATCACAAGAGGCGGCGCCCTCTCCAGGCATGATTACCGCCCATGCCGCTTAATGGGCCCAAATTATCATTTTATCGTTATACAAAGTATGTAAACTTAAGGGGAGAGGAGTAGAGGCAGGAAAAGCCTTCTTTTATGTCCCCACCCATCTGCTGAGTATGTCAAACCCTCTGCTTACATCCTTCTCGTCAAGTATCAGAATAGTATCCGTAAAACAGCTCATCACTTCGAGAATGTTTATGCCCGCGCTGAACAGGCTAGATAAGAGATAAGATATCACTCCAGGGACCTCTTCTATCTCCTCCGGGCTCATTATGGTTATCTGTGCTAGCGATCTCATCACCTTCATGGCATCCCTGCCGATCATCCTTTCCAGTGGGTCCAAAAAGGCTTCCTCAACTATTATGGTAGTGGCCGAAGAACCCTTGATCACCTTCAAAGATCTCTCTATGTTTACGCTCTGCATTGCTTTACTAAGCTCAGAGAATTGATGCCAGCTACTCCTTGCGATTATTATGGCGATTCCCGTCCTGATCCCTATCTCACTCCTCTTTAGTATCCTCAATATCTCCTCCTCATTCACCCGCTTACGACCCTTTGCGTATCTCCTGCACGCGACCATAACCGCTTTTTCATTGCCCATGTGAAGTTCTTCCGAAACTTTTCTCGCTAGGGCTGAGTAATTGATCACGCCATAATCGAGACAGTCGCTAATGCTCAGGTGAGAGGAGATGTAATCCCATGTAGCTCTCGTTATATTGCCCATGCTTATTTAACGGTCTAGTGGGCTTAAATGTTTCATTTGAAACATTTTCTACAGAATTTGTTAAATATAAAGCAAAAAATAGATAACCCCCACTAGAATAGTCTAGAGATGTTCGCTCGTCACGACGATGGGATTGGATGTAGGAAAGTTTCTGGTGGTCTAGAGGAGGGGCCTGCCGATTAGATGGACGGTAAATTGGTCTTGGAAGATGGGACGGTAGTAGAGGGCAAGGGATTTGGCTCAGTGGGAGCTGCCTATGGGGAGCTCGTTTTCAACACCTCTATGACGGGTTATCAGGAAGCACTTACAGATCCCTCTTATATGGGTCAAATACTGATGTTCACTTATCCTCTGATAGGCAATTACGGCATAAACTCCGACGACTCCGAGTCAAGTTCGATAAAACCTCGAGGGGTGGTGGTAAAGGAGCACTGTATAACCCCAAGCCACAGAAAGAGCGTGCTCTCGTTTGAGGAGTTTCTCAAGGAAAACGACATCCCTGGAATTTTTGGGGTGGATACGAGGATTCTGACTCAAAAGATCAGGACCCGTGGAACCATGAAGGCCGCGCTAATTTGCGATGATGGTGTAGACATTGAATCGATAAAAGAAGAAGTGAGGAACATGCCTCATCCCTTTAAATCTAATCTGGTCGAAAAGGCGAGTTGCAAGGGCGCTATAAAGCATGACGGGAAGGGAAAACATAGGATAGCGCTGATCGATTGTGGGGTTAAAAAGAGCATAATCGATGTACTCCTCCCCTACTCTGATGTTATCCAGGTTCCCTATAACACAAGTGCGGACGATATCTACGAATTCGAGCCCGATGGTGTAGTGATTTCAAATGGCCCAGGGGATCCCTCACATCCCAGGCTCGTTTCCACAATTGAAGTCATAAGGGAACTATCAAATGATTTTCCGGTGTTTGGTGTTTGCATGGGCCATCAGTTGATCGCACAGGCGTTCGGAGCCAAAACCTATAAAATGAAATTCGGCCACCGGGGAGCAAACCATCCCGTAAAGGATCTGAGAACGGGGAGGATATATATCACAACACAGAATCACGGTTACGCGCTCTCGATTGAGGAAGACCTCGACATAAAACCGATTCAGATAAATGCGAATGATGGCACTTTCGAGAGTATAGCCCATCAAGAACTCCCGTTGTTTTCGGTACAGTATCACCCCGAGGCGAATCCCGGCCCATTGGATACTATAGGGGCAGTCGAGGCGTTTTTTAAGATGGTTGAGGGTAAGAAGGAGAACAAAAAATGCCCAAACGTGAAGATATAGATAAGATATTGATAATAGGGTCGGGCCCGATAGTTATAGGCCAGGCGGCCGAATTCGATTTCTCTGGCTCTCAAGCGTGTAAAGCGCTAAAAGAAGAAGGGTATACCGTGGTACTTGTCAACTCAAATCCAGCGACGATACAGACCGACCCGAGCATGGCTCACGTAACCTATATAGAGCCTCTTACCCCCGAGGTGGTTTCAAAGATCATCGAGAAAGAGGATGTAGGGGGAATCCTTTCTGGGATGGGAGGGCAAACTAGTTTGAACATATGTGCAGATCTGGCCGAAAGCGGTTTTCTTGAGAGCAAGGGCGTTGAACTTTTGGGTACGGGATTAGAGGCGATCAAAAGATGCGAAGACAGGAAATTATTCAGGGCTTTCATGATGAGCATAGATGAACCCATTCCCAGATCTGAAGCCTGTTTCTCCCTGGAATCGGTGAAAGAAGCGGTAGAAAGGTTGGGTGGCTACCCTGTCGTCGTTCGACCCGCCTACACCCTCGGCGGGACGGGTGGAGGCATTGCGCTCGATGAGAGTAAGTTGGAATCGATAGCGAGCAGGGGGTTAACGTACTCGAGGATCGGACAGGTTCTCATCGAGGAATGCCTGATAGGGTGGGGGGAGTATGAATACGAGGTCGTCCGCGACTCGAGAGATAACTGCATTGCCGTTTGCTCGATGGAGAACGTTGACCCAATGTCTATACACACTGGGGACTCTATAGTCGTAGCACCGGCTCAGACCCTAAGCGATGATGATCATCAGCTCTTGAGAAGCAGCGCTCTGAAGATAATAAGGAAGTTGAAAGTGGAAGGGGGATGTAACATCCAGTTCGCCTTCAAAGCGGATACCGGCGAATACAGGGTTATCGAAGTGAACCCAAGGGTTTCCAGGTCCTCAGCACTAGCATCAAAGGCGACAGGGTATCCGATAGCAAGGGTTTCCGCTCAGATCGCTATGGGCATGACACTGGATGAAATACCCAATAAGGTGACGGGTAAGACCCCCGCATCTTTTGAACCAACTCTTGATTACGTGGTAGTGAAAATGCCAAGGTGGCCTTTTGATAAGTTCAGACAAGCAGATAGGCACATAGGCACACAGATGAAATCAACTGGAGAAGTAATGGCAATTGCCAGAAATCTCGAGGAGTGTTTCCAGAAAGCAGTTCGTTCACTGGATATTGAACCCATTACCATGAGCCAATTTAGCGACGAGGAGCTCTTAACTGAATTGAAGAGTCCCACGGATGTTCGATTTTTCGCGGTGATCGAAACGTTGAGAAGGGGTTGGAGCATCGACGATATAGCTCGTTTGACCTTTATTGACCCCTTTTTCTTGCGAAAATTGGAAAATATAGTGAGAGAAGAGAACAGCATCAAACAAAAACTACCCCCGGCTGAGATAAGGGAGGCGAAGAGGTTGGGTTTCTCAGATGAGGGATTATCCAGGATGCTAAATACCGATGTGGGAGATTACAGGATGAGGCATGGGATCAACCCCACATATAAGGTAGTCGATACCTGCGCAGCGGAATTTGAAGCTGAAACTCCCTACTACTACTCGACGTACGATGGAGACGAAGAAATCGTCCCACCTAAAAGCATCGCGGAAGATCATGCAAAATCCAATAAAAAAGTTCTTGTCATAGGTTCTGGCCCTATAAGGATAGGCCAGGGCATAGAGTTTGATTACTGTTGTGTCCATTCTGCTCAGGCGTTGCATGAACAGGGGATAGAGGCGATAATGATAAACAACAATCCTGAAACCGTCTCGACTGACTTCGACCAATCCGATAAGCTCTATTTCGAGCCTTTAACGCTAGAGGACGTGATCAACGTCATCGATAAAGAAAAGCCCTGGGGCATTATCTTGCAGTTCGGAGGTCAAACCCCAGTGAATCTAGCACTGCCTCTCCAGGAAGAGATCGATAAGGGGCTTAAGACGAAAATACTTGGCACCTCTCCGTACTCTATAGAATTGGCTGAGGACAGAGACAAGTTCAGTGCCCTCTTGACAAGATTGGGTATAAGACAACCACCCTCCGGTACTGGATATTCTCTTGAAGATGCTAAGGGTATAGCGTCTAGAATCGGCTACCCAGTTCTAGCGAGGCCCTCATACGTGTTAGGGGGAAGGGCGATGGAGATTCTCTTCAACGAAGAAGAGCTTGAAGAGTACATCGATGAGGCCGTCAGGGTTTCGAGAAATCACCCAGTGCTGGTTGACAGGTTCATCAGCGATGCGATAGAGGTCGATGTGGATTGCGTAGCAGATGAGAGTGACGTGTTCATCGGAGGGATAATGGAGCACATAGAGGAGGCCGGCATACATTCCGGAGATTCATCCTGTGTGATGCCTCCTCAAACCCTGTCCGAAGACACTCTCAAAACCATAGAGGATTATACGAGGAAGATAGCCCGGGCTCTTGAAGTGAAAGGGCTGTTGAACCTTCAGCTTGCGGTGAAAAAGAATGGTAACGGTGGAGGAAATGGGCCAGGGGGAGTCTACGTCCTCGAGGCAAATCCAAGGGCTTCAAGGACCATACCCTATGTGAGCAAAGCGATTGGCATACCCTTGGCTAAGATAGCCACAAAGGTCATGATGGGCTTTAAATTAAGAGAACTCCTGGGTGGTGAGGAGATGGCGACCATAGGCCTCTGTGCGGTTAAGATTCCAGTGTTCCCTTTCCAGAAATTGGAGGGGGTCGATCCCCGATTGGGGCCCGAAATGAAATCAACTGGGGAGGTAATGGCAATAGCCGATTCGTTTGGGAAGGCCTTCTACAAGGCGATGGTCGCATCGGGCAATCCCTTGCCTTCCCCTCCGAGCACCATATTCATTTCGGTGAGCGGGCGCGATAAGTCCAAGATCATCGAGCAGGCGAGGGAGCTCCACAGGCTGGGCTTTAAGCTGGTGGGAACCGAAGGCACTGCCGAGTCCCTGAACAGTGCTGGAGTTCCCATGGAGATCGTATGGAAGATCTCCGATAAAAAATCGCCAAACGCCATTGATCTTATGCGCTCCGGCAGGGTAAAGCTGGTCATGAACACCCCATCCCCTCAGAAGAGGAGCGCGAGGAGGGATGGGTATCTGATCAGGAGGGCGGCCATCGATCTATCCCTCCCATTCATCTCTACTGTACCCGCGTTATCGGCGGCGGTTGAGGCGCTGAAATCCACGACCAAGCTCGAGGTAAAATCGTTAAGCCAGTGGAATGGTTCTTAATGATTGTGTTTAGGCACGTTCAAGCTTAATTCGGGAGAATGTTTTTAACCTTGTTAAGCGTTCCTCCACGACAATGCCGCTAGTAAAATTCATAGATGAAGGCAAAGAGATAAAGGTGAAGAGAGGCGAGACGCTGCTCAATGCAGCTATAGCGGCCGATGTTGGGTTGGTCTCGGAGTGCGGCGGCAGAGGAATCTGTAAAAGGTGCAGGGTAAAAGTGAACGGAGAAGAGGTTCTGGCCTGTCAGACTAGGGTCGAACGGGATATCGAGGTCGAAGTACCGGAAAAGAGCAAGCCCAAGATCTTAAAGATCCTCGAGAAAGGATACGAGGAATACCGGGTGGAACTGAACCCAATCGTCAAATCCTTCCCATTGCAGTTAAAAGCCCCAAACCTTGAAGACAATTTGGCCGATACTGAGAGGGTGAGGCGGGCCTTGGGCAGGCAGGTTAAATTCCCCCTCGATACCCTAAGATGCCTTGCCTCGGAGTTAAGAAAAAAAAATTGGAACCCGGATATCTCTCTTTTTGAAGATGAGGTCATAGCGCTGAAAAACGTCGATTATGGTATAGCCCTTGATGTAGGAACGACAACGGTGGTCGCTAGTCTGGTAGATCTTAAAAGTGGGAAGACCGTTAAAACTGCATCGTCCATAAACAAACAGATTAGCTGTGGAGAGGACATCTTATCCAGGATAATGTATTCAGAGGAAAATGGCGAGGAAGGAATCAAGACTCTTCAGAGGCTCATAATAGAAAATACAAATTCTTTAATCTCAGAATTCGAAGTCGATAGAAAAAGGGTAGGGTGTATGGCGATCGGCGGCAACACCACCATGGGCCACCTTTTTTTGGGCCTGGATTCGAAGTACATAAGATATGAGCCCTACATACCGACCGCTAACGATCCCGGCATACATAGGGCTAAGGATTTGGGCGTGGATATACTCCCTAACTCCCCTCTTTTCTTCCTACCCAATAGAGCCGGCTATTTTGGAGGGGACGTTGTTGGCGATATACTTACCTCCGATATGCACCGTAGAGAAGAGATCTCAATGCTGATAGATACCGGAACAAACGGAGAAATCGTCTTGGGAAATAGAGATTGGCTGGCGTGCTGTGCATGCTCGGCTGGTCCCGCGTTTGAAGGAGGGGAAGTAGCTTGCGGGGTAAGAGCCATGAGAGGTGCTATAGAGCGAATCAAGATCGGGCGCGATTCGAAGGTGAGATATAAGGTGATCGGGGATGTAAAGCCTATCGGTATATGTGGTTCAGGGCTAATTGACCTGATGGCCGAGCTTTTCATCAACAAACTGGTTGGTCGCAGAGGAGAGTTCATAACAGAAGCCGATCCGGAGAGGATAAGGGAAGGTGAGGAGGGTAAAGAGTATATCGCCGTGCCCAGGGAGAAATCCGCCTCCGGTAAGGATATATTCTTCAGCGAAGCGGATATAAAGAATCTTCTGAGGACAAAGGCGGCGATGTACGCAGCGACCAGAACCCTTTTGAGAAACACTGGCTTCATGATCGATGATGTCGAGAAGATATACATAGCCGGAGGGTTCGGTAACTATATAAACATAAGAAACGCAATCATAATCGGTTTATTGCCGGACATAGATGTCGAAAAGTACATTTTCATAGGAAATGGTTCGGCGCAAGGTGCTAAGCTCTGCCTCCTCTCAGATGGGAAGAGAAAAGAGAGCGCGGAGATAGCCAAAAAGCTCGCGTATATTGAGCTGAGCGTAGCCAATGAATTCTTCGATGAGTTCAATTCCGCCATGTTCATACCCCATACAGATATTGAGTTGTTCCCGAGCGTGGTAATATGATAATAGCCGTTTCTGGAAAAGGTGGCACGGGCAAAACAACGATCTCAGCGCTGATAATCAAACATTTAACCGAAAACGGAAAAGTCCTCCTAGTCGTGGATGCCGACCCCAATACCAATTTGGATATTAAGCTCGGCGCTAAGGTCGAGCGTACCATCGGGGATCTTAGAGAGGGTTTTCTGGAGGACACTCTGCCATCGGGAATCTCAAAGATGGAGTACATGGATTACCAGATGAACCTTGCCCTGTCAGAGAACGAAAAATTCGATCTCTTGACCATCGGAAGGCCCGAGGGATCAGGTTGTTACTGTTATGCCAACAACGTTCTCAGGGTATTCCTTGACAAGCTAAGCAGCAGATACGAATACGTGGTGATTGACAACGAGGCGGGGATGGAGCACCTGAGCAGGCGGACGACAAACGACGTTGATATTCTGTTCGTGGTCGCTCTTCCATCGATGCAGGATGTATTGACGAGTAAGAGGATAAAGGATCTAGCAAACGAACTCGAACTCAAGATAAAGGATATAGATCTGATAGTGAACTCTGTAAAGGGGGATATTCCTGAAAGGGTAAAAGAGGCCATAAAGCCCGACTTCGACGATTATCATACGGTGCCCTATGACGAAAAGGTCAATGAGCTGAACTCGTTGGGTGAACCGCTGCTTAATCTTTCTTTAGACTCAGCTGCATACAAAGCTATTGGGGAAATATTGGGCGGTGTAATCGAAGAGCGAAGGGCAACAAATTTGAAGTAGGAAATATACTATCTTAGATAAATGGCTGAAAAAAGAGTAACGATTATAGCTTCTTGCCACGTCTTCGATCTCAAAGAGAAAATGACCTCCATTATAGAGGAGATAAAGCCCGAGTGTGTCTGCCTAGAGCTGGATGAGGGAAGATTTGAGAGGCTCAAGAGCGGCGATGTTCAGGAGAGCCCATTATCCAATCTTCAGAGGGATATAGCAGGGATTTATGGGGCTAAGCCGGGAAACGACATGCTGGGTGCTGTGATAGGCGCTGAGAGTGTAAAGGCGGAGATCATGCTCATCGACGAGGAGATAGAAAAAGTCATGGAGAAGATCAAAAAAGCCCTGTCCTCTATTGCCATATCCCAGCTTTTTGGATCCATCCTGTCAGATAAAGATGAAAGTAAGAAGTCTGACTTGGTTGAGAAAGTGATGGGGGCTCATGATATCCATTCACTGGTTGAACTATTGGTCCAGAGCTTTGAAGAAGATCCCGACTCATACAGGGAGATGCTCTCTCAGCACTTTCCCCAGTTAACGAAGATCTTATTAGACGAGAGGGAGGAGTTTATGTTCAGAGGGCTAGAATACGCGCTGTCGAAGCATGATAGGGCAGTGGCGGTCGTTGGGGCTGGGCACGTTAATGCGTTGAAGAAGAGACTGGAATCCATAGGCGTTGATGTGGATACAGTCCCAGTGAGTGATGTGAGAAGATGGGGGATGAAAAAGATAGGTGTATCATAATCTGCTGAAGGGCGGGGAGTAGCATACCTCATAGTCCAGTCAGCTAGAGGGTTAAAATCCCACGGTGGTCGAAAGACCTCCCCCTACTCCACTGTCACATCAGATGGATAATATAGAGCAAAAGCTCAACAGCGAGAATCCTGGAGGACTGAGAGATCTCCGAAGTTAGATTGATTACTTCGTCAGCATGATTTCTATAGATGAGACGTTGGTCTTGCCACCGCCTTCTCGACCTTCCAGGGCTTCAGTGCTTATCTTTATGTCCTCCACTTTTATGTCAGTGACAAATCTGTTCCTGGTTATCTCTGCTACATCCACAGCTCTAGATATGGCTCTGCCTCTGGCCTTTAAGACGACCTTCGGGGATCCATCGTTGAACTGAGTCGCGATTGCTAGCACATAATTCATCACAGGTTTGGTTCCTACGAATACCGTATTCTCTTCCATCATAGCGATACCTCGGCTATAGTTATAAATAGATGGTTCTTAAATTTTTCTATAGGTTTTCCAGATCTGAAGCGATCTGATGTTAAGGATTATGAGGATAGTGGGTAAGTGGGTAAAAGCGACGATCGCATGATAAAAAATCGAGAGATAAAAAAATATAATATCTCTGGGGCAGAACTGCCAAAGATCCAAACGGAGCAGTAGCGCAAAGGGGAGGTAATCTCAACTGGCCATGCTCAAGTTTAAATTCTTCTAAATCCCCTCCTGATCCATCCCGCAAAGAGCCGGGAGTTTTCGTAGACTCTCGTGGGCAGGGGTATACTGTGACACTCCGCTTCCGTTTTAATGCCCCGTATCGCTTCCAGGATTTCATCAGGTTCCTCCAGATCTCCCTCTATTATCGTGACACCATAGCCCACCTCTGCTGCGAGGTGCGCATCGCTTCCGCCTATCCTCGCCTTTTTCCAGAGATCGGCAAAGTGAGAAGCCCTGCGGTTTTGAGACTTACTGGAGCGGGCGTTGCAGGTTTCAATCCCCTCCACCTCTAAAGGCTCCTCCTCTATTGGCTTGATGCCATTTAACCCCCTATTTGGGTGGGGTAGTATTGAGACCAAGCCCTCTTCCTTTATTATTTCTAGAGCTTTTAATAGGGTCAAAGGTTTCGGGAAATCGGTTTTGGGATCCAGGACTATCAAATGACCCATGTCCGTACTCAGCTCAATACCCGGTATCACAATGAAGTCTTCCATATCTCTGGCGATATCTGAACCCACGATGCCTCCCCCTCTAGAGTTGTGATCGGTGATCGCCATACCGTCCAATCCAACCATCCTTGCTCTTTTAATAAGCTCCTTTGGAGGCATTACTCCATCCTTGGAGTAGTGGCTGTGGGTGTGCATGTCTATTCTCATCTCAACTCCTTCTAGGATTGATGCTAACCAATGCGCTATTAAAATTCTTTTGCTTCCTTTATGTGATGACGAGGTGAAGTTTTTTTGTATTGCGAATGCCTAAAGGCTTTAGGAGTTAGATTTAAGGGTTGAAGACCATTAACCTAGGATATGGTGGGCGAATTTGATAGTAAGAAATTGTTCAAGGATCATGTACAAAAAGCGACTCGTTATAATCCAACAGCGATCCTGGAATCCTTATATGGGGGGGGAGTAACTTTTGCCAGGATGATGGGGAACGAAAGCCCCTACCCCCCTTCACCCAAAGTATTTGAAGCCATCTCAAAAACATTCGAGAAGGTTAGATGGTACCCAGATTCCTCAAATTCTGAGCTAAAGAAGGCGATATCGGATTATACGTCCTTCGACGAGGAGAGCATTATAGTCGGTAACGGTTCATTCGAGCTTATCGATATGATCTACAACGGTTTCATAACCCCTGGTGATGAAGTCGTGATTCCAATTCCTTCTTACTCCCCTTATACGATCAGACTGGACCTATTCGGAGGCCAACCCTTATACGTAAAGATGAAGGGGCTGGACCTTGGATGGGATGTGGGCGAGATCTCAAAAGCGATCTCGTCGAGCAATGCCAAACTTTTAGTTATAGCCAGTCCGAATAACCCAACTGGAAAAACCATATCCGAGGGAGATGTTAAAAGACTGCTTGAAAAAGAGAGAATCTTGATCCTGGATGAGGCTTACTTCGAGTTCTCGGATCGAAGTTTAGCTGCCCTAATCGAAGAGCATGAGAATTTGATAGTGTTGCGAACCCTTTCCAAGGCATTTGGGCTAGCAGGGCTGAGAATTGGCTATGGTCTCGGGAACAAAGATATGATAGGGTATCTCGAGAAGATCAAGAATCCATTCAATATAGATAACATATCGGAGCAAGCTGCCATAGCGGCCTTGGAGGATATTGACTACCTCCACAAATGCGTTGAGAGGATCGTTGAGGGGAGGGAATATCTCTTCGAGCAACTATCTGGCATAGCCGATTTAGAAGTCTATCCCTCTCGAGCGAATTTCCTCCTGGTAAGAATTTTGAGACCGGATTTGACCTCTATGGATCTCATGCTCAAACTGCTGGATCAGGGCCTATTGGTCAGGGACTACACGGGAAAACCGGGTCTGGATGGAGAGTTTCTCAGGATAACCGTCGGGGATGAAGAGGACAACGGTAAGCTTATCGATGCTTTGAGGGGCATCATGGATTAGTTGTGGATTATCTTTTGAGTGTTTTTGGTAAATTTTTGATCCAGTTCCAGTGTAAAACGAGATGACAGAGAATGAGTGCAGTGAATATCAGAACTGAAGCTAGATGGATGTCTTTCCAGTCGTGACGCGCCAGTCCCAGAAAAATTCGCTCGGTTGAAGCTCTTCCTCCCTGGGAACCTTTCCCTGGCAAAACGAGCCACATGATAACCCCAGAAAANNAGGCGTCTCCTGTAGCTTTCTATAAGCTTACCTACGTCCCATCCATCCTCCATTCAAAATCCAATTAGGGTTGATGGTCTTTAATGTAGGGACTATCTCTTCGAGCTACGCCCTTTAAATACTAAAAGGTGTAATCTTTAACTCTCCTTTATTGAAGCTACTTCATCGGGAAAGTTCTTTTTTGAATTGATAAGCCAGGATGGTTTCCAGATTCCTGGTACGGGATGTGATGTCAAATCCTCCTGCCATGATGAATTTTAGATGATAAACCGTGGAAAATAGAGCAAATCCCACAAAATTTCAGGCATTCTTCAAAAACTTTGCAAAATTTTCTGCTTTTTTTAAATCCTGCTCGTTGGGCATGCCCTTATTCGTTCCACCGATTAATTTTAACGGTCCGAATGTATTAAATCCCTTACAGGAAAATTCTCCGATAACGGTAAAACCTTTTTCTGCCAGTTTACTCTTTATCAATTTGTGATTTTTATCGATATCTTTCTCCCCTGCGCCGCTTGTAGAAAAAATAAATGCCTTTTTATTTTTTTGATGGGGTAGTTTATCAATGGCATTCAATAGATCTTTATGATGCCTTCCCATGTAGATTCCCGAACCAAAACCAATCAGATCGTATTCCGAAGCGGCATTTATATTCAATTCTTGTGGTTTCGTTAATTTTGCATCAAGAACATTTGCAATTACTCTGGCAATTTTTTCGGTATTGCCGTGATGTACTGAAATGTAGATAAGGATGGAGCTGGAAATTTCGTATGAGGTTATGTCGGGTGTCGGCATATTCCCCTATCAATATCCATGAGATATAGTTAATTGGACCTTTAACATGGGGATCATAAATTGTGACAGGGAGCATGTCTCTTTTCTCCTGTTAGCGCCTTTTTCCGACGGTTTGCGGATAAAAGAAGTTGCCGAAGACAATTTGGATGAAGCGTAGAGAAGCTTTTCATCTTCTCCGGTTCTACTTCTTACCTTCTGTTAGATCCCCCTCATAAAACTCAGCACTTTCCGGCAATACCATATAAAATTCTGAGGTATAATCGATTTCAATTCTTACATTTTCCATCTGGCATTGGAGCAAATGTCCTCCTGCTTTTCTATCTTTAGTAATAAAATGGAAGTGATATCCTGGAACGTTTATCCCCTCCACATATTCAGGACAGCGGAACCCTACTATCGTGCCCTCTACATCATGAAATTCAAATGTAAGTTGGTTCTTTGTCACTTCAACAAGCGGAGGATATGGTTTATCCTGCTTGGGGACACTTCTCGTCTCGATATATTTGAAAGCTCCCTCTATTTTGACAGCATAAAAAATATTTTTCGTTGGCAATAAATTATCTAAATATTGTCCCAATTGGTCATAGTCCACAGCCTCATCCAACAATACCGATTTATCAGGTTCGAAGAAAGTCACCACAGCAAATGGTGTTTTCATCAAATCATCAACAGGATAGGCTATCCCATCCGCCTTTATCTGATAGAATTTACCCCCCAATCCAATCATCTCTCCATCGAGACCATTAAAAGTACCTAGGCCAAAGTCACCGTGCTGCTTCAACTCTTTATAAGTTATTTCTCCGTCGTAAATTCCTTCAAGCAAGGCATTAATAGTTGATGTTTGATATATGACATCCTCGTTCTCTTGCGAATATAGGCATCCAGATAAGGCTATAACCAGAAATGTTGCTACCAATAAATGGCGAATACTTTTCATCGCTCCTCCCTAACATCAGATATTTCGGCTAATGTTTTGCCGATAAAAGAAGTTTGCGTAGCAAATCTGGAGAAATGAAGTGAAGGGTCTATCCGCTGTTGGACGCCGTCGCACACATCGCTTTGGAATCACTCCCCTTTACGCTCGCATACCAAGATTTGATCTTGGCACTATCTTCTTCTCTCGATTTTTTCAACCTTGGCCAAAAATTCCAGTACTGCCTGATTGAACTTGTCCGGAATCTCCGAGCAGGACACGTGCCCGCCCCCCTCTATGAGTACCAGCTCGGCATTTGGTATGCCCTTCGCCAGTTCCTCCGAGAGCTTGACCGGTAAAAGAATTTCCTCTTTACCCACAAGCACCGTCGTAGGGGCTGTTATCTGGGTAATGCGGTCTTGCGAGTCATGTCCCGCGGCTGCAGTGGCCTGTCGAGCATAGGCATAGGCGGGCTGTGGATATGGATTTGCAAGGAGGTTATCGATCGCTTCCTGAACCTGCTGTGGTTTTTCGAAGAACTTATCTGTGAATAACCAGGGCAATTCACTCCTGATGATCGTTTCAGGACTGACGTCCTCTTGGCGCATCCCGACCCATGCGTTGACGACACAGTTGCACAACGAATAGGGTCTGGCTGTGGTATCCGCAAGGATCAGGCTCCTTACCCGCTGCGGGTACTTGAGGGCGAGCTCCTGCGCGATCATCCCTCCCAGGGATAGGCCCAAAATATGAGCCTTTTTGATACTTAGTA
>DACJ01000097.1:0-1661 GCA_002494765.1 Euryarchaeota archaeon UBA186
GTTTAAATTTGGAGGAGTACCGAGAGAGGATGTAGTTCTTATACTCAGAGACCTCAATAGGCCCCCTAAGTATATCTGCCGCCTTCCAGAGGCATTGCTCAAGCTCTTGAAGCGTGATCTTTTCGTCGAAGATTTTCTGTTGAGTCATTTCAACCTCCAAACACTTCGCTGGGCTTTTTGCGCGCGGGTATGTTCTTCAGGTCAATCCTATATTCGACCATCTTCACTTTTTATTAGCGTCATCCCTTAAGTCTTTTCTTTTATCTCCCTATCTCCTTTCCCTCTCTTTTATCTCCTTCAAATAGTTCTTAACCCTCTTTTCCATCTCCTCAAACTCTTCCCGTACTCCTAAAGTTCGGCACCTCCCTCCCAGGTATCTAAGATCCAATTCCCCCATCTGCCTCACCCAGATCCCTTCAGCATCCTTTATATCCTGCTCGCTTCCAAACGCGAGTTTATTGGCGATGAGATCTTCTGGGGACGTGATATAAATTGGCTCGTTATGCCATATTACTTCCTTTCTTCTCTCCAGGGTGAGTTTGTCGGCTTCCGTGTAAACGCCCTTTAAATCCAACCTTATCATGGATCGCTTATCTTCTATTGTGCAATGGGATTTTTCTCCAAAGGCAACAGCCAGATCTGCTTCAGACACGAAAAAATCATTCTCTCTCATAAACGCTACAAGCTTTTTAGGATTCCCATCGCTCAGCTGGAGGATTATATCGATATCCATCGTGGTCCTCGGGTTACCGTAATACAGAACCGTTATACCGCCAACGATCACGTAATGGATCTCTTCTTTGTTCAAAAATTTGCAGACGAGGAGCAGGATGTCATCTATGCCTCTCCTTTCTCCCCTTTCTTCTTCGCGGGCGTCAGTGTTCATCGCTCATTTCCCTCACCGCATCCTTACCGACCTCATTCATCTTAATCGCGAATCTTATGAGATCCATTCCCTGTTCTAGTGTCTCTATCCCAGTAAATTTTCGAACTCTAACCGCATCCCTGATCCACTCCCTTTCCCTTGTCTCTTTTACTTTGAGCCTGAACTCTTCCTTATCTATCTTGTTCATTTTCATTTCATTTATCCTGTGATCGGCCATCTTCACCTTTTATTAGCTTCATCCCTTAAGTCTTTTCTTTTATCTCCCTATCTCCTAACCCTATTCTTCATCTTCTCAAACTCATTCCATACTCCCAGAGCATGGCATCTCTCTTTTAGATAATTCGTATCCAGCTTACCCATCTGCCTCATCACCCCCAGGGGTTAAGCCGATTTCTGTGATTTTAAAACCGGGTTTTGCGTTTTTTCATCATCCACCTCTTATTTCGTACAGATTTCCAATGTCACAGTATTGTTGCAGTAGTACCGCAACGTGCAATTTGCGTGCACCCTCACCACCTTATTTTGTATTTTATCGCGCTTCCCATGCCCAGTTCAACCAAAAGATCTGTTTTGAAGTATAAATCAAATCAAATGACAACCGAAATGTCTGAAATATGTCCGATATGTCCGATAAATGTCCGTTATCTCAGTGCATAGATCCTTCCCTTCTTTTCGCCAAGTTCTTTTAAAATCCTTCTGTTTACTAATTCCTGGAGATCTCGGTATAGTGTTTTATCGGACACGTCGGGAACCAGAGATTTGTAGGTTGAGAGAG
>DACJ01000097.1:1782-3392 GCA_002494765.1 Euryarchaeota archaeon UBA186
CCTGACGATAATCTGACGATAATCTGACGATTTTCACTCCAGTTCATAATGCGTTACCCTCCCCTTTCCCATTCTCTTCACCAGATCATGCTCCAAAAGCAATTCCCTGTGTGCTTTTCGATCATTTCTTTTAACGGTATTCAAAAGATCATTGAGATTGATCAACTTTTGTATTCCAATAACTCCTTTCCAAAGTGCCTTTGTGATCGTCATTTCCTGATGCTTTCGAGTAAGGCCACACAAGCGTGCTCCACAAGGGGGATGACTGTATTATCGGGTATTCAAGATAAAGAAAAAAAGTTAAGGATGATCCGTGACAATCAACTCTTTTACGGGAATACCATCGCTCCATACGCCCATAAAACGCTGTTCTGGAGTATTTCCCAGAGCATACTTCCGATTCGTTTCGTAAAAGGCACCATCACACAGTCCATCAAACAGCTTCCAATAAGCATAATAATCTAAAGAATTAACCTCGCCATGAGGTGGGGTGGTGGTAGGGATTCCAACTATCGGTTTGAGTATCTTTAATGTGAGCATTCGTAAAAGAGAAGTGATCTTTGTCCAGAGACTAAGGTCTTTACCAACAGCCGCAGGTGCATAGTGATCTGCTATCAGAGAAGGGACTCCATGCTCATCAGAAACAATGATCACAAGATCCTTGTTTGTTTCAGCTATTTGAGAGGATTCTTCAAAAATTCTTAGTGCATCCATGTTCCCAACATTTTCGTCCCTATCGCCCGTCACGCAAAGAAGCAGTGTGTTCTCAGGAATTTTGCCCAAGTCTTCAAGCTCGAGAGCATCTGTCACCCCGGGTTCGACGCACATGATCGCCTTTGGATCAGGCAAACCAGCAGAGCTTGCAGCCATGTTTGCTGTGATGATCCCACCCATGGAGTGCCCGACTATTGCAAAATTGTTCAGCTCCGGTTTTACGTGTTTTCCAGTCTGGAGTTTCTCAATTGCACTTTTTACTGCCGCAATGGCGTTTGGAGTGAAATTCTTCGGTTGAGTAGAGAGACTGGCCTGATACTTCGGGTAAACAACGATATTACCCCTTTTTACAATGTGCTCGATCCATGTCTCATAGGCGACTGGATCCATGGCACTCCAGCCATGGAGGAAGACTATCAGCGGGGCAGATTCTGGCGCAGGATCCGTGGGTTCATATATCCAGTATTGTTTACCAAAAGATCCGTGTTTGGACTTTATGACCTGATCGTAGGCATAATCCGATCCTCCGGGACCTGAAGAGGGTTGTGCTGGTGGTTTGGGCATCTCTCCATAGTCGACTTGTTCTACAGTACCAAACACGCTCAGGGTTGATAGCAACAGCATGGTGCCCAAAAAAATAATTGACCATTTCATGATGACCTATAGATGAATAAATACATTAACCGATATTTGAAAGTTTTTAACCCTGATGAATTTATAGGTGGAGCCCCGATTTGCCTTTGTATGCTCAAAACCTTCAAAAGTCTCTATTTTCCCACTTTTTATTTTACTTTTTCGTCGTCATTCATGCCGATCGCTATGAGATAACCTTTGGCTCTCTCGGTGTATCTGTAATGGTTCACCAGATCCCAGAACCTTCTGGAGTGGTTGGGATG
>DACJ01000049.1 GCA_002494765.1 Euryarchaeota archaeon UBA186
CCATCCTGTTGACCTTCACCAGAATTGATGTGTATCCATCGGGGTTGAACAACCTTTCATAAGTCTCTTTAGATAAGACAATCCCATCGTTTGTTCTTAGGATCGATGCATCCTGATCCTCCTTCAAAATGCCCACGATCTTTATTGCTTCTCCGGATAAGTGGATAGTGCTGCCCGCGCGAATTTCCAGGTCCTCATAGACTTCATATCCAGCCAGGCATTGATCTTTATTTCGCCTCAAATTCGATCCCTGTTGCAGGTCGAACATGGAGGAAGTCAACTCCACGGGGATGGCAATAACGGTAAGGTTCGTACGTTCGCCTTTGACCTCTACGTCATGCCTGTCGTTATAAGTGGGTATGACATCCCCGTCTGTTCCAACCATCCTCTCTATATCGCTGAGCTGGTCTTCAGTTATGTGAGAAACCCCGGCCTTGAGGTCTGGAGTAATATTTATCTCGTTCACCATATCTATGAATTGACTCTCTACTGAAAGTTGCATCCCTGTCCCAAGAATCCCTATCAGGGCTATGGCCGCTACACCTATCGTTATGCCCACACTGGCAAGGAAAGTTCTTGCTCTTTTTCGCCTCAGATTTCTCACGGCTATACTTAAGAGGATATCAACCATGATCTAATCTCCCGTCTTTTAGAAACACCTTCCTCCTCGCATAACTTGCGGCATTTGGATCATGGGTCACCAGGATCACCGTCTTTTCCAATTCCCGATTAAATCCTTTTATCGCATCCATTATGCTTTTTCCAGTTTCGCTATCCAGGTTCCCGGTGGGCTCATCTGCCAGTAAAATGGAGGGGTCATTGCAGAGCGCTCTGGCAATCGCGACCCTCTGTTGTTCTCCCCCAGAGAGCTCATTAGGCCTGTGGCCGAAGAGACTGTCGTCGAAACCCGTAATTCTAAGGAAGCGTGCAGCGACCTCCGTCCTCTCAGCTTGGGAAACTCCTTTGAAATAGAGGGGCAGGGCGATGTTTTCCAGAGAGGTCAGATAGGGGATCAGGTTGAACGATTGAAATATAAAGCCTATTTTATCCCTCCTCAGGGCGGTCAGCGCGTCGTCGTTTAGCGTGCTGGTATCGACGCCATCTATCTTCACTGTGCCCTCGGTGGGCGTATCCAGACAACCGATAATGTTCAAAAGAGTGGATTTGCCCGAGCCCGATGGCCCCATTATGGCCAGGTAATCACCTTTTTGAACCTCAAGCGAGAGACCATCAAGAGCTTTTGTTTTCTCGGAGTATATCTTCGTTATATTTTTTACCTCGACATCTAATAGTTCGCTCATGTTTTTCCATACTTTCTTCGCGTCACCAACAAGAATATTATGATAGCAATTAATACTGCAAATGCCACCATTGTCAAGAGGTTGGATGAACTTCCAGATCCGGAAGATGGTAGCGATACTGCCTTAGATATCGAAGTGGATTGGCTCTCGTCCGTCCCTCCGCGGGTATAATGGACGGCAAAGTTGAGTTGCACGGTTCCGCTTGCTTCCTTTTTCGCAGGAATGATGATCTCAAATGTGTCGAAATCGTCCGGAGCCAGATCTCCAACTACCCATTCACCCGAGCCATGGGTTTCATCCTCTGGAAGGGATAAAATCGTCCCCAGGGCTTCACCGAAGCCGGTGTTGTGGACCTCCCCCGTTATTCGCCAGTAACCCGGGCGTGTCTCAGCGCGTACATCCACTATGTGTATATCGGGCCTGGCTATGAGGGCAATTGTTCCTATATATTCGTCTTTAAAAGACTTTTCGATGGGCCCTTTCAGGTAACCCACGCTGAGGAAGAGGGAGCACTGGTAGTATTGTGATGTGGGGGCCACGGCGACGGGGTATACAAGCTCCTTTTCCTCATTACTTCCTATGCTTTCGTAAGAGCGCTGGGAGGATCCGAAGACTGAGATCTCCGGGGCTTCTCCCGAAGATGATAGGTTACCTCCTGAGCCGAATTCCAGAGTGAACCTAACGTATTTGAGTGCGATATCCCCTAGATTCTTTATCCTGACCCTTATCTCGTCACTGCTCCCCAGATCTAAAACCGTTGGGCTTATCTCTTCAACAGAGAAGGGGTTCTTATCCTGGGGGTCTTCCTGAGCAAGGGAGATCGGAAAGGTTTGAGCTATAAAGAAGATCGAAAGCCAAAGGATAACTGCCTTAGAGCACATGACCAGCGATCTAACATTTAGTTTAAATATTTTGTCTCCCGTTAATAAGCTCCCCAATGAAACATGGATAGAGCTCGATTGGTCTGCAGGAGTTATATCTATGGGATCTCCCTTTGTTACATCGATTCCAATGCCTTCTGACCTTTCCGATCAACAATCTACCAGTAAAAACCGCTCCGCGCCCGCATTGAGCTGTGGAGAAATGGAAACATATTTGATGGCTTACCCGATTAAAGGGGAGAGATGAACAACCTGAGAACCGACATCGAGAGCTTAAAGCAATACTCATTTGAGATGGGCCCTATCAGGCCGCCCTCTGAAGGGGGGAACCGCTCTTTGTTGATAAGGGCGACGCGAAATTGCCCATGGAACAGATGCGGATTCTGCAATACATATGGGAAAAAAAAATTTTCTATCAGAAGGTTTGAAGAGATCCAAAAAGATATAGATTCGGCAAAAGAGCTCGCCCATCGGATTAAGGAAATAATCGTGAAGGTGGGAGACGTCAATCTCGCGGCGAGGCTGATAGAAAATCTCTATGACCGCCCCCTGAGCGAAGACGAGCTCAAAAATTGGATCAGCATCGTGAACGTCTTCGGTTGGTTGCATAATGGGTCGCGCACTATATTTCTGCAAGATGCCGATTCACTTGTCAACCCGGATCTCCTAAAGGTGGTCAAATATCTCCAGGAAAAATTCCCGTCCCTGGGGCGAATTACGTCCTATGCCAGATCTAAAACCTTGTCTCTAAAAGATCCAGGCGTCTTGAAGGAGTTGCGAGAAGCGGGCCTCTCCAGGTTGCACGTAGGTCTTGAAAGCGGCGATGATGAAGTTTTAAAATTCGCGCATAAGGGCGTGACTTCCCGTGAGCACATTATCGGCGGCGTCAAAGCCAAGAAGGCCGGTTTCGAGCTTTCCGAGTACGTGATGCCGGGTTTAGGCGGGAAAAAATGGAAGCAGCACGCGATAAACACCGCAAAAACGCTAAACGAGATAAACCCTGACTTCATAAGGCTGAGGCCGTTCATCCCGCTGGTCGGAACCCCCCTGTTTGAAGAGCACGAAAGCGGCAGATTTCACTTGACATCCCCGCATGAACGGTTGAGAGAGATCGGGTTGATGATCGAACACCTTAACGTAAAGAGCAGGCTGTGCTTCGATCATTCCATAATGAACTCCTGGTACGGAGATAAGGGAATTCCCCTGTTTAAACTCGACTACAGCGGTTATAAGCTGCCCGAGGAGAAGGAAACGGTTCTAAAGCTAATCGAAAGGGGTTTGGCGCTCGACGAGTCAGTACACATCCATGCGGGGGAACTCACCAGGCTGCAACACCTATAGCCCTGTAAGCTGAAATTTAGCCGGATAAGTAAATCCTCAGGAATTCATCCCACTGGTGATCGACCGCAAATCCCAGGAATTCAGATTCGCCATCGTAATACTCAAAATACTCCCATGAAGATGCGGGGAAATATATGGAGAGGCCATGAGAGTTTATAACGCCCC
>DACJ01000110.1:0-148 GCA_002494765.1 Euryarchaeota archaeon UBA186
ATTACCTTCGGACAGGGGATGGGTAAAGTTAATCCCCCCATCTTCAGGAGTTTCTTTTCCATAGATAACCCATACTTAAGGGACAGAGGGGTTCTTCATCCTCGAGAGCTCAGTTAATGAGGATCCTGAAAAGATCTTGAGAATATAC
>DACJ01000110.1:176-7652 GCA_002494765.1 Euryarchaeota archaeon UBA186
AAGGCGGGAATTTTCAGAGCGATGAAAGAGGGAATCGAGCTCAGATCCCTAAGACATTGGAATACATGGTCTGTCATAGGCATATTCTTCATCTCTTTCCTCGCGAATTTCCTGATAAATTTGACACTTTTACTAAGGGATAGCCAGGGGAGCCTAAAAAACGTGAAATTACTCAAAAAATCCCTGATTAATTTGACACTTACTGTTGCTTACCCCAAAAATGGGTTTAGATTCTCCCTATTGAGCAACGTTTCACCGTTAATGTTGTCCATTTTTGGGGATTTTGTTTGGAGATTTGATGACAAAACCCTAGATTTGAGGTGGTGATGGATTAGTGCTAGTTTGAACTCAGTTGGCGAATTCCTATCGGGCACTCATTTCAGGTGAAGAGATAGTTCTAAGTGGCGAAGTTAAGTTATATCAAAGAAAGGTCTTTTCGGAGAAAATTCCTCTGGCATCGCTATTAACACATCTATCCCTTTAGATCTTACTTCATCTACCTGGCTATTTAACTCCCTTGAAATTTCCAAAAGAGTCTTTTGGCTTGCCTTCTCAATAGACCCCGCTCCAATCGAATCTTCCACTTGAATAGGATAGAATATGTACGTTTCACCAGGATTGGGAACCCAAATTTCATCCTTAGCCAGCCACCTACCGGACATAATAGGAAAATTCTCTAATGCACTGGCAACAGCCTTGATGAGTATGGAACTGATAGAGATATGGATTTTATGCTCCTTACTCACCTCTTTTCTAAACGAATCGGCATCGTTCATAACTATTGGCATCGTGATAATAAGCTCCATTGGTTGTTCCTCCCAAAATGCTGGCTGACAATATCTTCTACCTTGTTCATCTATCTGATAAATCCTTTTCATTTCAAACCTCTTTTATCATTTAAACCAGATAAATATCGGGTTCTTCCAAGTTTCTCTTGAGCTCGTTCAGAAATTCAATGGGGGTATTTGCCATCATTGCACGATGATCAAAAAGAGAGAACACGTTCATAATCTTTCGTATTTGGATTTGACCATTCCAAACAGCGGGCTTTTTTAGCATAGCACCAACAGCTAGCTCGGCGGTAATAGTGGGAGGAAACCAATTACTTGAAACTGACTCGATAGGACCGATAGTTCCTATATTGGTGAGATAGAAAAGTGGTTCTGGCGGCTTCCTCTCCTCCATACTCTTATTTTTCGATTTTGATCTCACCTCTTTTATCTCTGCGTTTAACTCCGCTGAAATTTCCAAAAGAGTCTTTTGGCTTGCCTTCTCAATCCAATTTACTGCAATGGAATCTCCTATCTGGATGGTATAGAGTATGCATATCTCACCGGGGTTAGGCAATAAGATTTTATCTTTACTCAGCCACTTGCCACACATGATCGGGAAGTCTTCTAATGTATCGGCAGTGGCTTTAATGATCAGGGAGTTAATTGTGATATGTGTTTTATGCTTCTCACTTATCTCTTTCCTGAAAGAATCTGCATCGGTCATATCTATCACCATCGTTAGAGCGACGCCTACTGGCTGATCTGGCCAAAACGGGGGCTGCTCCATCAATCCAAATGCCGGTCGACAATATCTTTTGCCTCCCTCGTCTATCTGATACCTTTCCATCAAAACCTCCTACGGGAAATAGAGAACCCATTGCCTCACAAAATCCGTCTCCTCTTTTAACGCTTTACCCACCTCCGGAATTTCTTTTTTCTCTATCTCCTTAATGTTCATGAGTGCTTCATAAGCCCTCACCTTCACGAATATATCCTCATCATGGATCAGTTCTTTTAGAATGCTTACTGCCTTTTCCTTTTGTCTAGTATCCAATTCGGGATAGGCTTTATTCAAAGCTAAGGCCACTCTCCATCTAATCCATTGTTCATCAGCCTCTAGGAATCCTTGAATTTCATCAAAGGCTTTGTCAGAAATCCTGTAAGGCAAGACCTCTGTCAGAGCTTCCAGGGCCCCATACTTTACCGTTTTAGCCTCATCTTCCAGCAAATCCTCGAAACAGTTAAGAATTCTATCTTTCGTTCCATCTGAGATGCATTCCGCTAAAGCAAAGATCGAGGCTCTTCTTGTCTTTTCATCTGGGTCCTGTACACCGTGAAGGAGAGTATCCAGTATCTCTTCCTTCTTCGATGAGTTGGAATACTGATATAGCTTCCCCAGACAGGAGATAGAATTTGCCTTCCTGAAGCTTGTATTCGACCTTGCGGCACTTGACACTCTACCAATATGTCCCTGTAATAAATCTCTATCTACCTTCCCAGCTAACCTTCCAAGAGCGTATGCCCCATTCCAACTGGCCTCATCGTCGCCAGTTTCGATAAGTTGAACTAAATCCCCTATTCGATTTTCTTTCAATGCATCAGACGAGGCAACATCTGCCAATCTCTCCAGCGACCTGGTTGCCTCTACTGCAAATATAGATGAGCGATTCATGCATCCTATCAGGCAGTCGATGATTCTACCGTATAGTTCTTTCTCCTTGATACTACACCGTCCAAGTATACGAATGCAACTGGATATCAGCTCAGTTTCTTCTGTCCCACCCTCGCTTAAGATTTCACGCGACAAACTCAGCAGTTTTCTCCGAATGTCATCTATTTTCAAAGGGTCAAGTTCGATCTCCTTAAACCTCTCTGGATGGTCTAGCGCATCAGCAATCCTAAAATAGTGCTCGCTCAGCTCCTTCAGTTTTTCCCTGTTCAATTCTTTTAGCTTCATTTCGTCCTCTCATACCATATAGTTGGTGCTAGATATTCGGGATAATGTGCTAAAAGCACCTTTCTTGCATCATAGCACAGATGACAATCGCTTGCATACTCCCCTGGTTTAAAGCCATACTCCATCGCCATTTTCGCTAGACCAACTGGCCCCTCTTCAAACAGCACTTTTAAGATGGGATGTGCCTGAGGGTCATAACTCCTAATAATTTCGGATAATTTTTTCTCTTTCGCGTTGCCTATGGATATCCCAGAGCACGGTTGAACATAGCCATAGGGGTCAATATACATAAAAGTTAAGAAGCGAAATGCGCCGTGTTCATTGTGGCATTTAATATACTCCCCCCATAGCTTTTTTGGAGCACGCTCAGCTAACACCTCCACAGCGGTCCCCTGGAACGTCATTTCTCCAACGCTAACTTCGTGGGCTGAAAGTCTGGTCGTTATCTCCCGGCTGAGCCTGAGCACCTCGTTACCCTCTTTCTCGGCGAAGTAGCAGTTCCAGATCTCTCCACCCAGGCCAAGTTTTTCGGCGGCCTTGGCCGCATTTCGTATGTATTCTAGAGGGACGTACTCCCAGTGGAAGGGATCCGCACTGAACGATACCAGATCTAACCCCTTCTCCTTTAATAAACCCAGCCTTTTCAAAGCCGCCTCTTCAGATGTCGCCCAGAATGCGTTCGAAGTTGTGGTTGGAGATAAACCCATCTGCTTCGCAGATTCGACACCGTCAGCGAGGAGGTCAAAGTAAAAGAAAGGCTCGCCTCCAAAAAACCAGACTGATTTCGCTCCAACCTTTTTCGCCTCCTCCAGGTATTCCTGCACCTCTGAAAGCTTCATCGGGTCATCTTTACGTGTCGAAGAGCTTGCAAAACAATGGGAACACTCCGCAGTACATCTGTAGGTAAGAAGCAAGTTGATCGATGGAATTTCTCGATTTAGACCAATTTTACGTTTCATCAATATTAAATATCTTTTTTTAGTTTATTTATCTTTCCCAATTTTTCCTTATCCGTGAATTTTTAATTTCCGCATGAACCTTTTTGCGATATCCGATCCAGATCAGGATTAGAGTGATGAGCTAATTCTCCCTCAAGACCAAATAGCGAACGTTTAATAAGGAAACTGCTATTGGAACGGTATTGCTAGACCGTCACCCTCAGATTTAATCGAAAGAAGAGGTATGGTGCCGGAAAAAATCCAAAAGGAGTGCATAATGATGGAATCCCAAAAAAATCTCCTGGAAAAATGGAGGCATTGGAATTCAGATTTGGGCCTCTTGGCTCACTCGCTCCATTTCTCTCTTTTCTTATTTTAGTTATGATTTGCATTTATTTTGGAGTACCCACAATAAATTCTCTCTTGCTTTGTGTGCTCATTGGCCTGATTATTGGAATAGCATTTGCGAAGAATATTTACCAATACTGCGAAGCCATTTGTGAAGGAATGGCTAGCAAGTTAGCAGGAGTGGCAGTAATCTGTTGGCTCTATGCCGACCTGTATGGAGGAATGCTGAGATCGGCTAAAATCGCCGAAGGTTTGATCTGGCTTGGTCATGAGTTTAGCTTCACCGGAGGTTTTTTCGTCGCTTTTACTTTTATGGCTTGCGCCCTTTATGCAACAGGCTGTGGGACGGGAATAGGAACGATCGCAACTTTCACTCCTTTTATGTATCCAGCTGGAATTGCTCTTGGAGCAAATCCTGGTGTGCTCGCTGCGGCCATCTTGAGTGGAGCTACTTTCGGGGATAATCTTGCCCCTGTCTCGGACACGACCATCATATCTGCGGCTTCTCAAGATACCGATATCGGAGGAGTTGTCAGATCTAGATTTAAGTATGCCATCATTGCAGCTACCTGTGCATTTTTATTATTTGCAATTATGGGAGGCCACGGCGAAGTCACAAAGGATTTAGTTATAGAGGCGGGCCCAAAAGGATTGATTATGCTTGTTTCTCCCGCTCTAGTGATCGCTGCTGCATTGATAGGCAGGCATTTTTTGGAGGCCATAACCTGGGGAATCCTGTGCACTTTGGTTACAGGATCTTTGGTGGGAGTCTTCTCTTATAGTGATTTGGTCAGAATAGAACATGGGAGTCTGGTTGGTTCAGCAGTTGATGGTCTTGTTGGAATGCTTGGGGTGTGCATCCTTGCATTATTGCTAACTGCAATCAGCCTTCTGATGCAGAGAGGGGGATTATTTCAATGGGTCAAAACCAGGATCCTTCCAAAAATTGCGACGAATATAAGAAGTGCGGAGTTCTCGATAATAAGCCTAGTTTCCGTGATGAACTTATGCATTCCAGTCAACACTGTAGCGATGATAGCTTCTGGCCCGTGGGTCAAAGAGATCGGGGAGGAGTTTAAACTGCACCCTTACAGGAGGGCAAACCTCATGGACAGCATATCAAATTCTTTCGTTTATGCAATTCCATGGTGTGCCCCCATGCTCGCGATAATAGCCAGTATCAGAGCGACCAGTTTTAGCTATCCTTTTATACCCTTACTAAACTGGGCGAGCATTGCCCCTTACCATTATTATGGGTATTCCCTTCTTATAGTAATGATTCTGGCTGCGCTAACTGGTTTTGGGAGGAAGTTCGAGCAATAATTTCCGTTAAACCTCTTTTGCGCGTTTAAACAAGGTAAGTGGAAGGCTCCTCTAACCTCTTCTTCAGTTGAGAAAGAAATTCTATCGGAGTATTGGCCATCATGGCGAAGTGGTCCCAGAGCAGAATCGCGTTCATCATCTTCCTGATGACGATTTCATCGTTTCTAACGACTGGTTTCTTGATAATACTGCATATCGCTAAAGTGCTGTTTATCCCCCCTCCCATCTGCCCAAAGCCGGATTTGACCCCCCCAATGTTGCCGATATTGCTCACGACAAAAATGGGTTTGTCCCATTGGATCTGGGGTTGCTCACCCGTTTCCTTTGTCCTTCTTATAATCTCGTTCAGCTCCCTTGACAGGTCGAGTAAGCTTTTTTGGTTCGCTTTTTCTACTACGATCCCTCTAATGGTATCTTCTACCTGTATGGGTATTCCTATCGGCAACTCATTTGGGTTGGGGCATATGATCCTATCGAGTCTGTCCACCCGCCTTCCGGCCAGAATTATAAAATTCTCCAGGGCGTTTGCCGCCCCCTTCACGATCAACGAGTTTAGAGTTATATGAACGCCGCTGCTCTTTTCCAGTTCTTTTCTAAAAGAATCGGCATCGGTCATGTCGATCTCGGTTTCAACGCTACAGGAATAGGCGCTCTCCCCGTGAAAGTTGGTGAGTAGAGGCCATAGAGCTTCGTCCAACTGGTAGTAATACCTGCCCTTCTCGTCTTTTTCTAAAACCCTGCGCATCCCACGATAAAGGATGTCGAGGATTATAAATTTACCTTTTTTTCTTTATATTCGGCAAAGATGGGCCCGGGGAGATTTGAACTCCTGACCTCCCGGTTATCAGCCGGGTGCTCCAACCATACTAAGCTACGGGCCCGTGGTCTTTCTCTATAGGCATTCAACTTATAATATTTACTCTAGAAACTAATGTCATGGTTTTGTCCAACCTTGAAAGATCCTTTTTCGCCTGGGGCGCAAAGTAAATCTTCATTTATCTCAGACCAAGGCCTTACTTCACTTTGGATAGAGGAATCTCCTCCTCTCTCTTTATTGAAGCCCTTGCTTCCAAGATCTCAGCAATTACCTCTGGTTTGAGCTCGGGCTCGAGCGCCTTCTTTACCGCATACCTGATGAACTCTGACTTGGAAACGAATCCTTTCTCCTTTGCGTATCGCGCCACTTCTTCATCCAGTTGCTCAGGGATCTTTATCGTTGCCGTCTTCATCAATGAGTATATGTCGTTTGGGCATATGGTACTATAGTATTACCCTCTTATGGGTCTGAGCTCTCCTCTTTCATCGCTCTGAACTCTGAAAATTCCTGCTTTATCCCTCTCCTGGCATAAAGCCTTTAGCTCCCCCTTAACTAGAAAAGCCTGGAAAAGAGGTCGGATCTTTCTACCTTCCCGACCATTACTATTCCGCCCAATGAGTAGTTTTGTTTGCTGTCATGAAGGGGTATTGTTAATAACATCAATGCCCTTTTCCATTGGGCTAAAGTGGCGAAGTCGGGTTGTATAGCGAGATATCTTGAAGAGAGATATGTTAAGACGAGCTTGCTGGAGAGAAAGTGAGTAGAACTTCTCGACCACCACAGGGGGCTGAGGCACGAAGGCCAGTACAGCGCTTCGCTATACGAAAGACGAAGCAAAAAGCGCTTTGAAGACTGTTAAGGTTGAAAGAATGAAAGAACTGATGCAAGAGGTGATTGGGAACGAACC
The DNA here is from genome assembly GCA_002494765.1 of Euryarchaeota archaeon UBA186. Classification (GTDB taxonomy): domain Archaea; phylum Thermoplasmatota; class UBA186; order UBA186; family UBA186; genus UBA186. The sequence goes on from DACJ01000110.1 coordinate 7,240, forward strand.
ATCAAAACGTCGAGATCATCCGTAGCGAGAGACGAAAAAAAACGATCCAGGCGAAGGAGATCCATGGGAAATTATACGTTTACCTGCCCAGCGGCATGAGCGAGGAGGAGGAAAAGAAGTGGATCGATCAAATGATAAAAAAGATGGAGAAACGTAAAAAGAAGCGGGAACTCAACAGCGATGGGTTATTAGCCGAGCGTGCCCAAAAAATCAACGAAAAGTATTTCGAAGGAAAGCTAAAATTCCAGATAAAGTACGTGACAAACCAGAATTTTAGGTTTGGTAGCTGTACCTCTCAAGATAAAACGATCAGGATCTCCACTCGTTTGGCCAATCTACCCCAGTGGGTCAGAGATTACGTCATAATCCACGAACTAGCCCATCTCATACATCCCAACCACTCCAGAAGGTTC
>DACJ01000096.1 GCA_002494765.1 Euryarchaeota archaeon UBA186
TTTTCACACAATCTGACGTTATCTGAAATCGGGGGCAAAGGTTAAATGGAGATAAATAGTGGAGACTTTATTCCCCAGTCGACGCAGCAAAGAAAAAATATTTAATATAGTAACACGATATTAATCCATGAATGTGAGGAAGATCTGGATCCCAGTCGTCGCTTTGGCGTTCGTTTTACCTGCGATAGCTGTAGAGGGCGCGACTGAAACCGATATCGGCTTTAGCCTCGGAGAGGAGTACAAGGAGGCTTACACGAAGTATCTGGACAACTTTTGGGACTTGGTGGAAGATAGAGGGTCAACAAGAGAGGGCATATTGGAATGGGCTAAAAACCATGTAGAGATCCTGAGAGAGTACTACCCGGAGAGACTTGGGTTATTGGAGGAGGTCTCAACTTCAACGGGAATAGGGTTTTTGGAGATGGTTGCCATCTCCTCTTTACTGCCCATCGAGGGAGGATGCACGGTCTCGGGCTCTACAGGGCCCGCGACCAAAGACGGCAAAACTTACATGAGCTGGAACATGGACCTCTCATTCATGGGAAAGCCAGTAACACTTCTGCTCAGCGGGATATGGGCCCTTATCCCTCAATTTTCGGTGGTCCAGATGCCCGATAGATACAGCTACTTCGTGGCAGGATTGCCCCTCAGTTGCGGGATAGGCGTAATGAATGAGAAAGGATTGGCCCTGTCAGCCAATGCCGTGGACAGCACTGATTATGGAGATGGCTTGACCCATCTGGAGATAATCTCCATGGTGTTAGAGCGATGCGAAACCGCTGAAGAAGCGGTTGAGCTGATGAAGAGCGTTCCGATATTCAGCGGTACTGAGCAAACTGGCATGCTATGGAACATGAACTACCTGTGGGCAGATGCTGAAGGCGGTATGGTATCCGTAGAGTGCACCCACAACCACTTCCATGCCGAATACGCAGGTGAGGAGGGGATATTGGCCCAGGCGAACCACTTCCAATATCTGGATTGCTATGAAGTCGGCGGGCCTACACCCGAGGACGATTACGAATCAAGCTGGATGAGGGGTAACAGAATGCGAGATCTTCTACAGCGATACCACGGCGAAATCGATGTCGAGCTGTTGCAGGAAACGATCGTGACCGATACACAATACACCGTTGGAAGGTTCGGCAGGGAGTGGGGAACCTACGATTCTATCTGCAGGGAGTTCTTTGGACAATTTCCTGGGAGGGTGCCAGTTACGACGCTCTGCGTCTTTGTATCATCGCCCATGGATAAGAAGATCTATCTGAATCCCGGAGATCCAAAGATATTCAACTGGATTGAGATCGACGTTGGGAGTATATTGGAGGATCCCTCCATACTGGTAGAGCTTCTGTACAGTACCATTGCCCCTTTTCTCCAACCGCAGATCGTGAGGGTAATAGCCCTGGCGATTAAGGCCCTGGCTAGAATTCCTGGCTAGTGTCATTTCCGTTAATGCATCCGATACAGTTTCATATGAGACCTATAGAGATGATGATCAACAAACATACTGACCATAACTCTAATCTACCCATGAATGATGGGAAATGCAGATGAAGGGTTTGGCCGTCGAGAAGGGCAGAGCCGAGGAGGTCAGAAAAGCACTGTTAGAGAAGGGAAAACTCGTAAAAGGTCTGAAGCCACTACGAGAAGGGGGCAGAATAGTCTTTCCGATAACCAGTTCGATTTCAGGCCAGGGTGAAGAGTTAGAGAGGGAATTCGAGAAAAGACCGTTTTTAAGGGGGGTGAATATAAAGATTCCCCTGGACTTCATAGGGGACATAGCCGTGGTTAAAGATATGCTCTCAAAAGAAGAGCTGGGGTCCCTGCTCTCAAAACCAAACGTCAGGACAGTTCTGCTAAATCGGGGGATCAAGGGGGGTCACAGAGTGATGGGGCTTGAATGGCTTGGGGGCGATGTGAAATATGACACTTTTCACCGGGAGAACGGCCTTACTTTTTATATAGATCTCAGAAAAGCATACTTCAACCCAAGGCTCAGCACCGAAAGGGCCAGAGTAACGGATCTCGTAAAGGATGGGGAGGCGGTCATAGACATGTTCTCCGGGATAGGCCCTTTTTCGCTCAACATAGCCAGTAAGAAAAAAGCGCTGATCTATGCGGTGGATAAAAACCCCTGGGCCGTGAAATTGATGAAGAGAAACATAGAGCTCAACAGCAAGAGATTAGCAGGAGAAATAATACCGATCAATGAGGACGCTATGGATGTAAAATTGAAGGGAGATAGGGTGATAATGAATCTTCCTTTTCATTCGCTGGATTTTTTGGATGCTGCGCTCTCTTTTCTCGAGGGTAAAGGCCATATCCATCTCTACTCCATCTTCGAGAGGGGCGAGGAAAAACAGACGATTCGAAAGATAGAGGAGAAGACGGAAAAATTCAAGTGCGAGCTTGTGAAGGGGAAAGACTACTCCGCCACGAAAGTTATAGGATTTTTCGACTTGGAGGGTTAGTGAATGGTGATAAAATGGAAAAAATTGAACAAATAGAAAAAACGGTAAAAGAGGAGAACATCGAGTTCATAAGATGGCTGTACATCGACGTCGACAACATAGTCAGGGGAACGGTATCAAACGCTAAAGATCTAAAAGAGAAGATAAGTGGTGGGCTCTCGATAGCGGCTTGCATGCAATCCGCTTTCGGATTGTTTGACCGCATAACCCCCGACTCTGTGTTTGGATTCGTAGGGGAGGTGAGGTTGATGCCAGATCCGGAAACTTTTAGGATAGCGCCCTACGCGGAAAACTCCGCGCTGATGATTTGCGATCAGTACACGAGAACGGGCGAGGTGTTCAGAGCTGACCCGAGGCCCCTTTTAAAAGAGGTGATCTCAAGGTACAGGCATGAGCTAAAGGCTTCGTTTGAGAACGAATTTTACCTATTCAGAAAAAACGAATCAATAGAACCCTTTGATAGAAGCATGTGCTACTCTACCCCTGGGGATGAACGCCGCCAACGACATTATGCTTGAGATGAAAAGAGCTCTAGAGAGTCAGGGAATGGAGGTCGAACGGTATTATCCCGAGTGCGGCCCTGGGCAGTACGAGATGACCCTAAAGCCTGCTCCTGCTCTTACAGCTGCCGACAATCAGGTGCTTTTCAGGGAGACTGCCAGGGGTATCGTCCAAAAACGAGGGTTGATCGCCTCCTTCATGCCGAAGCCCTTCACTGATGTGGCCGGCTCAGGCGTGCATCTTCATGTGAGTTTGTGAGACAAGGGGCGTAACCTATTCTACTCGGAGGCCGATGAGTACGGATTGAGCGCTCTCGCATACCACTTCATCGGCGGGGTGCTAAAGCACGTTAAACCATTGCTAGCTCTTACAGCGGCGTCCATTAACTCCTACAAGAGACTGGTTCCTTGTCACTGGGCTTCAGCATACTCCTGCTATGGGATAGAGAACAGGGAAGGGGCCATCAGGGTTCCAATGCAGTTCATAAAGAGAGAGATGGAGAGCACGAACCTCGAGATGAAATTCGTCGATGGTACCTCAAATCCCTATCTCGCGGTTGGAAGCGTTTTGGCTGCTGGGATGGATGGGATAGAAAAGAAGATAGAACCACCGGAACCCTGCCAGGCGAACCCTTATGAGCTCAGCGAAGGTGAGAAGAAAAAAATGGGTATAGAGAGGTACCCCGAAACCTTTAAGGACGCGATAGACGAGTTGGACAAGGATGATTTCTTTAGAA
>DACJ01000024.1 GCA_002494765.1 Euryarchaeota archaeon UBA186
CATTGCCAATAATGATCTCTTTTTCTTTTTAAACATCCTGATCCTATTCATCTTTTCAAATCAAATATCCCCTCCATATCTTTTAGATCAAATGTTTTTACTTTGTCTTCACAGAGATCCAGGCAGGATTTCGTGAATCCGGACTTTGAGAACACGGCAAAATGTTCCTTTCTTTTACCGCTGTTCCCTACGAGTTTCGTTTTCTCTTTTAGATTCTCTACAATTCTCTCATCGCCCCTTATCCATCCAGGAATAGATAACTTTCGCTAGAAATTGTGATTTTGGGAGATCAAAGCAAAAATACTTTAGCCCGATCCTGTTTGCTCATCCGCCATAGGGGCGTACATGAGCGAATACCTGAGAATGATGAGGGTCAAAGACTGGATAAAATTCTATCCATTTTTCCCGCTTATCGGGGCGCTTTTAGCCAATGCTAGCCTGGTTACCTTTATTTTGATCGGTATCGCTTTCTTCTGCGTTATCGGATATGGTTTTGTCATAAACAACTACTTTGACGTCGAAATCGACAAAAAACACGCGGGAAAAATCAAGGTAAATAAGAACCCCCTCGTTGCGGGTACGGTAACGAAAAGGGGTACGTTAACGCTATGCGGCCTATTGATTGCCATCGCAATTGCGATCTCCGGTTTATTGGACTGGATAGGCCTTTTGTTCACCTTTATGAGCATTTTATTTCTGACGATTTACTCCGCAAGGTACACAAGACTTAAAGAGAGATTTTTCATCGACATAATAAGTCATGGAATGATGTTTGGCTTATTTCCCTTTCTGGCAGGGTTCACTCTGGCTGGTGGCGATTTAGCTCTGTTTTCCTCCACGGGATTGGCCATACCTGGGTTATTTATGATCGTCGGCTGTGAGGCTCTAATAACCCATCAGATAAATGATTACCGGGAGGATCTTGGTATCACCGATACCACAATCGTGAGAATTGGCCTGAAAAATGGTTGGTTTTTCCTGTTTGTATTAGTATCATTGTCCATAATAGATCTGGAGATAGTCGCCCATTACTTCGAGATTGGAGCTCTAATAAATTATGAAGCAATCGCAGATCTGCCCGGGATCGGAATGATTGTCCATGCATTTGCCCTTACATACCTGATCGCATATCCCATATACATGTGCCAGGGCGAGCTGAAGAAGTGCAGAGGTGATGCGAAAAAATGCTCTCAATAATAATCCCTGCGAAAAACGAAGCCGATACCATCGAAGAATGTCTCAAATCTCTGTCAAATCAGGATTTAGACAGGAGTGAATATGAGATAATCGTGGTCGATGGAAACTCAACGGATGAGACAATTAAAATTGCTAGCCCCTACGCTGACAGGATAATTCCTCAGAAAAGCAAGGGAATAGGCGGAGCGAGAAGAGATGGGGCGGAAGCATCAAGAGGAGATATCCTGGTATTCACGGATGCGGACACCATCCACGAAAGCAACTGGCTTAAAATAATATCCGAAAATCTGATTGGAAGAGGATATGATATGACCACAGGTCCTGTTCTATTCTACGATAGTACCTTCAGGTCAAACCTCCTTCAATTGTGGAGGAAGATCTACACCCTATTCCATCTCTTCGGTTTTTACTGGTTGATAGGATCAAACATGGCAATCAAAAGGGAGGCATACCAACAGATAGACGGACACCGAAGCATCTCCCTGCTGGAGGACTTCGATATTTCCATGAAGATGTTTAAAGAAGGAGATATCCTCTGTAAATATGACAAAAGACAGAAAGTATACACATCTGCGCGCCGTCTGAGCAACCTGTTCACATACCTTCTGATCTATACGTACGGACAGTACCATTACCACATCACAAAAGATGATGATCGTTTGCTGGGCTATCCCAGTTTTGATAAAATGGACCTGAAGGTGATGCTGGATATCATGGGAATGCAAAAGACAAACGGTTTATATTCCAAAGTTCGTTCTCGTATGACAAGGAAAAAGTAATGAAAAAATGGTTGCCTTACCTCATAGCTCTAATGGCGAGCGTATCGATTGCTTTTCTGGCAATCGTAGAATCGGGATTTTTAGATCGATCGGCCTATAGATATGCGAGTTTATTCATCGTCATGATTGTCGGTGGTTCAATTATCCCCATTGGCAGCCCCATCATCATATCTACAAGTGCCGCCCTTGGAATGGCTCAGACTCCACTCATCATCATAACGGCAATAGGTTTTACAATAGGAATTACGATCAACTACTTTCTGGCTCAGATTCTTGGGGAATCTTACGTCGAGAAGAAATTATCGGTAGAGAAGTACGAGCATACCGTTAGATGGTGGAATAAGTGGGGGTTGCTGCTTCTCATCGCATTTGCGTTTATCCCGTTCCTTCCTTTTAATCTTCTGGCACTTATCTGCGGATTATTTAGGGTGCATTTTCCATTTTTCTTGTGCATTAATTTTACAGGCAGTCTCTTTACTGCTTATTTATTGGTAATTTTTGGTACAGGTATGGGGCATTTGATTGAGGTTATGTTTTAGATTTGTAATTATCAGACTATTCAATCGCCCAGTACCTCGATCTTTAATTTATCTGCGTAGACAGAAATTTTGTTTACAGTGCAATTTATAAAAGCGTCCAACATATCTTCCATACTAAGCCCTGCGGGTTTACAAAGGGGTGGATACGACCGTGGCATATACCTCTCTATATTATGTGTTAGGATAGATATACCATATTCTTGAGGTGCGTTATAGATCGGTGTCCCTGGAAGAGGAACAAGGAACCTAGGGCCTGCATATGTAATATATTCTTTATCCAAAAGATAAGAAATTGCTGATACGTTTTCATTTAAGCTCTCTTTAGTTTCTTTAGGTAACCCTATAATCCACGAAGTATCCCTTAGAGGAATATTGTACTTCTTGCATTTTCCATATCNNATCATAGTAGTTACGCATTTGGCAGCTGGTCCGGGACAGAAGTATGTAATAAATTTCCCACTTAGAATAAACTAAAGCATTAATTCGTAGAGAACGAGGCGAGAATGTATTTCCTCAGTATTAGAAAGAACTCTCTCCCCATTATAAATAAAATCTTTATAGGTTAGGCTCGATATTTCTTTAAAACCTCCCAATTCAGCGCTTCTTTGTGAAAAACTTCCAGTGCACTCAGCTATACAACATTTATAACCATTTTCCTTGGCCAATTGAATTGTATAGTCCTAAAATTATTTCTCGTTTTCCTTTGATCCTCATGAACAACCTTCTGTATCATTATTCTTAATCCCCCCCCACTTCATCCTGTAGAGGCAACCTCTCCCAGAATGCCTCTTCAGGAGTCTTCAAGCCATTTGGATCAAGAGATTCGTGGGGTCTCACGCAGTTATACCAGTCGACCCACTCCTGGAAGGTGCTGAAGTCGCTTCTGTATAATTCATAACAATCGAAGGGCTTCTCGAGCTTCCCATTCGACTGGGGATGGCTAATGCGAATGCGAATGGGCTTCGTTCCACACCCTTCGATAAATCTCTTGAATTCACCATCCCAGTCCCCCTTATCATCCGTACGATGAGCACCAAGATACCATGATCCATGATCAGCTCCCTCATCGGACGGAGGGACCAGTACTTATCGACGACCTGGGAGAAGACCAGCTTGCCATTCTCCGTGTTCTGAGCAACGAACTCACCCCCAGCTAAAATCTTGCGTGAGGAGTCATCCGTGATTATGCATACGCCCATATCGTTTAGCCCATCGTGCCAGTCGATATGGCCAGCGGAGAGACCATGCTTCCTTTCGTATCTCACCCACTTCCGTCTCTTCTGTTTACGGACATTTGGCTTTGCTAAACCCTCTTCCAGCAGGCATCGGTGTATCCTGTTATGGGGTATGTGGATCTCATAGTCCCTATCGATGATCAGTTCGAGTCTTCTGGCACTCAGTTTAGTTACAACGCATCAGAAAACCCAATAGGGATTGAAACTATAAAGAACTATGACAAAAAGGAGGACTAAAGAAGTTACAACGCATCAGAAAACCCA
>DACJ01000052.1 GCA_002494765.1 Euryarchaeota archaeon UBA186
TCTGTCCCACAGCCCCCTCCAGCGAAAAACTCTTAAGTCATGAAGGCTCTTACCCGCTATGAAAAAGGAGACCGGGCTCACCATAGCAGGGGTATTACTGCTGCTAGTCGCCTTCTGGTCGCTTTTAATTGGGGGGGGCTTTATTACCATCAATGTCCTTATCGACGACCCTCAGACAGCGGAGCTACTTCAGGAAGGATACGATGAATATGCCGATCAGTTGAAGGATATGGGGATTGAGGACTTTGACGAGTTTAAGGATTGGATAGGAAACATCTTCTTCCCAATCGGGGTTATAACCTTAATTGAGGGGATCATAACCCTATTGGGGGCCATTTGCATCTTCATGAGAAGACTATTCATGCTACCAGTGGTCGGATCCATCCTGGGGATGCTGAATCTGGCATCTTGGGGATCTTTCTTCGTTCTGGTTATAATATCTATAGTGGCACTCTACCTCATATGGAAGGGAAAGGATCTGTTTGGCCAAAAGATCAATAGGGAGCCGATGCTATGATGTGAGCCATCCTGACTGGCTCTGGAAGAGCCCCTCTTACCCTCGATAGCTCCACAAGGTCGATCGCAGATCTCTCCCCCATCCCAAGATAACGGGCATACAGGTCGTAAGCCCTTTTTCCCTCCTTTACCCTGATGGTTATCCTCTTCCCTTTTCCCAGGATCTCCATCCTTCCCTTCCAGTCCGTGAAATGCTTTTCCAGAGCTTGCCTAACTGCTGACTCCCTGGGCTTGTTGTTCGTCAGGGTCATGACTCCAACGTTCGTCAGCTCATAGAGTTTCTCAATGTCAACGACGTTGAACCCGGCGACGCAGGCTCCGTTTATCATTATCCCCTTTATCTGCTCCCTATGACCCGAGGAGTTTATCATCTTGGCTATCCTCTCAGCGCTGTCCGAACCGTCTACGCTCACCGAGCAACGAAGCACCCCTTCGAGATAGTTGGGCGCTCTAACGATCACTCCCACCACCTCGGCCACCTCATCCTCGAAAGAGAAGGGCGCATCATCTACTCCCAGTATCTTGACGTTTTTCTTCATTTAACCAGCGGGAGGTGACCAGTTATCCTATCGATCTGTTCTTCTTCACCGGGACCAACCCCCAAGCAGGTGATGGTCCCCTGCTCTACCTCAGTAAGGCCAGCATCCTCCACCAGACAGGTTTTTAAACCCATCCGTTCCGCCTTTCTTTTCAGAGACAGGAGCTCCTCAACTCCCTCGGCGTAGAGGATCACCTTCTTTGCGCCGCTTTCCGACCATTTGGAGCTCTTCAGCGCCTTTTTCTTCAAGGCTAAACCCACGGCGGCATGAGCCGCTTGGGCTGCGGTCTTACCCTTTGAGAGGGCAAGATCTTTCCTTAAGATAATTACCATTTTCTCACTAGTCTTCTTACCCGGTAGCACCATCTCAAGACCTCATCTTCATTCGCATCTTTCCATCCCTATTCATCGGAAAACTTCTTAAGTCTTTTCTTTAATTAGGGTTAGGCCCTGGTAGTGTAGCGGCCTATCATCCGGGCCTGTCGAGCCCGGGACTCGGGTTCAAATCCCGGCCAGGGCGCTTCTGATTTTAACCGTTCACAAAGCGTTAAATATCTCAGGCAGGATGTCAAAAAAGAGGTAGAAGTGGTGTTTGATATTCTGATCAAGGGCGGCTTTGTGGTGGATGGGACTGGCAATCCGTGGTACAGGGCGGATATAGGGATAGATAGTGGCAAAATCGTTCGTATCGATAGGGCGATAAATGAAAACGCAAAAAAAGTGATCGACGCGAAGGGGAAAGTACCCTAGGGTGGAAGACCCAACAGCGCCCTAATCATAAGAAAATTTTAAATTTCACTTCATCCTACTTCACTTGGGGCCCGTGGTCTAGCGGCATGACGTCGCCTTGACATGGCGGAGGTCGCCGGTTCGAGTCCGGCCGGGCCCATTTAACGCTGCAAATCTCATCGTTCGTCGCGATCAACGTTGGCATCTATATGCCACTATCTTTAGATATGCCCGCCGATCACCAGGCAAACGTCGCTAGAAAATAAAGATTCTTAAACAATTTTTAAATAACCCTACTCGTATTAACCTTACTATGAGAGCTCTACACGTAAGAACCATGCATAAGGACGATGCCGATGCAATACTGGAGATAGATAAAAAAATCACCGGGACAAAGAGGAAAGGGTTTTGGCTTTCTAGAGTGGCGTACGGCATAGCCAGGGATCCAGGCGCAAGCCTGGTAGCCGAGATTGACGAGAAAGTCGTAGGTTTTATACTCTGCGACCTGAGGGGAGGAGGTTTCGCCCCTACCGAGAATGGCTGGATCGAGATACTGGGAATTGATCCAGACTACCAGAGAAGAGGAATAGGGAAGCTCCTGTGCGAAGAGGCACTTAAGCACTTCAAGGAAAAAGGGGTAGGGAGAGTAAGAGTCAGCTTCTCCTGGGCTTCCTCCGATGTCGCCGCGTTGCTGAAATCGCTGGACTTCCATAGGGCGGAGTGTATAACTCTCGAGAAAGATCTGATATAGAGGGAAGATCCAAGAGTAGAAGTGTACGAGGTTATCTTCGCCGCGGATAGAGGGTTTTACGTTTCCAGTTTTAAAAGAAAACCCGATGAACCTTATACCAAGCCCGGATGCACCTTCTGCGCGATAAGGGATAGGGATCCAGGAGTCTTCACCAGGCGCATCCATATGGATGAGGAGGCGATTGTCCTGATGAACATCTATCCCTACTCCCCCGGCCACCTACAGGTTATCCCACCCAGGCACGTTGAAAAATTGGAGGAACTTTCGCATGAAGAGCTGGCATATCTTATGGAATATCTCCAGAGGAGCATATACCTGGCACAGGAGACGTTGAAACCAGAGGGTTACAATATCGGGATAAATCTGGGCGAGGCAGGCGCCTCCATCCCCCATATACATATCCAACTGGTACCCAGATATGATAACAACCCTTCTCTCGGGCAGGATAAGATCCATGACATCTACTTAAAAAATCTAGATATGATGAAGGGGGTTGAGAGAGATATCAGGATGGAGGATGGGAGTGAGCCAAAAATAAGAGAGATAGGTGAGGAGGTGATAGAGGGGGATAGGATCAGGGTGGGTTTGAGCTCTAAACCCTACAACAGAGGGCATATGATCCTCTTGATGCCGAGACCTTTTCATAAAGAGACGCCAGATAGGCTAGCGCGCATCTTCTTTACGGCGGTTAAGTATAAGGCCGTTCTAGAGAGAGCATATGATCCCGATGGCTTCAATATAGGCATGAATCTGGGGAAGGTACCGCAAGGCTCTTCCAGAGCGCTACATTTAGTTCCGAGGTTTAGGAGGGAATCGGGCTTCATGGAGGTCATAGCCAGCACTAGAATAATTGTCGAAACTTTAGATGAGGCCGAGAGAAAGATCCTTGAGCTTGTGACCTCCTCCCCGCCCTAA
>DACJ01000076.1 GCA_002494765.1 Euryarchaeota archaeon UBA186
TGGGTTAGATCTGAGAGAACACTCCCTATCAGCTGGGCACATAGACTGGCATGACACCAATGATGGGAAAGCCGTCTGTGCTATTGAGGGTGTCTCCAGGAAGATCTTTCATAGAAGTATCTCCCGCAAACCAATCGAGCCCTATCCATCAGGAATTTTACTTAACATTATCAAAGGTTTTAAGTGTGTTGGACACTAATATAAAAACGGACCATATATGGATGAAAAAAAGGCGCAGGAAGTGAAAATTAATGATAAAAAAGAAATTCGTGACTCTGGTCACTCTGATCTTCATAGCAAGCATCTTTCCCGTTTCTTTGATCGGAGCATCCGAGGGCGACGATTGGGCACTCACCATCGACGGCGAGAGCCTTGATCTCATTCCCGAGCTGGAGGAGTACTCCTGGATACTGGATAGGCCCCCTTATACTCCCCATGACAAGATAGCTCTGCGCAGGCTGGTCAAGAGCGGGGAAGAACCAATAGGGGTCATATTCATATTCCCCGGAACCTGGTCAAGTGGAGATCAGCTCATTTCAGACGATGTCTATTGTCAGTACTTAGAAGCGATCGACGCCGACGAAGAGGAGATTGAGAAATTAAGGAACATGGTGGCAGAACATTCGATATGCCACTACCTGGCCTTAAGGGGTTTCGATGTCTATTCCATTGATTATAGGACCCACTTCGTGCCCAACACCTATACACAGGACGACCTCAAGTTCATGAAGAATTGGGGCTGGGAGATGTACATGGAAGACGCTGAATTGTCGTTCGACAAGGCAAAAGAAATCTCCGGAGAGGATAAGCTGTTCCTGGGCGGAGAGAGCTTCGGCGGCATGCTCGCCATGAACTACGCCTCGAAGCACTGGGAAGAGGATCTAGATGGAATAGTCCTTCTCGACGGAGGCACGGGAGGAAAACCGAGTAGGACTTGCACAATGGGCATGTTACCGGTCCCGCTCCCTATCCCTATCGGCATCCCGTTTCTGGGGCTTATCCTGGAGACGATAGCGCACCTAGCGGGTATGTATGCGCTTGATATCTATGAGGAGCGCGACGATGCGGAGTCGCAGGCCTTTATAGCAGTTACATACGATAGATACTGGCCCATGCAAATATATCTCGAATACATGGCAGATGTCTTTAGACCCAGGTATAAATGGGATTGCGGGATATGGAACAGGGATTACTTCAATTACTACGCCAACTATAAAGAGATAGACGTTCCGTTGATAGCGTTTATCAGCGGGTTCGGCCTAGATTTTTGGGGAGAATACAACCCAGGTATCGCAAACCAGGACGTGACGGGCTACACCTACCCAGATTGGAGCCACCACGATATATACGGTGGCACCTACAACGATGAGATGGTAAATGAACCCACCTACCAGTGGCTGTTGGATCACTTATAAATGGATAAAATCCAATTAATTTTACTTTTTTATTTTTCTATTTATAATAAAATGCGGAGGTTGGGATTTGAACCCAAGGACCCCTACGGGACAGGGCCCTCGACCCTGCGCCTTTGACCAGACTTGGCTACCTCCGCTTGGGCAGATTATTAGCAAACGTGGTTGCCTCCTTCTCTACTACTTCCAAAGCCTTTCTCAATATTTCCTTAACATCCATGGATCCATCGCTCTCAAATTTAAAGATGAACGCCCTTGGATCATAATTCACCTTTATAGCCCCTTTTTCACAGGCCTCTTCGCATGATTTACACAGTGAACACTCCATCACATCCGTAACCATGAGCTTCTCATCTTTTATCTTAAGAATCTTTTCGGGGCAGGCCTCAATACATTCCCCGCAAAGGGTACACTCCCCCACCTCTATAACTGGATAGTTCTTATACGCCAGACCATTAACCGCCTGCCACTTAGCATGCTGCGCTCCTACTCCAAGTATGGCGGAACACTCCAAGATCACTCTCTGATCTTCTAGCAGCTCTACTATCGGTATGTCTGGGTCGGCTATTTTAGCATCTGTGCTCTGCATCTGAAGATCTTTCGAATAGACAGTACAGGGTCCCTCCTTCGTGAGCGTGAATATCGCAGTGCAATTGGGGCAACCTTCCTCATTGCACACGCATTCATCTCTAAAGACGAAAAGAGAGGTGTCAGCTTTGATAGGAAGCATACCCAGCCTATGAGCTAACATCTCGTCGAAAAGAGCTGATGAGTTCTCATATATGACGACGTCTTCCATCGCCAGCTTTGGAACCTTTATGAGGATCGCCCTCCTGAGGCCATTCGCAAATCCATAGGTGACGTCTTTCAACAGAAACTTCACCCTCAGCCCCCCGTCCTCAGATAACACCTCCAGATCTGCCAATTAAACCCTCCTGCCCCTCTTACCTCCTGGCCTGCTTCCACCATCGTGAGGTATAGGAGTTACGTCTTCAACCCCTTCTATCTTGAAGCCCGCTCTGGCCAAAGCCCTAACTGTAGCCTGAGCGCCGGGACCGGGGGCCTTGGATCTCATCCCGCCAGGTGCCCTGATCTTTATGTATATCGACTCTACGCCCGCCTCCCTCAACTGGTCCGCAATTACAGTCGAGGCCTGCATAGCTGCATATGGCGACGACTCATCCTTATCTCTCTTAACCACGGCCCCACCCGAGGATTTTGCGATAGTTTCTGCACCCGTGCTATCCGTGGCCGTTATTATCGTGTTGTTATAGGAGGAATACACATGAACAATAGCGCGCTTTTTCATTGCGCATCACTCTTCTCCTCTTCTCCTCCTTCAGCCTTTATCCCTCTAGCTACATGCCCCTCATCGTTTAATGGCGATCTATGAACGAACCCTATGGATCGCTCCTCACTCCTTTTCACCAGGTACCCAGGAGATCTAACTCTATTCCCGTTTATGGCGATGTGGCCATAAGCTATGAGCTGCCTAGCCTGTCTAACGGTATTAGCCAGGTCGGTTCTATATACAACGGTCTGAAGCCTCCTATCTAGAATTCTGTCCAGATCTATTGCCAGGACGTCATCCAGGGTAGCTTCCTCAGACAACATGCCGAGAGTGACCAACCTCGATATGAACTCCTCAGCCCCCCCGCTGCCTTTCGTGAGTAGCGCTCTCGCCTGGCCCTTTATTTCATTCAAAAAACGTTGCGCTTTCCAGATCTCCCTCTTGTTCTTGAGACCGTACCTTTTCGTATAACCTTTATCCTCGCTGATTCTAGCAACATCCATAGCTCTTCTCGGTCTCGAGAACTTCTTCTTGAGTCTTCTTGGATCCCCCACCTTATCCGCCCCTTCTTCTACTTACACCTACGGTTAGACCGGTCCTACCGGTAGTTCTAGTTCTCTGACCTCTGACCCTCTGCCCGGTCTCATGTCTTATCCCCTTATATGCTCTTATCTTCCTGAGATAATTCACATCATCCCTTTCTCTAGCCGCCAGATCGGAGCCATGCAGGTGAACGTTTTTTCCGGTATCCGGATCTCTTTGCCTGTTCATCAACCAGTGTGGCGCCCAACTCCCCAGGGATAGTAAGGTCTCCTCCAATTTGGCTATCTGCTCATCTTCGATAGACCCAATCCGTTCGGTTTTCCCCACCTTCGCGCGATCCGCTATAGCGGTGGCCAACCTATATCCTATCCCCCTTATTCCAGTCAAGGCATGAGCTACATCCTTAGAACCCTCTATATCCGTACCGGCGATCCTGACTATGTACCTGAACTCTGCCATTACCCGCATGATATGGTTGCTACTTAAATCTATTTCGGTCAACGTCGCTCAGGAGCATTCGAGCTAGTACGAGCATGAAGATTATTGGCCCTAAGATGATCAACCAGAACCACCATGTTAAGGACATATAACCGCTCAACATCGTTATAGGAATTAATCGCTGATTTTATATCTATCGCTGGGGGAAAGCTTAATTTAAGGCTCGTTCTATAACCGACAATGATCCAAAAAGCGCCTATTAAAAGAATTCTGAAAAGCTCAGGAGCTAAGAGGGTTTCCGCCGAGAGCGTGGAGGCTCTAGCCCAGCTAATAGAGGATAAAGGGGTTGAGATGGCTGCAAAGGGCTTGAAGTTCATGGAACATGGAAAAAGGAAGACCATGAAGAAGGATGACCTAGAGCTCACTCGGACTTAATAAATGGAAAAAAATTGGATAAGGGTTGGCTACAGGCCTATCAGGAACTCTACGAGTTTACCTAAGATATCGCTGAATATGTCAGCACCCCGGTTAACCCCGATTGATAGTACGTCCCACAGTACGTCCCACACCTTGGTTAGAACGTTACCTATGGCTCCCGAGATCCAGTCAACTGTCCCCAAGCACCAGTCAGCTGCTCCAAACAGCAAATCCGATATTGGCATCCCATTGCACCTCCTTTCTTTTATATAGGGGGCGATAGGAGCAGGGGTTAATAAACTTTTTGTTAATCGTGCTGCGCCGGATAAGGGGTTTAAAGATTAGTTCCTGCTAATCTTTAAACCCCATAGTACACTAACCCTCACTCCCTAAAATTGAGTATGCATACTTTGTATAATAATAAAAAATAAATGAGGTGGGCTACCAGCCAAACAAGAGCTCAAGTAGCTTGTCCCACAAGTCGCTAGAGGATCCAGAGA
>DACJ01000072.1 GCA_002494765.1 Euryarchaeota archaeon UBA186
TGCTTTTTCGTTCCAAGGCGGGAGGTACAGGCCAAAATGCCCAGTTGGGAACACGATGAGTTCTTTTTCAACCGGTATTTTCTCGTATGCTCTTTTAGCTATATCTACTGGCGTCGTTTCGTCCTTCTCACCGCCTATGATCTTTACCGGTTTTCCAACGTATGGGGCGTAAGACTCCGGTACGTAGCTAATTATTTTCGGTATGCTGTCCATTGTTACCATATTTTTGTATGTTGGGAAGAGTTCTTCAGCTTTGGAGAAGAATTCATATGCTTCCTCGGTAGGTAAGACTGCTGCCATCTCTTCAGAGACAACCGGCCAAGTTACAGTCGAAGGTTCACCGCTGCTATAGTTTCCTAGAAGTGACCTAGACGCTATATACAGAGAGGTCAGGCCTCCATAGTACCTGATGGCAAGTTCCATCGAATTTGTATTTGGGAGTTGAGCGACCCCACAGCAGAATAGGTCGGTCGTAGCCAGTAGAGTTATGACGTGAGCTCCGCTAAAGCTCGTGCCCCAAACACAGATTTTATCCGGATCAACGTAATCCAGCTTCAGTAGGTAATTGGTCGCACATTTATAGTCCAGAAGTTGCTCATCAGGCCAAAGTCTCTGCCTGGGCTCTCCCGGACTTTCTCCAAAAAACCTGTAGTCGAAGAGTAGGACCACAAAGCCTCTTTTAGCCCAGTATTCAGCGAAAAAGGGGAGGTACATCTCTTTCACAGCTGAGAGTCCATGTGCCATGACTATAGCCGGGTGTTTCCCCTCAACATCGGGTCTATAAAGGAGGGCAGAACACTCAAGCCCGTCACTCAAAAACCTTATTCTCTCCATGTTTCAAATTAGTATATTCGCCATATAAGCCTTCCGAGCTTTTTTGTAATTAACCTCAAATCGGAGAGCAACAATTTAGAATGATGAGCAAAAAATCTTTTTAACTTGCATCTTATTCCCCCATGTGAAAAGAGCTCAGTGAGCTGCTCTATAGTCCGAAAAGCGCTAAACAGTAGCATGACCCCCCACATAAGGCGAATCGATAACACAGAAACCCAATCGAATGGCAAATCTTAAATACTGCTTTGTGTTAAGAAGCCAGGCAGTTGACAGTCATGAGCACCAAAATCCCAACTTCGAGCGTTTCGCATTCTTTGATTGGGATTATTATCATACTTTTGTAAAGATAATTTGTGGGAGGTTTTTATGAAGAAACGATCTTCTTCTGTGGATTCTATGGTTCGTCGCTATCGATTCGGTGGTTTAAGGTTAGCTCAGGGCAGACGCGATATTTTGAAGGGCGGGAGGATGTAAATGGGCAGAACAATAGCTGAAAAGATTTTATCTGACAGGTCAGGCATGATGGCGGTGCCAGGAGATATAGTGGAAGCGGCAGTAGACTACCTGATGGTGAACGATGTCACCGGTTTACCTGCTTTCGAGGAGTTCGAGAAATTAAAAGTTAAGCCGCTTATAGATAAACTGGTCTTGATCCCCGATCACTACGTCCCAAACAAGGATATACCATCGGCAAAACAGGCGCTAGCGATGCGGGAGTTCGCGAGAAAATACGGGGTAAAAAACTACTTCGAGGTCGGGAGAGGAGGGATCTGCCATCAGGTGATGATCGAGAAGGGTTTCGTCGCCCCGGGAAGGCTGATCGTAGGGGCGGATTCCCATACCTGCACATACGGCGCTTTAGGGTCGTTCGCGACGGGGATAGGCAGCACGGAGGCAGCCGCCATTATGGCCATGGGCAAGTTATGGTTCAGAGTGCCGGAAAGCCAGAAGTTCATCTTGGAAGGGGAGCCGAAGAGATACGTTTGCGGCAAGGATATCATACTGAATATAATTGGCGATATAGGAGTGGACGGATCGCTCTACAAATCGATGGAATTTTATTCTGCCTTTAAGTTGCCACTCCCAGACAGGATAACGATTTCCAACATGAGCGTGGAGGCCGGCGCTAAGGCCAGCATATTCCCGCCGGATGAAAAGGTGTTCGATTATCTCGAAGATAGGGTAAAATATAAACCGGTTTTCGCGGATCCCGATGCGGATTATTCGGATACTTTTCACTATGCCCTAAGCGACATGGTGCCTACCGTGGCAAAGCCCCCCCTCCCCAGCAACACGGTTCCAGCATCGGAGTGCAATATCGAGATAGACCAGGCCTACCTGGGCTCTTGCACAAACGGAAGAATAGAAGATCTTCGTATGGCGGCCGAGATCTTGAAAGGGAATAAAGTTCACGAGGATGTCAGGTTGATAATAGTCCCCGCGAGCCAAAGAATCTATGCACGGGCAATGCGGGAAGGCTTATTCGAGATCTTTCTCGAATCCGGTGCATTCATCTCGGGTCCAACCTGCGGTGCTTGTTTAGGGGGGCACATGGGCGTACTGGCCCCGGGCGAAAAATGTGTCAGCACCACCAACCGCAATTTCGTGGGAAGGATGGGGGATGCGAAATCGGAGGTTTATCTCGCCTCGCCGGCCACCGTCGCAGCGAGCGCTGTAAAAGGAAGGATCGTCGATCCCAAAGAGGTGAAGCCATGAAAGAGGTCATGAGAGGAAAAGCGTGGAAATTCCCCGATAATGTGGATACCGATCAGATAATACCCGCTGTGTACCTCGTCACCGGGGATCCAGGAGAACTTTCAAAACATGTCTTCGAAAAATTCCGGCCGGAATTTGCAAGGAAAATAGAGGTTGGAGACATTATAGTTGGGGGAAAGAATTTTGGCTATGGCTCTTCAAGAGAACATGCGGTAAGAGCGCTCATGGGCGCTGGGGTATCCTGCGTAATAGCGAAGAGTTTTGCCCGTATATTCTACAGAAACTCCATCAACTTATGCTTCCCCCCAATAGAGTGCGATATGGACGTGAAAGAGGGCGATTTGCTGGAAGTGGAGCTCGCTAAAGGCGTAATCCGAAATCTCGCTAACGGTAGAAATTACCCTTTCACACCGTTCTCGCCATTTGCGCTCTCGATGATGAAAAAAGGGGGGTTGATGAGATATGTTGAGGAGGTCCTGTCATGTACAAAATAGCCGTAATACCGGGTGATGGAGTCGGGCCGGAAGTGGTAAACGAAGGAATAAAAGTTCTGGATGCGCTCGTTGAACCTTATAGTATGGACTTCGATTTTACTTATTATCCAAACGGTGCTGAACACTATCTTAAAACTGGCGAAACCTTATCCAGAGAGCAACTCGATGAGATGGAAGAAATGAGCGCCATCTATTTCGGCGCGATCGGCGATCCCAGGGTAAAGCCAGGCATATTGGAAAAGGGCGTTTTGTTGAGGATAAGATCGCACTTCGATCAGTACGTCAACCTGAGACCCATAATCTCTTTCCCAGGGCTGATATGTCCTTTGAGGGACAAGACCTTCGAAGACGTGCAATTCTATGTGGTCAGGGAAAATACCGAAGATTTCTACGTCGGTCTCGGCGCTCGGACCGATAAGAAAAAAGATGAACATAAACTCAGATTCAAAAAATATAACATAAAATTTGATATCGAGATCGAACTCGATGACGAAAAAGAGATCGCATATCAGATCGGTTTAATCTCAAGAGAGGGGGCAGAGAGAATCATAAGATACGCTTTTGAGCTCGCGAAGAAAAAGAATCGCAAGAAAGTCACCTCCATCGACAAGGCGAACGTCATGTCAGATATTTACGGATTATGGCGGGAAGTTTTCGATGAGATCGCAAGCGAGAAAGAAAATTCTGGAATCTCGACGGAGCGCCAATTCGTCGATAACGCAGCTATGCAGTTCGTGAAGGATCCAAAGCAGTACGAGGTGATCGTTGTTCCGAATATGTTTGGCGACATACTTACTGATCTTGGCGCCTCTATTCAGGGCAGCATCGGCATCGCATCGGGCGGGAACATAAACCCGGATGGGATAAGCATGTTCGAGCCGATTCATGGGAGCGCTCCGGATATAGCCGGTAAAGGAATCGCAAATCCTCTAGGCGCTATTTTAGCGGCGGGTATGATGCTCGAAGAATTGAATGAATGTAAAGCATCTAACGCTATCCAGAGGGCGATTAAAAATGTGCTCTTTGAGGGCAAAGTTAGAACCCCGGATCTCGGGGGTAGAGCTAGCACTGGCGGTATGGGGGATGCCATCATAAAGGAGCTGATGAAAGATGATGAAGATAGAGATATATGATACCACGCTGAGGGACGGAGCTCAGGCAGAGGGCATATCTTTTTCACTAAATGACAAGCTAAAGATCGCGAAGAAGCTTGATGAGCTGGGGATTCAATACATAGAAGGGGGTTGGCCTGGCTCCAACCCGAAGGATACTCTCTTCTTTAAAAAGATGGGGCACATAGAACTAGATAACGCCAAGATCGTCGCGTTTGGCAGCACCAGGAAGGCGAACACGGGCGTCGAAGAAGACGCTAGCATGAGATCCATACTGGATTCTGACGTTGATATCGCGACAATAGTTGGCAAGAGCTGGGATTTTCACGTCTCAGAAGTCATTAAAACTGAACTGGGGAAAAACCTGGATATGATCCGCGACTCGATACATTTTCTTCGCTCAAACGGGCTGGAAGTCATCTATGACGCGGAGCACTTCTTCGATGGGTATAAGCGCAATGCGGATTACGCCCTACAAACCATAGAGGCCGCAAGATCCGCTGGCGCGAGGGTTATGGTGCTATGTGATACGAATGGGGGCTCCATGCCATTCGAAATCGCAGAAATCATCGAAGAGGTGAAGAGAAAGATAGATGCACCACTGGGAATCCATACCCATAATGATACGGGCATGGCCGTCGCGAATTCAATAATAGCCGTTAAGTCCGGCGCGATCCATATCCAGGGCACGATCAATGGATATGGGGAGCGCTCTGGAAACGCGAATTTATGCTCTATTCTCCCAGATCTAAAGCTAAAGATGGGGATGGACTGCGTTACGGATCTCCAGCTTAAGAGCATCACTGAGGTCTCAAGATACGTTAGTGAATTGGCCAATCTCATACCGGCGAATAACCAGCCCTACGTCGGGAAAAGTGCCTTCACCCATAAAGCCGGAACTCATGTAGACGCCGTGTTAAAAAATACCAATGCTTATGAGCACATCAACCCCGAACTGGTTGGAAACAGCAGACGCATGCTCGTTTCGGAGCTGGCCGGTAAGAAAAATATACTGTCAAAATTGAGAGATTACGGTATCGATCTGACCCTCGACTCTGGAAAGATCAAGGAAATCCTGGATACGGTCAAATCGCTTGAAAATAGCGGGTATCAGTTCGAAGGGGCGGAAGCATCGTTTGTGCTCCTGCTGAAAAGAGTTCTTGGAGATAATGGCTCTCTATTCGATACCGAAAGCTTTGAGGTGACGGTGAAAGGTGGTCATAAGGGGACCTCCGCAACAGCAACCGTGGAGCTTGAGGTGGACGGAAAAATCGCCCGCGCAAGTTCTGCCGGAGATGGCCCAGTCAACGCTTTGGATAGAGCACTGAGAAAAGTTTTAGCCCCATTGTACCCGGAGTTGAAAACGATCAGATTGACCGACTATAAGGTGCGAGTACTTGACGCGAAGGGAGGGACCGCGTCCAAGGTCAGGGTATTAATCGACTCGAGCGATGGGAAAAAGACCTGGAGCACCGTCGGGATATCAAGTAACATCGTCGAAGCTAGTTGGCATGCGATGGTCGATGGCTTGAAGTATGCAATCGATAGTGAAAAAAAAGAAGAGATTTAGATAAATAACAAAGTTTATATCGCAGGTTCACATGCAATTCCGATGAAAGTCCTGGTTGCCAGCAACGTATCGGAAGAAGCGATCGATGCGATGAAAAAATCCGGGCTGGACGTTGAGGTGAAGGGAGAGATCAGTGAAGATCAGCTCAAAAAAATTATAGGGAGATATGATGCCCTGATCGTCAGAAGCAAACCCAGAGTGACGAACGAAGTTCTGGATAAAGCCAAGAAACTTAAGATCATAGGGAGGGCTGGAATAGGATTGGACAACATAGCCGTCGAAACGGCAACCCAGAAGGGCATAATCGTCGTCAACGCTCCTGGTGGGAATACCGTCTCAACTGCTGAGCTAACTATGGGTGCAATACTTTGCGCATCGAGAAAGATATCTCAGGCGGAGAGGAGTGTTAAAGAGGGGGGATGGGAGAGGTCCAAATTCGTCGGCATGGAGTTGAGGGGAAAAACCCTGGGGATCATAGGATTGGGCAGGGTAGGATATGAGGTCGCAAAGAGGGCAAAAGCTTTCGAAATGAGGATGACGGCCTATGATCCATACATAAGTGAGGACAAAGCAAGGGAGATTGGAGTCGAGCTGGTGAACTTCGACGACATCATTTCGAATTCGGATATCATCACGGTTCACGTTCCAAAGACGAAAGAAACCGAAGGGGCGATCTCGAAGAAACAATTTGAAAAAATGAGGGATGGCGCCTACATAATAAATTGCGCGAGGGGCGGGATAGTGGATGAGGGAGCTCTCTATGAGGCGATCATGAGCAAAAAGGTCGCTGGAGCCGCTCTGGATGCCTATGAAAAGGAACCGCCTGGTGACAGTAAGCTTCTTAGTCTGGATAGTGTCGTCACAACCCCCCACATAGGGGCTTCAACCAAAGAAGCTCAAATGGAGGTGGGGAAGATAATTGCCGAAGACATAATAAACTTTGCAAAGGGGGCGCCAGTGAGAAATGCAGTAAATTTGCCCCCCTTAAAGCCAGAAGAACTCGAATATCTGATGCCATACATAAAACTCGCGGAAAGGATGGGGAAAATCGGATCTGCGAGACTTCCTGAAGGATTCAAAAAAGTCAGGGTAACGTTCAAGGGCAAACTCGCGGGAAGAGACAGTTCATATGTGACCAGATCCCTGCTTCGGGGTTTGCTTGAACACGCGCTTGGAGATGAAGTAAACCTGGTCTCCTCGGTCTCGATGGCTAAAGAGAGGGGAATAAGCGTCGAGGAGACGAAGAGCGAAGATTCGGATAGCTATGAAAGCTTGCTCGAAGCAGAGGTCGTAGGGAATGAGAAAAGCATCTATCTGAGTGGAACGAGCTTCGGAAAAGAGGATTACCGAGTCATTAAGATCGACAAGTACAAAGTGGACTTCGTGCCAAGGGGGCATTATGTCATCTCGATGCATGAGGACAGGCCTGGTGTGATAGGAAGAGTCGCGACGCTCTTCGGGCAACACGGGATAAATATAGCTGGAATGGTCGTTGGGAGATCTAGCGAGGGACCTGGGGGGGTGCAGCTAATGCTCCTGCTCGTCGATGAACCCCCCAATAAAGAGGTTCTTGAGGAGATGGTGGCCATAGATGGGATAATCGATGGGGTGCTTGTACAACTTTGAGTCTTTCGAGGTGGAAAAATATCATTTACATAGCTACCTAGCGACAAATTTTATATCGCATTTGGTCTCATAGACATGTCTATCATGAAAATGAAGAGCTGGAACGCCACAAAAGGCGTCGATCGGGCGCCCAATCGTTCTTTGTTTAACGCTCTGGGAGTAAAGGACGAAGAGCTTCAAGGCCCGGTAATAGGCGTGGCGAATTCGTGGAACGAGCTCGTCCCCGGTCATGTTCATTTACGCGAGGTATCAAAAGCGGTTAAGCGTGGCATCGCGAAGAAAGGGCTGGGCCTGGAATTCAACACCATAGCGCTTTGTGATGGCATAGCGATGGGGCACGAGGGGATGAAGGCGCCTTTACCGAGCAGAGAGGTGATAGCAGATTCCATAGAGCTCACTTCCCTGGCTTATCAATTCGACGGTCTCGTTCTAATAGCCAGTTGCGATAAGATAGTTCCGGGCATGCTCATGGGCGCTTTTAGGGTAAACATCCCGACGATAATGGTTACCGGGGGGCCCATGCTCCCGGGGGAGCTAAACGGCGAAAAGATGGATTATTCGACGGTTTTTGAGGCCCTTGCCAGGTACAAGGAAGGGAAGATAGATGAAAACGAGCTATACGCGATTCAGTGCAATGCTTGCCCCGGCGCTGGCTCCTGTGCGGGGATGTTCACCGCGAACACGATGGCCTGCGTAACCGAGGCGCTGGGGGTGAGTTTGAAAGATTGCGCTACTGCCCATGCGGTCAGCGGCAAGAAATTAAGAATTGCTGAAAAAACGGGAGAAAGGGCAGTTGAACTGGTGAAAAAGGGGGTAAAGCCCTCTGACATATTGACTTCCAACTCATTTGAAAACGCTATGATTGTGGATCTAGCCCTGGGTGGTTCTACCAATACCGTCCTCCACCTGCTGGCTTTGGCTTATGAAGCTGGAGTGGATTTTGGTTTGGAGGATATAGATCGATTATCCAGAAAGGTCCCACAGCTGGTGGACATGAGCCCGGGAGGGCCGCACAGGATGATAGATCTGGATCGAGCTGGGGGGGTTCCCGCGATCATGGGCGAACTGGAGAAACACATCCACCTGAACGAGCTAACGGTCGATGGGCTTTTAAAGGGAAGGCTGGGCAAATCGAGGGGGGAGGTGATTAAAACCCTGGAAAACCCCGTAAGAGGCAGCAGCCTCGTAGTTTTGAAGGGGAATCTCGCCACGGATGGGGCGGTCATAAAGACCAAGGGGCTGGCAAAGGATGTGTACAGGGGCGCTGCCAGGGTGTTCAACGGAGAGGAAGAAGCGGTAGCCACTCTAGATGCGGGAAAAATAGAAGAAGGCGACATCATAGTGATAAGGTATGAAGGGCCAAAAGGCGGCCCTGGTATGAGAGAAATGCTCGCAGCTACCTCTAGAATAAGCGGTGGTAGACTGGATGGTAAAGTCGCTCTGGTGACAGATGGCAGGTTCAGCGGAGCGAGTAGAGGCGCTGCGGTTGGCCACGTGTCTCCTGAGGCCGCTGAGGGGGGCCCGATAGCGGTGGTTAGAGACGGGGATAAGATCGCCATAGATCTCGCAAGTCGTGAGCTTAACGTCGATATAGATAGAGAAGAGATGGAAAAAAGACTCAAGGGCTGGAAGAGACCCAAACCCAAAGTCGAGAAAGGGGTTTTGTTTCGATACTCCTCGCTGGTGAGCTCCGCGAACAGAGGCGCTGTATTGAAGTAGAGTGAAGATCCTGGGACCATCCGATCTGAATAATGAAGCTTTTGCAGAAATGTCGATCTATCAAAAGGATTTGCCAAGTCAATGGTCTATTCCCTCAAAGATAGTTTTAATAACCCCTTCTTAATCGTAAGCTTATGGCCTCTATAGTGAGTTATGGCTCTTACATACCCAGATTCAGGGTGGAAGGAGGCGAAATATCCAGGGTCTGGGGACGTGACCTGAGAGTTGGAGTGATGACGAAAGCGATTCCAGGGCCAGATGAGGATACCATAACGATGGCCACCGAATCGGCGAGGAATTGTCTCAGATCAGTAGATCTGGATCTGGGGAAGGTCAGGGCGCTCTACATAGGTTCGGAGTCTCACCCCTATGCCGTAAAGCCCAGCGGTACCGTAGTAGCTGAAGCTTTGGGCATAACCCCCGATCTGTACATGGCCGATCTCGAATTTGCCTGTAAAGCGGGAAGCACAGCTATTATCATATGCTCATCACAGGTGGATTCAGGCTTGATAGAGTATGGGTTGGCTATAGGAGCGGATAAGGCCCAATCTTCTACCGTAGATGAGCTGGAATTCGCAACCGGTTCCGGTGCAGCTTCATTCTTAATCGGCAAGAAGGGCATAGTGGATATAGAGAGCATGAAATCCTATACGACCGATACCCCGGATTTCTGGAGGAGGGATGTCCAGAAGTATCCGAGTCATGGGGGGAGGTTCACGGGGGAGCCAGCCTACTTCAGGCACGTTACCGAGTGCGCGGAGTTGCTCATGTCAACTATGGGGACTGAAGCCAAAGATTTCAAATACGCGGTTTTTCATCAGCCCAATTTGAAGTTCCCCTCGAGTGTGGGAAAGAAGCTGGGGTTTAAAGAAGAGCAGCTTAGGCCCGGTTTACTGGTTCCAGAAATAGGAAATGCATATGCCGCCTCCTCTCTGCTTGGGTTGACCGCAGCCCTGGATGCGTCTGAACCGGGGGACAGAGTTCTACTGGTTAGTTATGGCTCGGGCGCTGGCTCGGATGCATTTCAACTCTATGTCAACGATGAGATCGTGAAGTTTAGGGAGGTTAAAAATTCGAGGGGTATCAGAAACACCTCTTCTTATATCGAAGAGAAGGAGGTGCTGGACTATTCCATATATGCGAAATACTCCGGGAGGTATCGGATATAGGTGATAGGATGAGAAAAGTGTGTATATCGGGGGTAGGGATAACCAAGTTTGGAGAGCTATGGTCTAGATCCTATAGAGAGCTGATAGTGGAAGCTGGTCTGAGGGCTCTTGAGGACGCTGAGCTTCCAGGTGAGAGCATAGAATGCCTCTATATGGCATCCATGGGCCCTGGGATGTGGGTATCGCAAGAGCATGCGGGTCCGATGATAGCCGAACAAACAGGCTTAACTTCTATTCCCGTTGTCAGGGTAGAGAGCGGATGTGCCTCCGGAGCTCTAGCGCTTCATCAGGCCTTCATCGACGTCGCTTCAGGAAAGCACGATATCGTGGTTGTGGGAGGAGTGGAGAAGATGACGGATGTGGGGGCCAAGGAGGCCGGCTCTATAATCAACACCATGCTCGACTATGAGTGGGAATCCATATTCGGAGCTACCCTGCCCGCACTCTACGCGATGATGGCTAGGAAGCACATGCATGACTATGGTACCACCAGGGAACAGATGGCGGAGGTAGCGGTTAAGAACCATTATAACGGCTCTCTTAATCCTATAGCCCATTTTGGAAGGAAGATAAGCGTTGACCAGGTGTTGTCATCTCCATTATTGGCCGATCCTTTGAGGATGCTTGATTGCGCTCCGATGTCGGATGGAAGTGCCGCTTTGGTCTTAACCTCAAAAGGGGATGTGGAGATAATCGCCTGTGAGATGGCCTCTAGCACATTGGCACTCCATTCGAGGGAGGATATTACAACTATGGATTGCGTGGTCGGGAGCTCAAAAAAGGCCTACAAAAGGGCGGGAATAAATCCAAGCGACGTGGATATAGCGGAGCTCCACGACTATTGTACCATAGGAGAGATCATAGAGAGCGAGGATCTAGGATTCTTCGAGAAGGGAAAAGGTGGAAAAAAGGTCGCGGAAGGAGTGACGAGTTTGAATGGCTCATTGCCCATAAACACCTCTGGGGGGTTAAAATCCAGAGGGCATCCAATAGGTGCTACTGGAGTGGCTCAAGTGGCGGAGATCTACGATCAACTGATCGGAAGAGCTGGTGAGAGACAGATAGAACTTCTGGATTATGGATTGTGTTGTGGAGTCGGAGGGAGTGGAGGCAGCGCCGTGGTATCGATCTTCAGGAGGCGATGAGATGGTAGGACCATCTAGAATATGGAGAGAAGCCCCGTCCAGGTATAGATTTTTGGGAAATAGATGCACAGTCTGCGAGGAAGTATACTTCCCCCCAAGACAGATCTGTCCGAAGTGCAGGAGAGCCTCAATAGGAAGGATGGAGCCAATACAGCTCAGTGGAAATGGCGAGGTGGTGACCTATACTGTTGTGTACGACCCAGCAGTGGGGCACGAGCTTTTGACGCCTTATATACTGGCTATAGTCAAGTTGGATGAGGGGCCCAGGGTAACGAGCCAGATCGTGGGGGCTGGTCTGAGCGAGATAATGATAGGAAGCAGGGTCAAAACGGTGCTGAGAAAACTCAGGGAGGAGAAGGGCGGAGGCGAGGATGGCGGTAGTGGCGATGGCAGTGGAGTGATCACCTATGGATATAAGTTCGTTTTAGATGGGCAGAGTTAAATTCGAAGAACGATAATGATTAAGCGATGTTAGCCGAGATATTGATCCTGATAGTGGTCTCTTTTGCTGCACCAGTAATATACCTCGTGATTATAAGGAACAGTGAACGCTACGAAAGGGAGAAGTGGAGAGCACTATCCTCGGCCTTTCTGTGGGGTGCGATTCCAGCCGTTATTCTTACCTCTATCCTGGAAACCCCTTTTTCGGGAGATGTTTTCATTTTGGTCGTGTTTGCTGCGCCGTTTATAGAGGAACTCACAAAGCCTCTGGGGGTAAACAGGGTCAGAAAGGAGATTAACGAGCTAGAGGACGGCATAATATTTGGAGTGGCGTGCGCCATGGGGTTCGCTGCAGTTGAAAACGTCCTCTATGTTGGTAGCTTTTGGATGGAGTATGGGGTGGGAGCGGCCATGTCGGAAGCGCTCTTGAGGTCCATATCAAGCGTTTTTCTCCACGCCTCGGCCACTGCGTTTACCGGTTATGGTATAGCTAGAGCCCTTCTCATGAAAAAATCCATGTTGACTGTAGTACCTTACTACCTTCTAGCGGTCTTTCTACATGGTGGGTTCAACTTCTTGGCGTCTATCGGAATGGGTTTTCAGTACTTCGAGGAGCTTCGCGAGGTTTCCGCCGAGGAAGCGACTTTGGTTACGCTGTCGGCTATACTCCTGGCAATCGTTTGCTTCTCGGCGGTCTATGCTATGGTGAGGAGGCTTGAAGGCTCTCTGTCCCGGTCAAAGGAGCTCTAGTTCTTTTCTCTCCGCAATTCTTCTTATCCACCTGGGAACGCTCTCCAGGAGGATGGAATCGGGCTCTGGGATGGTTTTGGCTATCATCTCATCTATTTTTTCCGATGTTATCTCTTCGGTTAGTTCCCGGTAGGCGTACCTCGGGAGCATATGACCGAACGCTATTTCCTTGGAGGCGAGATCGGTCTGCCCGGGGGCATAGTGTCCCCCTCCAATGGATATGGCAGTTTTTTCGTGGTCCCTGTCCCCATTTTTTAGAAGATGGGCAACTGCTCCAGCAACTGCTCTTCCCTTGTTCTTATCCACCCATTCCTTCTCAGAGCTGCCTATCTCGATGAAGAAGGAGGGAGTCTCTAGATAGGGCCCATGGTGCGTTACCTCGTAACTGGATCTATATCCAGATTCTAAAAGTTGACCAAGGGCGATGAACATCTCATGAGCTGGAGCGGGTACCAGCTCTTCTCTCCCACCCAGCTCCGCCTTGGCGTAATTGCCTATGGGGTGGACGGTTAAGCACTCCATTCCAGTCTCGCTTCTGTGTCTTGAAGCAAAAATTACGATCTCAGGGTTTAATCCCATGTTCCTCATCTCCTCATCGATAAAATCGTGGTATATGTGCATGTCTTCTATGCTATAAATGAAGAAGTTCTGCCCCCTCCACAGGTTATCATCTTCTTTTTCTACCTCCACGATGTCGATTAAAGAATTAATGATGTTAACGCTCGCCTGATCTACGCTGGATCGTATGATGCAGATGGCCATAGCACTGGATAACACTGATTGATTTATCTTTTTCCCTAGCGGCGTCTCCCCTAGATCCGTTCAAACGTAGAACGGATTTTGTCCTGATCCATATCAAGACTGGATCTCCCCACCTTCGAGCCCGTTCCATTTAACCTTCAAACCCAGCTCGTTGAGCACCAGATCGGTGCTCAATCCATGGCCCTCTATCCTTTCTTTGGCCGTTTCGTAGCTCTTTCCCTTTACCTCGTCCTTGATCTCGCTCAAAAAGGAAGTGCTCACCAGTTTATCGCCCACGGCTCTATATCCTGTGATTTCTCTGGTTTTCTCCCTCATCGCGCCATCGCTCACGCCGTATCTGCCGGCCATCTCTCTCAAGCTGACTATGTCATCTACAGGATTGATCTCCGCTGGAATCTTCCCCATCTCGCTTTCCATTCTCTTTTTTTCCTTCTCCCTCAGGATCTTTACAATGGACAGAAGATCGACATCGCCCTTGAACTCAACCACCTCTGCCGTCTTTAACGTAAAGGGATGGGAACAGAGCATCTCACTATCGACCGCCATTATGATCTCCTCTCTCAGTAGGCTGAGCTTCTTCACTTTTTTCCGTATGTATTCCTCGGTCCAGAAGCCGGCTATTTCCAGATAGATCTCCATTCCATCTTTCTCGAACTTGAAATCCGGTATGTATACCCATCTGCCAGCTATCAGCGGCTTCACCTCCCTTTTGACCTTCCACCCGGGGATCTGTGAGAATCTGTGATAAAACCTCTCTTCCAGAGAGCTGTCAAATTCCTGAGTTTTTGAAATTACTGGGAAAAACCTTCCGTGCGTGTCTTTATCCATCGCGAAATGGAGCACTCTTGGCCCATTTCTCCTTACTACGACCTCGGCATCCATCCTCCATTTTTTTCCGTTGACTATGACGGGAAGAATTTTGGCCATGCTAGTGCCATACTTCTCAGTCAACTTGAGAAGGGATACTGGTCCCTCAACCCTTACATGGAAATTTCCATCTTCTAGCTCAGCCTGGTATAGCAAACCGAAATACTTTATCGCCCTAAAAAGACTCTCATAGTTCCCCTCATACCATATGTCCATCCCTATGGATTTGAAGAGAAGCGTTTGCGCGAGCGAGAGATTATACTCGTTTAACAGTTCCTCCGCCCCTATGTCTGAGAGATCGCCTAGCACTAACTCGGAATCCCTATCCGCCCATAATGAGGCTTCCAGTTCCTGGAGCGTAAGATTGAGTCTGGAGGCGACAGAACTCAAAATTTTTTTTACATCTTTTCTATTCCCTTTGAATACTTCCTGGAATACTTCCCTTCTCGCCAGCAAAGGATCTATCACCGCTTTTAACTCAAGGGTACACCTCCTATCCAGCAGGGCTCTCAATCCTCTCACGAATTTGAAGTTGAGGCATTCCTCCAGATCTGCGAGCTCCTCATCTATCTCACTGGCTTTTGCTCCGATCGATCTTCGGTAGACGGATAAGATCTCTTCAACCATCTCCAGATCTTTTTTGTCTCTGAAGACGGGAGAGATCTTTCCTTTTCTTATCCTGGCCAATAGAAGATCACTGGTCAACATCTCTGCTCCTCCTCCTGGATGTGGAGACCTCGCTCGTTTCTCTGGAGACTATCTCATATAGGATCGCGACTTTGTCCCCACTTTTCCTCAAGAGCCTGCCCAACCTCTGCCTGTATTCCCTTATCGAGCCGCTTCCTCCCAATATCGCTCCAACGCTCGCCTCAGGCACATCGACCCCTTCGTCCAGCACCTTTGAGGTCACAACTGCTCTATAATCCCCCTTTTTGAACTTGTCAAGTATGTCGACCCTCTCGTTCTTATCGGTCTTGTAGGTAATCGAGGGCAGTAAAAATTCTCGCGAAATCAGGTCAACCAGGCTGTTGTACTCGGTGAATATTATTATCCTTTCGCCCCAGTGTTCTTCGAGGAGCTTATCCAGAGCCTTTAGCTTAGAGTTCGAATTTATCGCTATCTTTCTAGCCCTATTCCTGGCGAGTAGAGCCTCTCTGGCCCCTTGATCATATCCGCTCATCCTGATGATCCTCTCGATATCTCTGGCGCTCCTGATGTAGATCCTTCTCTTTTTCAGGTAGTCCGTGAATATCTTTCTATTATTCTCATACTCCTCTCGCTCTTTTGAGGTTAAATTCACGTAGATTCTTTTTGTCTCATACTCGGCCAAATGTTCGCCGCTCAACTCTTTGACCCCCAGCTCGTAAACCTTTCCTCCAACCAGCCTGTTCAAGTTCTCGTGTAAACCATCCTCCCTCTCATAGGTGGCGGTCAAACCCATCCTGTAAGGAGAGGCGAACAATTCAGCTATGTGGGAATACCCGGGAGAGGGGAGATGGTGCACTTCGTCGAAAACGACAAAGGGAAATCTGTTGCCCAGTTCCTCCGCCCTTATATAGGCGGTATCATAAGTGGCTATCGTTATCGGTTGTAGATTGTGCTCTTCACCGCTGTAGACCCCTGGGGTCAGGTTAAGCTTATCTGTTATTTCCTCAGACCACTGCCTCACCAGGTCAAGGGTCGGCACCACCACTATGGTGGGCAAATTCAGCTGGGCGATCGCTTTCATCGCCAGTATGGTCTTCCCCGATCCCGTCGGTAGAACTATCACACCCTGTTTTGTCGCAAGCCAGTTATTCAAAGCTTCGGACTGATAAACCCTTAGATTTAAATCGAAATTGAGTTGAGGCATGGGCAAGGGGTCCATTACTCTACTCTCATACTCCAGTCCCGATCTTTCCAGATATTCGATTATGTCCTTATAGTTGAGTGGGAGTGCCCTGTAACATTTAGATGGTTCATCCCAGGTGGTGTGGGGAAGTTTGAATTCGCTCTTTATGTTTAATACGCCTCTTTCATACGTTATTAGGATCAACCTGCCCGTATAGGATTAGAGGAATAAAAGATTTCTACTGAGTTTCTGACTTAGACTGGGTGTAACAGGTCTTAGATTTCGTCAGATCAATAGGTATAGACCCTCCCATAGGGCCGCTTTGAAACGGGCAAAATCTTTATGAAATCCCCGTGAAGGATATCCTTCTGGTCGATGCCCACATCGAAATGTTCGGTAAATTTGCCCACGCAGTCCTCCAGAATCTTTTTATCCTTCTCATTCAAACTGAACGTCCCCACCTCTTTCCCCAGCTGATGTTTTCCCACCTTGCCCTTTATGTAGATCACACCACCGTGCATCCCCGTGCCGATAAAGTTAGCACTGTGAGTAGCGTTGAGCCCGAGGAGAACTACGACGCCACCGGCCATGTACTCCCCCAGGAAGTCCTGTGCCGTACCCCCTATGACGAGCAGGGGTCTCTTGTTCAGGTACTCCTTCATGTGCACCGCCCCCCTGTATCCCACGCCATCGCGAATGAACACTTCCCCGCCGCGCATGGACATCCCAGTTATATCGCCGGCTCTTCCCTCCACCACTATTTCCCCATCATTCATCGTATTCCCAACACCATCCTGCGCGTTACCGTGTACTACTACCCTATGCCCGTCGAGGAAGGCTCCAAGATCGTTTCCTGGTGTGCCCCAGACCTCTATCTCTATCCTTGTACCGGGTTTAGATGAGTTTTGAGTCTGGGTAAGGGAGTAAAGGCGCGTGCCTATATATCTCTGGCCATAGACATTTCTTAAAAAGATCTTCTCAGCTCCGCTAAGTGCGCGATCCCTTATCAAACCATTGAGCTCTTTGTAAGTGAGCCCTGACGCATCAATTACCATCTCGTTTTCTTCTC
Source organism: Euryarchaeota archaeon UBA186 (assembly GCA_002494765.1). GTDB lineage: Archaea > Thermoplasmatota > UBA186 > UBA186 > UBA186 > UBA186. Next base: position 17,106 of record DACJ01000072.1, read on the forward strand.
TGAGCATATCCTACCTTCTGAAGTCATTCTCCAGCGCCTTTGACGCCAAGAACTTCGAGTTCCCATTCCTGTAATCCAACTCCTCTGAGATGATCTCTGTTCCCCCTCAAACTCTCTATAGCGTTTATCCCCATCCCGCCAAGCATCTCTTTTATCTCCATGCTCCATGCTCGAAGCAGATTGGTGAGGCGGCGGGAGGCTATATCTGGATTTATCCGTTTTGCCAGGTAAGGGTCCTGTGTGCATATCCCCCAGTTGCATTTTCCCGTGTAGCATTTCTGACACAGGGTACAGCCCATGGCGATCAACGCCGCGGTACCGATATAAACGGCATCCGCCCCCAGAGCTATTGCCTTAACCACGTCGGCGCTGCATCTCATCCCCCCGGCAGCCAGGATAGAGCATCTGTTTCTTATCCCTTCCTCCCGGAGCCTCTCGTCAACAGACGAGATGGCAAGTTCTATCGGTATGCCAACATTGTCCCGTATCATTTTAGGTGCGGCGCCCGTTCCCCCTCTTAATCCATCCAACGCTATTATATCGGCACCCGCACGAACCATGCCGGATGCGATAGCTGCCGAATTGTGAACCGCTGCGATTTTAACGCTGACAGGTTTTTCGTAGTTGGTCGCCTCTTTTAATGCGTAGATAAGGGCTGAGAGATCTTCGATGGAATAGATATCGTGCTGGGGCGCGGGAGAGAGAGCATCAGTACCAGCTGGGATCATCCTCGTTTCGGCTATCAAGCAAGAAACTTTCTCGCCTGGAAGGTGCCCCCCTATTCCAGGCTTGGCTCCTTGCCCTATTTTTATCTCCACAGCAGCCGAACAGTTTAGGTACTCAAGATCCACTCCAAAACGGCCTGAGGCGCACTGCACGATCGCGTTTTTTCCATATTCTTTACGCAGATCCTTTGGCAGGCCCCCTTCGCCTGTGTTAAAAAGGGTCCCGTATTCAGAGGCCGCCATCGCGAGCGATTTGAATGCCTGGTAGCTTATCGCACCGTAAGAAAGAGCTGAGAAGAGGATTGGCGTTTTCACCATCACGTTTGGCGGCATCTCCGTGCTTATCCTGACCTCCCCATCATCCATGAGCTCTGCCTCCAGCATATCGGGTTTTCGCCCTAAGAAAGTCCTGAGCTCCATGGGCTCCCTCAGCGGGTCAATAGAAGGGTTCGTAACCTGCGAGGCGTTCAGTAGAAGATGCTCCCAATAGATGGGGTAGGGCCTATCGTTACCGCTCCCGGTGAGCAAAACGGCGCCGGTTTCCGCCTGCTTCGTTAGATCGCTTATCCTCTCTCCGGTCCAGCTATAGTTGGGCCTATATGCAGATTGATTAGGCTTTACGGTCAGAGCATTGGTGGGGCAGAAAACAGCGCATCTCTGACAGCCCACGCAGCTTTCTTCGTTCGAAAACATCCTGTCGAGCTCCTCGTCATAGCGATGCGTTTCGAATGCGCACTGCCTTTCGCAAACCTTGCACTTAATGCACCTATCCTCATTCCTCTCGATTATGAACTCAGGCAAAAGGTATGACTTCATCCACTTTTTCTCCTCTTCCCCCTCCATCTAGACTTACAACAATGGGCTCTCCGCCGTTAGGCGTCCATGCTCGATCCAGCTTTTTCGAAACCAGTCTTATAGCCGCTTCCTCCGAAGACAGATAGGTCATCTTTCCCCTGACTCCAGCGGTAAGGGGTCTCAATCTTATCCTATCCGTCAGGCCAATCATCTCGCCGTGATGCGCGATTATTACGGCAAAGGGCCCATTTATGAGTAGCGGCGCATATACCCTTCTCAACATGGCCAGGAGAATTTTTTTGCTCTCCTCTTCGCGCTCTATCGCCTCCCATACAGGCGGTGCAAAAATTTTCGCAACGACGTCCATCGGGAGGTTCTGCCTTCTCATCAGCAGATCCACAGCATATGCGATTACCTCCGAGTCCGTGTTCAGCGTGCAATGGTATCCAAACATCTCGAGATAGCGCCGGTTCGTACCATAAGACGAAATCTCCCCGTTATGTGCAACAGTCCAGTCTAGAATACAAAAAGGATGAGCGCCGCCCCACCACCCCTGTGTGTTTGTCGGAAACCTTCCATGAGCGGTCCATATGTGCCCCCTGTAACTATCCAGCTGGAAGTACTCTGCCACGTCCTCAGGGTAACCTACGCCTTTGAAAACCCCCATGTTCTTTCCCGATGAGAATACATGTGCATTCTCTATCCTTAGGTTTATGTCCATCACCTTCTGCACGACGTAATCGTCATCTGAGAGAAGCTTATCTTTCCCTTTTTTGTCAGGTGCAACGAAGTAGCGCCACACCAATGGCGGATCCGGAACATTTGCCCTCTCACCGCTCGGCATCTCCTCGTCATGGACGACGTCAAAACTCCTGTTTAAAAGCGCATCGGTCTCCTTTTTAGCCCCCTCGTTTCCCCTAAACATTATGTGTAATGCATAATAATACTCGTACTCTGGGTAAAGGCCATAAATCGCAAACCCCCCGCCGAGTCCGTTCCCCCTCAAGTGCATATTCGCTATAGCCTTTATAACGCCCTCCCCGGTGAACCTCTCCCCCTCGATGTTCATCGCGCCGAAAATTGAACAGGCGCTTATCTCTTTCTCATACATTTTCCTTCTCATGTCATTATCTCCTGTCTAAGCTTCTCGGGGAGGCTAATGAGCCCAAAATCGTTGCTTAGGAGCTCTTCTTTAAACGATTTTACGTTTATCCCAGCTCTCATCAGGTTCAGTAGAACTCCCGCCCCCTCGATTTCATTCATAAGGATCATGCCTACCACTCGATCGTCCTTGAGCGCTATCCTACGGTAGTTTCCATCTCCGCAGATCTTTTTGAAAACCTCATCATCTCCGTTCTCTGTGATGCTTCCGGCCACTATGATTCTGAGGCCGAAGAAGTGCATCGAATTCATGTTCGTGCCCCAGCGGTATTCCCTCTCAACACCACACATGTTGAAGCCCGCGACTCTTCCTCCAGCGTACGCAGTAGGCCATATGGGCAGGAGCCTAAAATCGCCCTGTAGAAAGTCATAATCCTCTGCGCAGTCGCCACACGCATAAACATCATTAACCGAAGTTCTCATTCGCCTATCCACAACTATCCCCCGGTTCACCCGCACACCGGTGTCGCGCGCAAGTTCGACCCTGGGTCTAACGCCAGCACCGATGATGAGAAGATCACATGGTAGTATCGTCCCATCGTCAAGAACAGCGGTCTCAACGCTCTCCTCGCCTACGACCTCCACGATTCTGCGGCCTGTTGATATCTTTAAACTTTTTTCCTCCAGATGTTCTTCGACCAGGTGAGATGCCGTTTCATCGAGGACTCCTGGGAGCAGACTCCCCGCGAGCTCGACGACCGTTACCTCTATACCGTTTTCCGCCAACGCTTCAGCGGCCATTAGGCCTGTTAGACCGCCGCCAAGAACGGCCGCCCTTTCTGCAATTCCGGATTCGATCTTTTTCTTTATCTTCATCGCGTCATCGAGAGAGGAAAAGGTAAAAAATCCATCCTTGGGCCTCTCCTTGTCCAGGCCTTTCATTTGTGGTATGAAGGGCGCGGCGCCAGTCGCCAGTAAAAGTTTTTTATATCCTATCTTACATCCGTCTTCCATCTCCGCCTTTCTATCCTTAAAATCTATTTTTATTACCTTTTTGCCCAGAAACGGCAGGATGTCGTTTTTCTCATAGAAGTTCGCATCCCTGTAATACATCTTCTCCAGGTCGATTCTTCCAGCGATGAAGTAGGGGATAAGAGCTCTCGAGTACACCCGGTGAGGCTCCTCCGAGACCATGACGATTTTTCCTACTTTGTCGATCTCCCTTATCGCCTCTGAAGCTGCGACTCCTCCGACCGAATTCCCTATGATCAGATACTTACAATGCATCATAAGCCTCCACTATCAATGCATCATTCGGGCACTTCTCTACGCATATCGGTTCTTCTCTTCCCTCACACAGGTCGCACTTCAAGACCCTATTATGGGCGTCATCACGGATTATCGCGTCATAGGGGCATGCCAGCACGCAACTCCAGCAACCAACACATTTGGATGCATCGTGCTTCACGACGCACGTTTCAAGATCTCTGTACAAAGCTCCACTGATGCAGGCATGGACGCAGTTGGGCTCTTCACAATGCCTACATTGAAGAGAGATAGAGATAGGGCCTCTCTCCTCTACCCGTACCCTGGGGAAGGCGGTCTCACGGAGAAACGCGTTTATTATCTCCTTGGACTTTGAATGCTCTACCTGGCACCAGACCTCGCAAAGTCGACACCCGATACAGACCTCTTCTCTACAGCGTATCCTTCTCATCTTCAAAGCACCGGCAGGTATTCCTTCAATTCCCACTCCGTCACCTGGAGGCGATATCTATCCCATTCCACCTTCTTAGAGGCGATGAAATTTCTGAAGGTGAAGTCTCCCAGAGTATTCCTGACCAGTTCGCTCTTTTCCGACAGGTTAATCGCCTCGATCAGGCTTCCCGGCAAGGAGCCTATCCCCTCTCTTCCTCGTTCCTCATGGTTCAAACGGTAAACGTCTTTTTCAATAGGAGGAGGCAGCTCATATCCGTTCTTTATCCCCTCCAACCCAGCTCCCAACATGACCGAGAATGCAAGGTAAGGGTTGCAGGCTGGATCCGGGCTGCGGAGTTCCACTCTTGTAGCATTTTCTTTTCCCGGCTTATACATGGGCACTCTCACGAGCGTTGACCTGTTCCTCCGACACCAGGATATGTACACGGGCGCCTCATAATCCGGTACCAGACGCTTATACGAATTTATCCATTGATTCGTTATGGATGTTATCTCGGGCGCGTGCCTCAACAACCCGGCGATATATTTTTTGCCGATTTCGGAGAGATGATAATCATCATCTGGATCGAAGAAGGCGTTTCTGCCGTTTTTGAATAGAGATTGATGTGTATGCATCCCACTTCCATTCGCCATGAGGATGGGCTTTGGCATGAAGGTGGCATAACATCCATACCTCTGTGCGACCTCCTTTACCACGATTCGGTAAGTCATGACATTATCAGCCATCGTTAGGGCGTCTGTGTACCTGAGATCTATCTCATGTTGAGAGGGGGCGACCTCGTGGTGGCTATATTCCACCTCGATACCCATCTCTTCCAAGGTGAGTATGGTATCCCTTCGTAGATCGCTCGCCGCATCCAGTGTAGTTAGATCGAAGTACCCCCCCTTGTCCAGAACCGTCGTATCTTCCTCATTCTTAAAATAGAAGTATTCAAGCTCTGGACCGACATAGAAGGTGTAGCAATCATTTTTCAATCGCTCCAGGTTCCTCTTGAGTATGTACCTTGAATCGCCCTCGTAAGGACTGCCATCGGGCTGTTGGATATAACAGAACATCCTCCCAACTCCGTTCTCTTTCGGTCTCCATGGGAGGAGCTGGAAAGTGGAGGAATCCGGTTTTGCGACCATGTCGCTCTCGTCGATCCTGGCAAAGCCCTTGATGGATGACCCGTCAAAGCCCATTCCCTCATCAAAAGCGGTTTCCAGCTCTCTAGGTGCTATCGCAAAGCTCTTCAACTGACCCAGGATATCAGTGAACCATAGCCTGATGAACTTCACGTCGTGCTCTTCAACTGCCCTAAACACATCTTCTTTCGTTTTTATATTGTGCATCATATGTCCTCTCTGTCGATACCATTGGGCATTAGCTAAGCTAGATATTTAATTTATTTAAGAATTTTTCATAACTTTTCATGCGATTTCATAACTTTCCGTAAAAATTTCACGATTATCGTAAAAATTTTATGACTTTTCGTAGCGATCCGTCATTAGAATACTATGGGATGTTTATTCCTCTGAGGGGACGTGCGCTGCCCCTCAGCCAAATCGAGCCTTCAACCATTCCGATAATCGTATCCGTGTTAGAACTGGCATTTCACGTCATGTCCAAGCCGTCCTACGGCGTCTGCTCGGCATCGCCTGCAATGCACCATCTGCTTCAAAACTTCTCCGCACTCTCCCTGCTTCCTCCTCAACTCTTCACGTGTAGGGGGCTTTAAACCCGCGAATTTGTATTGCGGTATAAGCGGTATAATATTCTGCATGTAGACACCGAGTTCTTTCATCCTCTTCGCCACTTTCACTATCTGTTTGTCGTTTATCCCGGGCATATATACCGTGTTCACCTTGACGATTATCTTATATTCTACCGCCTTTCTTATTCCTTCGAGTTGACTCTCCATCAGCACTCTCGCGCCCTCTTCCCCTTTCAAAATATTTCCATGGTAATCCACGAAAGAGTATATCTTTGCCCCGATCTTCGGATCGACCGCATTCACCGTGACGGTGAGATTTCCAACATCTAGTTCATTCAATATGTCTACCTTTTCCGGGAGTAAAAGACCGTTCGTACTCAAGCACTTCATCAGATGTGGAAATTTTTCTTTTACCAGCCCTAGCGTCTCGAACGTCTCGTCATTATCCAGAGGTTCCCCAGGTCCCGCTATCGCTGCGACCTTTATGTACTGAAACTTCTTTATCACCCTCTCCACATAGCTTACCGCTTCCTCCGGCGTGATTACCCTGCTGCAGACGCCGGGTCTGCTCTCATCAACACAGTCGAAATCTCTTATACAATAATTGCACTGAATGTTGCATTTGGGTGCGACCGGAAGGTGCATCCTGCCGAATATATGACAAGCCTTCTCACTGAAGCATGGATGTTCGTTTATTTTTCTAATCTGAGAAGCCAGGAGCTCGGAATCAAACTTCATCCCCATATCCTGCAATATTGTCCCCTTTTGAACTCAATCATCTTTGCCTGAGGTATCCTTCATCTTACAATAGCATTCCACCGTGCAATGCGGACAATCCTGAAACCCGTGAGAACGATTTTCATCGCCTCCGTTAGAGAGCGTCTCCTTTGATGACACTTCCCGGACTTTGCCGCTGTTCAAAATTACAAACCTGTCGCCCATCTCCTTCGCATCGGTCAGGTCATGCGTGACGAATATCGTCGTGACCCCCAATTCCCTTTGTATCTGGCGGATCTCTTCCCTCAGGCATCTGCACATCCCGATGTCCAGACTGTTAAAAGGTTCGTCAAGAAGCAGCACCTCTGGAGAGGAAGCGAACACCCTGGCAAGAGCTACTCGCTGTTTCTCACCGCCGCTAAGATTTTTGGGGTACGTATGTCTTATATGCTCTATCTTCATCAACTCTAACAACTCGTCTACTTCACGCGCGATTTTTCCCGTCTTTTTTCTCTTTAACCTTATGCTATAACCGACGTTGGAGGCGACGTCGAGATGAGGGAACAACGCCAGATTCTGAAATAGATAGCCAATCCGTCGCTCATTTGTCGGGACTCCGTCAACTGGACTGCCATCGAAGAGAACCGTTCCCTCGTAATCCGTCAATCCTGCGATAACATTGAGCAAAGTGGTTTTTCCGGAGCCGTTTGGACCCAAAATTACCAGCAGTTCTCCGTTGGGCACCTTCACATTCAGATCCCTTAACGCATAATTTTTGATCTTTTTCAATTCGATGTCTGGCATGACCTACCTCCACCCATCTGTCAGTCTCTTCTCTATATATTGAAAAAATCGATCAAAGGAGAAACACATCAACGAAAGCACCATCAGGCAGACTATTATAACATCCACCCTGAGGAGACTCTCTGACTTCATCATTAAAGCCCCTATGCCCATGGGAATTGCGACCATCTCTGCCGCTACCACTACCCTCCATGCCATGCCGGCTTCCAGCCTCAGCCCGGTAAAGATATTTGGCACCGCCAGGGGCAAGATGACCGTGGTTAGAACCTCTCCATCTGATGCACCAAGAGTTTTTGCCGCTTTGATGACGTTTCCATCAACACCTTTAATGCCCGTAATCGTGTTGTAGAGGACGGGGAAGAAGGAACATAGAAATATCAATATGATAGGCAACATGTCGTTTATCCCCACCCAAATCATCAAAAGCGGCGCCCAACCAAGTGCCGGAATGGGATAAAGCAAGCTGAAGATCGGATGTAGCGCCCTGTTTACGATCTCTTTGCAGCCCATTTCGATTCCAACTACAATGCCTGCGACAGAACCAAACAGGAAGCCAGCCAATACTCTGAACAGACTGCTCAGGAGATTTTCGAATAAAACACCACTAACCGCCAAGTGATAAAACTCCTCCATCACGGCGGAGAAAGAAGGAAATATATATCCCGGTAACAGGTTCAGTCGAGCGATGCTCTCCCACATTATAATAAGGGCGATGACCGGTACTATTCCGACCATTACGCTCCTAAGTTTCATACTCCCCTAAGAATCTTGTATCGAGGATGTCCTCTGCCCTAAACCCTTCCTCGATATAACCCAATTTCGCCATGTAATCTATCATCTCCTGAATGGACCCTGCATCGACATCGGTCGTGTAGTCCAGTCTAGACATCGATTTGCTGATGATCTCGGGGGTCGAACCCAGTGCCTCTGCGATAATGCGGGCGGCTTCTTCCGGGTTCTCGTTTATCCAGTTAGTTGCCTTTTGCGTGACCCTCACCAGTTTTCTCACTGTTTCCGGATCGTTCTTTATGAGGCCCGTTTTCACGACAAGGACGCTTCCCGGCATATCTTGCCATAAATCCTGACTTTTTATAAGCATGCGAAAACCTCGGGACTCGGCGGCGGTCGCATGGTGTTCTGGAAGAAACGCAGCATCCAACCGCCCGGTCGCTAACGCAGTAACCTGCGCCGGCGGGTTCATACGGCGAATCTTGACATCTTCGAGGCCATATTCTGCGATCAGACGGTTGAGGAGTATGTCCACCATTCCGCCCTCTCTCACGCAACCTATGGTTTTACCCCTCAGATCAGAGATGTTCGTTATGTAAGGGCGAGAAACCAGACCATAACCGTACATATGAGTCCCGGCGACGATCTTTATCGGGACACCTCTGGAATAGGCCAGTATGGCTGGAGAGAGGCAGATGTAGGCGACCTGGATATCCCCTCTAGCTATGGCACTGGCAAGTCGCATTCCAGTGGTATAGCTCTCATATGTGGTAAAATCGATTCCCTCATCATTATACCACCCCTTCTCTTTTGCTACGTAGGCAGATGCAGCATGGTCATTAAATTCCACCGCCATACCGATAGCGGTCTCTTGTTCTTGCAGACAGCTGATTGCAAAAACTGCTACGCAGATTACCCCAGCTATAATGCAAATCAGACGTATCTTCATCTCATGCAAACCTCCTGAAAGCTATACCTCCTTTTAAAATATACTTTGGAGAGGCGAGATCCCTTATAAACAGGTAAGATCTATCCATGTTGTCCGTACCTGTCCAGAATCGCGTTCGTGATAAGGTCCGCGAGATATATCCCACCACGATATCCAGTGATCCCATGCCTCTGATAACCAATCCTGTCGGACACGGGAAATCCGCATCTGATGAACGCGAGTTTTTCTTTGTCTGCTATCAATTTGCAATGAGTATTTCCAAAAAGGATTTCGGGGCATACCATTTCAACCGCAAGTTGCAACTCGTACAAATCTCTTCCATTCAAAATCTCCCCGTCGGTTATTCCTTTTGCTCTCCGTAAAAACTTCCCGCTTGCCGTGCTACTTGAAATAATGACTGGATCCATCCCAAGTTCCGATACGAATTCGGCTATAGCTAGCGAAATATCCGGATCCCCATATATCGCGGCACGCTTCCCGTAGGTGTACTGGTGCACATCGACCATCGCATCAATGAGCCTCCCACGCTCCTTCTCAAGGGAATATGGTACCTCTACACCTGTCATATTGCACAGGGAATCCAAAAATCTGTCCGTATTGACGACTCCGACTGGACAGACGCTATCTGCCGTCATCCCATATTTTCCGCTCAAAAATTTTGCGGCAGTCCCGCCCGCATGATCGCATAGAGAGATAACACCACATGCTTTCGCGGAATTAACCAGTTCATCGATGGAAGTCCCCCCTTCCGGAAACGGTGGCTTTGGGAGTATCAGAGGGGCATCGAGCGTCTCTGAAATATCGCTGATAACGGTATGTGGAACGCGCATCAAATCAAGGATATGCTTCACCTCGCAGACGTCGCCGGGATTGATCATGCCCGGTATGATGTTTACCCTGTCTTCCCCACCATCTTCAGATGCCGAGTTACCTGAAAGGTCGGCAACTAGCGACTTCAACGCATTGTCATACCCCGTGACGTGTGATCCAACATAACTCGGCGTATGGATTGGGATCACTTTGGATTTCCCAAAATCCCCTCCTCTAATGGCTCCCTCTATATCATCACCTATGGTCTCGGAAAGACACGTCGTAATTACCCCTATGAGATCTGGGTGTCGCCTGGCGATCACATTCTCTATTGACGCGACGAGGTTCTCGGCGCCACCAAATACGGCAGCATCTTCTCCAAGAGCGCTCACGGCGACCTGCACGGGCTCTCTAAAATGACGATTGAACATCCGCATAGGGTATGCGGCGCATCCCTGTGAACCGTGGACGAGGGGGGCCGCTGCATGAATGCCGAAAAGAGCATACATGGCCCCTATCGGCTGGCACATCTTAGCCGGGTTAATAGTTACGCTTCGCATCTTCCCAGCTCACCATGACTGTTTACATCTCCTTTTTTTATCATGCCCCAGATGGGGGAGAACAGCGTTTTTTCAATATCTCGCGCAAAGTTCAGAAATCCGGAATAGACCGCACAAGGCCCTTTCTCATAAGCATGACCATTCATGAACGGAATGCCAAGCTTATACGAGAGATACTTCTCCTTTAATCCAGAGACGAATATGTCCGGCTTCAATTCGATCAGGATCTCTTCGAGCTCAACCGAGTTCGGGTTATCTATGATAATCGTTCCGTCCTTCACGCGCTCGCATATCTTCGCATAATCCTCCTCGTGACCGAACGTCGTTGCGGCGGCGATGGTTTCGATTCCCATCTCTCTGAACATCTTTACCCAGTGCCATGCGCGCGGCGCTCCCTGATAGATGAAGATTCGCTTTCCCTCGAATTTCTTCCTATATTCTTCGATCTCTGGGGCAACCTTCGAGATCTCATCATCTATTATCTCCTCCGCTTTGTCTTCCAATCCGAAAAATGTTGCTACATCCCTTAATGCCTTAGAGGTCTGTTCTATTCCGAACAAAGACGCCCTTATATACGGAATTCCATACTTCTTCTTGATCAGCTCGCAGATATATGGTGTAGAACGCTGGCAGTGCATCAGATTGAGCTTCGCCCTGTGAGCCTGTGCGATCTCATCTATCGAGGAATTCCCGGTAAATGTGCAGAGGATCCTTATCCCCATACGCTCGAACAATGGCTTTATGACCCAGAGATCGCCCTGAATGTTGTAATCCCCGATGATATTCATGTCGAAATCCGTCGTGTATTCCGGCTCCTTTGTGCCCACCACGTATTCGAAGAGGACATCATTTGCGATGTGATGCCCAAGCGATTGGCTGCACCCTCTAAATCCCTCGCAGTTGAATGGAACGACCCTTATTCCGATTTCGTTCTCCGCGCGCCTGCATACGGCCCCTATATCATCCCCGATAAGCCCGATCGCGCAGGTCGCGTAGACGAAGACGCCCCTCACCTCTGGGAATGCCTCATATGCCTCTATTATGGATTTATAAAGCCTATCTTCGCCGCCGAAGATGATGTTGTCCTCCTGCATGTCTGTGGAGAAGCAGTACTTGCGATGGAAATTAGAATTGTCAGAGAGGTTCGGCCTTGTCCCTCCACCCCAGGTCCAGTAAGCGCAGCCGATTGGGCCATGCACCAGGTGGATCACATCCTTTACTGGACCGCCCACAACGCCCATACAACCGGCATAAGTGCATCCCCTCTCAGTAAAATCCCCAGGTGTTGTCTGTATATTAGATAACGGTAAAATATCCTCCGACGAATCTTTGATGTAGGTGTGCTTCCCCCGCTCTGGAATCGACCTGTCACAATCTAAAAGTCTCAGCGGCATTAAATCGCCTCCTCCCCCGTCTCTCCAGTCCTTATTCTGACGGCGCTCTCGATTGGACAGACAAAGATCCTTCCGTCGCCGATCGCACCGGTCCCGTTCGTCTCCATAATTATCCTGACAAGTTCATCGATCCTTTCATCCGGCACGACCATCGTCAACATCCTTTTCGGGATGTATCGCATACCGTTCCCTTTCTCATTCTCCGGGGCGATGTTGGTTGGAGGAGATATATATAGCCCTTTCTGTTTCCCTCTTCCCAGGACCAGCCTCACCGTGACAGATGGGAAGCCCGCATCCGCAAGCGCCCTCTTGGTCTTCTGAATGGCGTTCATGCGAATTATCGCGATTACTTCCTTCACTCAAACTCCCCTTCTGCCGGTTCTGATCGTGTATGCCTCCTCGACATTTGTCACAAATATCTTTCCGTCTCCGAAGCTTCCAGTTCTTGCGCCCTGTTGAATCGTCTTCACCGCATCGTCGCAATCCCCATCATCGATCACGAGCATCAGCATCACCTTAGGGAGCTCATCGTATCTCGTGGGCCCGATCTGAATTCCCTTCTGCTTTCCCCTGCCGAAGACGTCGATCTTCGTGAGCGCGATGAAGCCCTCTTTCTCCAAACTATCGACGACCTCCTCCACCTTCTCCGGCCTAACTATCGCCCTTATCATCTTCATTCTATCGCTCCAAAATCGATCATCAACTCTTCGAGCTTCTCGTATGTGATGGGAGTTGGGATCACAAAACCATCGTTTTCGATGATGCTCTTGGCCAGCTTAGAGTACTCCTCTGCCTGATTCGATCCCGGATCATATTCAATCACGGTCTTCTTGTTGATCTCCGCCCTCTGAACGATTTTGTCCCGCGGGATAAAATGGACCAGATGCGTTCCTATAGCACTTGAAAACGCCGTTAGAAGCCCAAGTTCATTCTCCACATCTCTGCTGTTGCAGATTATGCCTCCAAGGCGAATACCGCTACGCTCTGCGAATCGGACTATCCCTTTACAGATGTTGTTTGCCGCATAGAGTGCCATCAACTCGCCGGATGCCACAATATATATTTCTCTTGCCTTTCCTTCTCTCATGGGCATTGCAAAGCCACCACAGACCACGTCCCCTAACACATCGTAGAATACGAAGTCCAGATCGTCAGTATATGCCCCATCCTCCTCCAATAGATTTATCGCAGTAATGATCCCCCTTCCAGCACAGCCGACGCCTGGTTCTGGGCCCCCCGCCTCGACGCATTTTATTCCACCGAATCCAATTTGCATGACATCTTCGAGTTTCACGTTCTCTGCACCAACTTCTCGTAAGGCATCAAGAACCGACGCTTGCCTCCTCCCACCCATCAACATCCTCGTGGAGTCTGCCTTGGGATCGCAACCTATCTGCAGTATATGCTTACCCATCACTGAAAGCGCCGCGGTAAGGTTCTGCGTGGTCGTCGATTTACCAATTCCACCCTTCCCATATATTGCTATTTGACGCATCTTTGAGATCTCCTTTTTTTTATCCACCTTTGTTTACGCTAGATGGCACAGCGCATTATAAATTAATTTGATATATTCTCATAAAAGTTATGAGATTTTAAGAGAGATCACATCTCGGGAGGTGATGTTGGGCTCCTTTTTCATTGTTATATAAAGCATGTATACTTCAGGGGGTGAGGATTAGAAGGGGGAAGGGGAAATTGGCAAAGGTCCACTATCGATTCAAGATCTCATATATCATGCGCATGTCGACGCTCTCTCGCACAATTTTTGCCAATCTATCGCACTCCGCATCCCAATCTATCCCGTCGCTCCTGCTTTTGGGCGCAAGCCCCTTTTTTGCCCTTATGCAGTCCAGAAATGCCCGCCTGAAGCCATCGTTGTCAAATATGCCATGTATATATGTCCCGATGATGTCCTCCTCAAAATTTGCAGCCCCTCCACTATCCAGGGCATCCTTTCCTGAGCGTTCTGTTATCGTGAATACATTTTTTGCGCCCCCATCGCGAAAATAGGTCCTTCCCATATGTATCTCGTAGCCCTTTACCTCTCCTTCATAGAATCCCAGATTAACGGTAGCTCGCACCTGGTTCGTAATTTTCACCTCATGACTTTCAAACGACGTGGATGCGGGCAGCAGGCCCAATCCCCCTGTCTCTTTAACCGAGGATTCCGCCCCCGTTGGATCCATTATGGAGCTGCAAAGCATTTGATAGCCACCACAGATCCCGAAAACCATGCACTTCTTGCTCCTCGCCCTTTCAACTATCTGCGATGCGTATCCGCTGTTCTTGAGATATAGAAGGTCGTCTATAGTGCTCTTCGAGCCCGGTATGATGATCAGATCCGGTTCACCTATGCCCTCTCCTCTGCCCACGTACCGAAGCGAGACATCGTTCTCGGCCTCTAAGCAGTCGAAATCGGTGAAGTTGGATATGTGTGGCAGGTAAATCACCTCTATTCTCACCTCCCCGCGATCATCAACTGCTCTCATCTGGCCTCTTTCCAGGGGGAGAGAGTCTTCCTCCTGTATTCTTATATCGCGGAAATAGGGTATAACTCCGATCACCGGTATGTCGGTTTTTCTTTCGAGAAAATCTAGACCAGGTTTGAGGATGTCGATATCACCCCGAAACTTGTTTATCAAAAGACCCTTCACCAGTTCCCTTTCCTCCTTTTTGAGCAGTTCAAGAGTCCCGACGATCCATGCAAAAACTCCCCCCGTATCGATGTCGCCGACGAGCAGAACTGGCGCGTTGAAGAGCTTCGCAATGCTCATGTTCACTACATCATTTTCACGGAGATTTATTTCAGCAGGGCTTCCCGCGCCCTCGATCACGATGATGTCGTTTTCGCGGTTGAGCTTCTCAAAGCAGTCCGTTACAACGCTCAGCGCTTTTGGCTTATGTTCATGATACTCCTTCGCGCTCATGTTTCCCACTGGCCTCCCACGCACGATGACCTGAGCTCCAATATCGGTTGTCGGTTTCAGAAGAATAGGATTCATCTCAACCGTCGGATCCTTCCGAGCGGCAAAGGCCTGAAATGCCTGCGCCCTTCCCATCTCAAGACCATCTTTTGTGACGTGGGAATTGAGAGCCATGTTCTGCGATTTGAAAGGTGCTACTCTATGCCCATCTTGAGTGAATATCCTGCAAAGCGCGGCTACGATCACGCTTTTTCCAACGTGCGACCCCGTGCCCTGCACCATAATCCTTTTCGCCATCTTATCTTCTCCCGCGTTCATCACCCCTCGACCTTAACATCATCCGGCCTCCAGGAAGCGGAGGAAAGCCTTCTCGTTTCCCAGGGCATGAAGGTGAGTGTAGGAGGCGAGCGCCTTTCTTTTACTTATTCCATCCCTTCCCTCCACCCCGACGCCCTTTATAAGCCTGTATACGAACTCTCCAGCAACCTTCACGGTCGAGTAGTGGAACTCATGTCCTCTGAATATCTCCCCCCTTCGAAAGAGCAGATTATCGTTCACCGAGACCGCCTCTACATAACCCACAGCCTGAAGCCTCCCCGTGTGCCTCGCCGAGCCATTGAACAGGCCGAGCATATCTCTCCCTTCGAGTGTTTCCAGCGTGTAGAGTAGCCCCCCGCACTCCGCATAGAGCGGTGCGTCACGCCGAACTTCGCGGGCAAGGTCTTCTCTTAGAGAACTGTTATCCTCGAGCTGTTTCGCATAGAGCTCTGGATATCCGCCGCCCAGGTAGTATGCATCAGCATCAGGCAGAGAATCTCGAATCGGAGAGAACGGGACGAGCTCGGCCCCGAAATCGCAGAGGACCTCTAAGTTCTCTGGATAATAGAAACAAAACGCCTCGTCCCGCGCTACGCCGACTCTAATACCATCAACGACCCTTAAACGCGACCTCTCCTCTGAATGTGGAATCTCGACCCTTGTCTCTTCAAGCAGGGCTTTCATGTTCGTGTTATCCTCCACGACCTTCGAGATGTCTTTTATGAGAGAAGGGTCGATCTCGTGAGCCATGTGGAGTCCCAGGTGTCTCTCCGAGATCCGCATAGTCTCATCCTTTGGAATGGCGCCAAAGATTGTTGTTCCTCTTAAAGAGTCTTCGAGCATCTCTCGATGTCGTTCGCTTCCAACTCCATTGAGGATGACGCCCGAGAACCTGAGCGATGGGTCAAAGTCCCTGTACCCGTGGACCAGAGCGGCAACGCTTCCAGCAAGCTTGGAGGCGTCGACGACAAGAATTACCGGTATGTCCAGAAGTTTCGCGAGGTGGGCGGTGCTCCCTTCTCCGTTGAAAGACCCATCGAAGAGACCCATTACGCCCTCCACGATGTTCACCTCAGTGGCATTCTTCCTGAAACTCCCGAGAACGGAGGGCAGGGGCATCATGAAGGTATCCAGGTTTCTCGACGGTCTCCCTGCGGTGAGCGTGTGCAGGCTCGCGTCGATGAAGTCAGGGCCCACCTTAAACGGTTGAACCTCATATCCCCGACGGCGAAAAGCGGAGATGAGTCCAATGGAGACCGCGGTCTTTCCAACTCCGCTGTGCGTACCAGCGACTATGAAAGCCGATTTCATCGCCCTATTTCCCGTGATGGATATCCAATGCACAACGGAAATAAAAAGGTACGTGTATTACAGCGCGTCCTCCCCTCTCTCACCGGTCCTGACCCTGACCGCTTCTTCGATCGGCAGGACGAACACCTTGCCATCGCCGATTTTCCCAGTGTAAGCACTTCTCCTTATGATCTCCACCACCTTTTCCGCGCTCTCGTCCCGCACGACCATCTCTATTTTCACCTTTGGGACCATCTCCATAAGGTATTCCGTGCCTCGCCATGTGAGCATTGCTCCCTTCTGCTTGCCCCTCCCCCTTATCTCCATAACGCTCATGCTAAAGTGGTTCTCCCTTTCCAACGCGGCCTTAACTTCATTCAGCTTCTCAGGTCTTATTATCGCCTCGATCTTTTTCATTTTTAATCGCCCTCCGTCCCGGGCTCGTTTCCATTTTCGTCTTCATCACTGCTCGGCGCTTCACTCATGCGTATTACCCTCGCAGGCCTAGCTGGCTCCGTGTACACAAAGTCGGGATAGGTAACGATGCCATGCTCGCTGATGTCGAGACCCATGAGCTCCTCTTCCGGTGATACTCTGATTCCTACGGTCCGCTTGAGCGTATAGAAGAGCAGGTAGCCCGTACCGAAAGCCCATATGGATATGACCGCTGCGCTTATGAGCTGGCACGCGAAGAAGCCCGGATTTCCGTATAGCAGCCCCGTGACCAAAGGCCCTTCAACCGCAGAGTTGCCGTAGGTCCCATCCGCAAAAAGGCCGAGCGCTATAAGCCCCCATATCCCATTGAATCCGTGGACCGGTACCGCGCCGACGACATCATCCATGCCATTACGTTCGAGGAACCAGTAACCGTAGCAGACGACGAACCCCGCCACGATACCTATCAGAACCGCAGCCCAGGGCGCAACCCAGGCACATGGCGCCGTTATCGCGACCAACCCCGCGATCGCACCGTTGATCGTCATGACGATGTCAGGTTTGCCGAACTTCGTCCAGGTTATGGACATAGAGGCCATCGCTCCCGCAGCTGCGCTTAGAGTCGTGTTTGCCGCGATTATCGAGATCCGAAGCTCGTGGGCTGAGAGAGTGCTCCCCGGATTGAAGCCCATCCACCCAAACCACAGGATGAAGGCGCCCAGCGCAGCGAGCGAGATGTTATGTCCCGGTATGGGTATAGGCTTTCCTCCGCTGTCGTATCTGCCGATCCTTGGACCAAGGAGCATGCAAGCGGCGAGTGCGACGAAGCCCCCCAGGGCATGGACGACGCCTGAGCCCGCGAAATCTAGTGCACCATAGCCGCCGCCCAGATCTATCATGAAGCTCGAAGAGCTGAGCCAGCCGCCGCCCCAGACCCAGTGCCCATAGATCGGGTAGATGACCGCACAGATGACCACGCTGTAGATTAAGTACATGCTGAACTTGGGGCGTTCCGCTATAGCTCCACTCACGATCGTTGCGGCGGTCGCACAGAAAACCATCATGAAGAACCAGTTCAGAACGGTGTCGACATCATATGCATCACCAGTCAGGAAGAATGCCGGGGTGCCCGTCATGATCGCGTATCCCACCGCAAAGAAGACAAGCGAGCCCGCTGAGAAATCCATCAGGTTCTTCATCAGCACGTTGGTGACGTTCTTCGCCCTGGAAAAACCCGCCTCAAGCATCGCAAATCCCGGCTGCATGAACATCACCAGGAACCCGGACATCAGAACCCAGACATAATCCACTGGGGCTCTTGAATTCTCCTCGAGCGTCTTCGCTCCGGATGGATCCCCTGCCATTACATCTGGTATTAGTGTGAGCGTCACCAGCGTCAGGAGCAGCAGGACAACTGGGATGAAGCGTTTTAACGATAATTCATATCCATCGTCGTTTTCTCTACCCGGACATTTTAAGATGCTATGTTCCAAGCATCTTATTGCCGCATTTGGCCTCTCTCTCCTCCCTCCATCCAGCTCATTTTGTCCCATTTTACTTCCCCTATCCATCAAAACTCCGCCGTCATCTCAACAGTATTTTCATCTCCTTTTCTAAAACTATTTAAGAGATTTTCACAAAGATTGTGAGAACCGCTGATTGATTATGATAATTATACGCTTTAGACAGTTAAATTTCATTTATGCCCAGCCAGTAATGCAAAAAACAAAGAATCGACGAAGCTCTTAAATACCCGAAGTATCTAGAGGCAAAAGGACAATATGAGATGAAAGTACCGGAGAGAGTCACCGTAGCTTTGGATAAAGAAACCTTCGAGCTTTTCAAAAAGATGAAGGATGATTTGGGGATGTCCCAGAGTGAACTGATGCGCGAAGCTCTAAAATTCTTCAGCAAACACAAATCGTTGTTTGAATTCGTCGAAGACGAGAAGATTTACACACACGCCGAGATGCTTTCGGCCGGCGAACATGTTATACTGGATATAGACCATTGGCTTCTGTTTTTGAAGTTCATTGAGTTGCATCCAGATAAGGAGAAGTTCTGGGAATTGCATAGAGAAGTGTGTCGAGCGCATGGAGAGCAGTTCAAACACAAATTTCATAACATTGAAGCTCCCCTAAAACGACTTGAGGCGTGCAACTTCTTCAAATTAAGTAAGACCTCTGAAAAAGAGTTCACTCTCGTTTTAGGCTCTGATGCCCCAAAAAAATTCCTTAAAACGGAACTTGAGGAGATCTTCGAAGGGATGGGTTTCAAAGTGGAGATAAAAGAGGGTCTTCTAAAGCTTAGGATAAGCGTGGTTTAGGGTTGAGGGGGCGACCGCCCTGGATCAGGGCTCATATCGCCACTCCTGCGACCATTGGCCCACCGAGTTAAATCCACCCATCCTCAGTTTGAGACGAGCGTGGGTTTCTACTTTAATTAGCAGACTTCCTTGAACGAGAAACACGTCAACGTTTTCTCCACTCCTTCCAACCCTCTCAACCTGTTCACCACGAGATCGCCGAGTTCTTTGACCGACTTTCCCCTCGCCTTTACCAGCAGATCCCACTCTCCAGATATTATGTGCACTTCGAACACATTAGCAATGCGCGAGATCTCCCGTGCTAACCCCTCCTGAGAGATATCAGCTCTTGAGGTAAAAGAGACGAGTATAAACGCCGTGGTTCCCAGATCCAATTTCTCATAATCGATCTGTGCCGTGAATTTTTTAATCACGCCCGAATTCAACATTTTCTTTATGCGCTCATGAGCCGTAGCTCTGGGCATTCCCAGTCTTTCAGCGATCGATTTCGTGCTTTCCCTGCCGTTTTTCCTGAGCTCCTCTACTATCATCATGTCTTTTTCGTCCATGAATATACATAACGTCAATTAAACTTAAAATTTTCGTAATAATGTTAGCATTTTGACAAAAAATTATACAAAAAGTTTAAATGACCTGGACATATATGGCTATCAATGATTGGCGAAAAGCAGACGGTGAAAGTCACAGCACCGCTACCTAAATCTCTGGAAGAGCTATCCGGGCGTGAGCTGGAAAAGAAGATGTGCGTCGGCGGGATTACGACCCAAGCGCTGAGGAGCCTCACCGATGAATTTACGAACGGTGGATTTGAGTGGTTGCTCCCCGTCGTGCTATCGAAGACCACCGATCCTCTCTGGCCCGATCCCGGGGCATCCATCGAGAAGAGGGTCGAGGTCGAGATCTATGGTGAAAGGGTGAACGCCATGCTGAGCATGATAGTTCACAAGATAGTCGTATGCTCTCTAGCATACCCAAAAATGTTCGCGCTGTCCCCGAACATAAGGATCGAGAGAAGGGAAAGATCCGTAACGGGGGTGCACGCATATGAGTTTACCCAGTTGGATTTTGAGGCCAGAGAGACGACCTCAGACGAGATAAGAAGTTTTGTCGAGAAGGCCGTCTGTGGGCTGATAGACGACCTGAAGCGGGAAAGAAAAGACGAGCTTGTGAACCTGGAGAGATACGACGCTCTGAAGACTCCAGACAGGCCGTTCAAAGTGTACGATAGGGAAGAGCTGGAAGGAAAGTACGGGGAGGAGTGGGAAGTCAAGGTACAGGATCTCGGTGGGCCCTTGTGGGTGGTAAACCTGCCCCGAGAGTTTTATGATTTCGAGGATTTCGAGACGGGCAAGTGGGACAACTTTGATCTGATGTTGCCGGGGTTTGGGGAAGTTCTCTCCGGATCGAAGAGGGAGTTTCAGTATGACAAACTGGTCAAAAAGATGGAGAGAGACGGCATAAGAAAAGAGAACTATGACGTACTGCTGAAAATGGCGAAGGAAACCACACTGAAATCCACGGTAGGGGCGGGAATAGGCCTGGAGAGGCTGATGAGCTGGATAGTCGGTGCTGACCACATCGGTGAGGTTCAGCCCTTTCCCAAAGTGCCCGGTGTGGTCTACGATCTGTAAGGGGCGTCGATAAGGTTCTTGGAATTAGAGTTAACTTTAACTAGTTCGCATCTATTAAAAGGCGTGTCACCCATCCAGATGGTGTTGCTGGCCTTAGTTATGCTGGTGGCCATTCTTGCAGGTATCATAGCCTATTATCGTAAAAGAGTTGAAAAACTCAGCTTATCATTGAATGAGGCGGAAAAAAGGGGCAGGAGTCTGTCATCGACATACGGCAGAATAACCGAACAGTTTGCCCCCTTTCTCCATTCTTATCCCTACGATCCATCAAATTTTAGATTTATAGGTTCGCCCATAGATGGGATACAGTTCAACGAAGACGGGATAGTATTCGTCGAGGTGAAGAGCTCAAATTCCAGGTTGTCCGAAAAGGAGAGAAAAATTAGGGATCTTGTGGAAAGAGGTAGAGTAAAATGGATGGAGTTTAGAATCGGATGAGTAGCTATGCACTGCTGATGTTTTTGCCGGCTTCCCAGGAAATAGAGGTCGGC
Source organism: Euryarchaeota archaeon UBA186 (assembly GCA_002494765.1). Taxonomy (GTDB): domain Archaea; phylum Thermoplasmatota; class UBA186; order UBA186; family UBA186; genus UBA186. Next base: position 38,518 of record DACJ01000072.1, read on the forward strand.
GCTCAAGGTGGAATGCACTTCGAAAAAGGTTGGTATGTGTATGTGGGATCCGGCAATACAAAAAGGATAGAAAGGCACTTTAATGACAGAGAAGACAAGAAAATGTACTGGCACATCGACTATTTCCTGCAAAAAGGTAAGCCGGTTCGGGCTTATCGCTACGAAAAAGAGGAATGCCCTCTGGCAAGAAGTTTCGAGAGGCTGGATCAACTCCCCCTTGGGGCGAGTGATTGCAACTGCAGGGGGCACCTTTTTCATGGCGATTTAGAGGAGATAGAGAGAATAGCGCTATCACAAAATCCCACGAGTGTTTTTAAGAAGAAGGTGGATTAACCAAATATTCTATCCCGTAATGTGCCATGTTCTTCTATACTTGTAAACCATATCCTTCTATACCTGTAAACACAATGGTCCGCTCTCCTCAACTCCATCACACACCAAAAGTCACCCTGGTTTAGTTATACCTTATCATCCCAACCGCAGCTGGGGATTATTCATAAAAAAAATAAAAAAATTAAGGTTAAGCAAGTCCTTCCATTATTTTGGCCAGTAACCTGAGTAGCATGATAACCATGTTGCCCAGGAGAGCGATCAAAGCGGGTGGTAGTACGGCCAGCATCATGTCGATAGTGGTCGCAAAACAATTCACCCCTAAATTGAAGGCTTTGTCAACGATGCTGTCCTCTGCTGACCCCGATGGTCCATCAACTCCCAGCAATGGGGCGCAGTAGATCGGGTGGTACGGGAACCATTGCGACCAACCAGCGGCCCACCAGATGATCTTTTCCTTTGGCTCAATTACCAATGCCCAATTGGTTTGATCGGGCCCAAATATTACGAGATCGTGCAAAATTGCCGGCTGGTCTCCGGCCACGTACTTACCTGTGAGGGAACCAATGTAGTAGTCGATCCAGCCAAATGGGGGCATGGTTCTGCATATCGAGTTAAATCCTCCCTGCTCTATTGGCCCTATCTGGACTCCATTCTCCGTGTCAGCTGTAAATGACTTTACTTTATCTACGTCGATTTGTCCATAGTTCTCCCGGAGCAAATCCCACATCCTGGTCGCACGTATCCAGCTCGACTCATATCCGTCCGGTCCCGGAGATGGTGCACCAGTCAGCCCATAGTCCAGGTATTGATGGTGGTTACCCTGACCGAGGATTCCGAGCTTTCCGGGTTGTTCGACGAGTTTTCCGTTCACATACTCCAAATGGGGCTCATCTGGTCCGCTGAATGCGGCTTTGAAGAAATCGTGGGTGGCCTCTATCGTGCAAATTCCTCCTTCCTCGTCTGCCCACAGGTAGTTCAGGTTAAAGAGCGAAAAGGCGCTGGAAGAGAATCGCTCAGAGTCTTCTGCAAACTTCGCCGCCTCTCTTACATTGGAACACTGCTCCATGATCATATTCGGTATTTCAAGTGCGGTCAGACCATCTCCACAATCGGTTGTACCGCAAGCATTTCCGACCAGAGCTAACCCCTTCTCGTTAAGCAAGCCTATACCGGCTATCAGCGGTATTCCAAAGGTTATGTATTTGTATTTGCCGGGTATAGCAGTAACCGTTAATGGCGGTAAAGTTATCAATTGCTTAAGTCCCCAGAATCCCCATATATCTAGATTCCATGAGAGGTATACTCCCCCATCGGTGGCTGGCGGTGCCGAAGCGCTGGTTGTACATCCCCTAAAAACAAGTGGCGGTAAGTAAATGCTAGCGACAACCACTTCAAGCAAATCGACCCCCAGAGCGTCGGCCAATCCTCTGTACCTCGATAGCTGTCCTGGCCACATCTCTTCAAGGTATTCAATGTGAACAGCAGCTTTTCCCATCGCGTCTTCCTCATTGATATCAAGAGGGAGTCCCCAGAATCCATCGATAACTGTTAGGTACATCCCTCTGTAGGAATTGCCCAATTCGAAACCATACTGATAATCTACGCCCTCGGGATTTGCGTTTGCTGGGGAGTTACCCATGCTTACGGCTGGAATGATCAGGATCATGGCGCTTATAACAGACATTGTTATCTTCTTCACTTAATCACCTCCTCCTGCTGTGCAGGCTTTTATTGGAGTTTTTTGTCCATTAGTATGATACACTTGTTATATATTAAGCTTCTTCCCCATGAGTAAAAGCGAGTGGTAGCTATGCCAAAAACAGAAGAGCAATTGGGGCCAGAAATCAGCGTCCGTTCGATGCGGAAAAAGGAAAAGGATTAAATATTTCTATATATATAGATGCGCATGCCAAAAATCAAGGTGAGAGACATCGAGATGTATTATGAGATTCGGGGAGAGGGGCGCCCACTTCTTATGATCATGGGCTTTCAGGGAAACATGGACTGCTGGGATCCATACTACATGATCCCCAATCTCGCGGATCACTACAAGCTCATCCTTTTCGATAACAGGGGCGCCGGACGGACGGAACTCGGCAATCCGGAGGAGTTCACGATACGGCTGATGGCGGACGATGCGGCAGCCCTGCTGGATGCGCTTGGGATTGAACATGCGCATGTTCTTGGTATCTCAATGGGAGGCATGATAGCGCAAGAGCTCGCAGCGAATCATCCCGAGAGGGTGGACAAGCTCATTCTACTATCGACCTACTGCGGGGGAGACGAATCGTTTCTTGGGCCAGCTAGCGCGAATGTAATCAGAATCTCCAATCTCCTGGTTGAAAGAGGCGCATGGGACCGTGAAATGGCAGGGATGCTGATTCCCAACCTCCTTTCCGATGAGTACATAGAGCAGAATCCCGACGACGTGGAGGAGTGGATCGATCGCCTTCTGATTGCGCCTACAAAACTTGAAGCCTCTATTCAGCAGGTTTCGGCAATCCTGAGTTTAGACGTCTGCGGCCAGCTTCCCGGGATAAAGGTCCCAACGCTCATCGTCGCGGGCAAGAAAGATACGTATATACCCGCGGAGAATGCCAAGGTAATGGCAAAACGCATGCTCAATTCAAAACTCATATACTCTGAGAAATCGGCACATATGCTGCAGGAGGAGATGGAGCAGACCAGCGGCGCCATCGTTCGGTTCCTCAGCGGCTAGGGAACTGAACTGGCTCTTGATCTACCCGTCTGTTCATACAATCGAGCATAAACTCTTTAACGCACGACTCCTAATCCAGGGGAGATGGCAGAAAACGAAGTGCTTAAGGCGATCAAGGGAAGGAGGAGCGTGAGAAGATACAGAAAAGATCTCGTCTCGGATGAAGATCTTAACCATGTGCTGGAGGCCGGTAGATGGGCTCCTTCATGGGCCAATACCCAGTGCTGGAGGTTCGTGGTTGTAAAAGATGAGGAGATAAGGGCAAAACTGGCCGAAACCCTCTCCCCTCACAATCCCTCCACCGAGGCTTTTCATCAGGCCCCCGTGGTAATAGTGGGCTGTGCCATATTGGGGAGATCTGGCTACAAAAAGGGAGAGGCCACAACTGAGAGAGGGGATTGGTTCATGTTTGATATGGGCATCGCTCTCCAGAACATCGCTTTGGCGGCCCACTCTCTCGGTTTGGGGACCGTACACGTGGGCCTTTTCGACTTCAAGAAGGTGGGCAAAATTCTGAACCTCCCGGATGGTATGGAGGCCGTAGAGATGTTGCCCCTTGGGCATCCAGATCAGGAGCCCAAAGCCCCGCACAGGAAAGAGATGTCGGAGCTCGTCCATTACGATCGATTTGAAGAAGAACAAAAGTGAAGCTCCCCGCTGCAAGCAACGGGGCATTCAGAGTAAAATAAAAAAGAAAAGGGGGCTAGGTCAGGAGATTGGCGAAGTCTATCGTCACGAAGTGGGACACAGATGCGTGGCCGGTACAGAAGTGCAGCTTAAAGGACATCGGCTCGAATATGAGGCAGAAGTTCGTCTCCGCTGGCCCGAAGTCCGCTATGAAAGCGTTTTCTCCCCACACCGTATATTCCCACTGATCGAATAGACCGCCTCGATCTATCGAGTTGAAGCCCGGCAATTGAGTCCCAGCAATAACGGGACCATTCTTCCGGTCCGATAAGATCCCCTTACAGACCGCCAGGTCTATTCCCCCATAATGTTCATTTAGCAGCTCCCACATCCTCGCGCAACGTATCCAGGATGACTGGTAATCTCCTGGGCCTGGCGAACCAGTTAGCTCATATGGGAGATACTGGTGATGGTTTGCCTGTCCCAATATATCTTCCCTTCCTTCTACCAGCGTGTAATCCCCGTCCACGTATTCGCGATGGGTCTCTTCCTCGCCGCCAAACGCCGCTTCGAAGTAACTATGGGAGTACTCGATCGAGGCTATACCGCCCTCGCTATCTCCGAAAATGACGTTCATCGTCGCCCCCAACCCTCCTCCTGAAGCTCTTGGGGCGGACTCGATGAGTTCGGCTGCCTCGTGTACATTTGCGGCGTGATCCATACACATGGTGATGAGCTCTATCGAAGATAGCCCTCCACCTGCATCTGCTGGGTCACCGACAAGACCGTTGTTGTTCCCTACGAAAGATAGCCCCTTCTCATTCATCAGAGAGACGGACATGCCTATTATCGGTATGGTTAGTCCAATTGACTTATAGCCCCCAGGCGCTTTCCTTACTATGAAGGAGAATAGCCCGGGCATATGCTCGATTCCTATATCGATCAAACCCATGAGTGGGTAGAGCAAAGGCGTCAGAAGTTCAAACAGGGCGTAGGTGAACCAGAAGAGGTCCATCGTCCATATTAGATAGGACTGCTCATTGGCCGTCGCCTTGGGCCCTGCGGCGCCAGTCGTACAATCGAACAGCTTGTAGAGGTCTACCGCGTTTAATTCCAGGGATGTTAAATCCACTATAGGAATGCCTGCGCCACTCGAGATCCCTCTGAGCCTCTCTAGATACGATGGGTAGTGGTCTTCCAGCACTGATATGTGTCTTTCGGCATTTGCCCTCAATGTTTTTTCATCAATGTCCAATCTTTCGACCACTTTCCAGAAGAGCCTAATCGCAGTTACATAAGAATCCCTCAAGAGTTCGCCCAATCGTAGGCCATAACCATATTCCGATTCTGCTTCGATCTCTATAACTAGAGGATTGGTCGATAGCCTCTCATAACTGGAGTCTTTCTGAGAGTTTTTCTCCATCGAGAACGCCGCAGCTGGTAAAAATGGGGCCAACAGCAGCAAAGCGATCGCCACTCCACAAATCTTTCTCCACATTTTAATCACCTATCTCCATTACTTTATATCTTTCCCATATACTTAAATCTTACTAATGCCCGGGTATGAGTCTCCGCCGTTGAGACTTAGAGACCCGTCTTTTAAACGGGTAATGATGGTGGCTGGAAAGAAAGAAGGGGCGTCAGCTCATCCAACCGTAATACAGCCTGAAGAAGGGCTCTCTGCACGGATGCCCCGGGCACCAGTTTATTACGCGCTCATTTGGTTCGATTATCAAGCACACGCCAGTGCCCGCTTGGTTAAGCCCCGCTTCTGGATCGAAGTGCCTGCAAATGGTCATGCTATTTCCAATATGTGGATTTCCCGGCCCATGATCGGATACTATCGATTTCATAGTGGCCAGATCTAGATGGCCGTAGTGTTCCCTTAACAACCCCCACATTCTTGCGCACCGCGCGTAAGTAGAAGGAGATTCATCAGGACCAAGCCCCCCGGTTAAATTCCTATCTAACCATTGATTATGGTTTGCCTGGCCCATTATGCCGCCGGTCTCTTCTCCAAATTTAACGCCGAAATGGCTGTGGGTCCATTCGGTCGAGGCGATGCCGCCATGGGCGTCGGCCCACAGGTAATTAGTGCCTAACATAGTGGTTAACGGGTCACTACCGCTAAATCTCGGCAGGCTCGCGATCAACTCCGCAACCTCATAAACGTTTGAGCATGTTGCCATAGCCATGGCGTTTATCCAGGTTGGAAGTAAGCCCATACCGGTGCCCTTAGTCTGGGTATTCGTATTTGCTGTGCAAGCCAGGCCTTTCTCATTCAGGATGCCATCTTCAAAGAGGATCGGCACACCCCAAGAGATGTATCTGTTGTGCCCGAGTACGGTGTTAACTACAAGATGTGGAATTCTGAACTGGAATAATTTCCACATATCCCAAGCGCCATCTATGTTCCAGGTGATGTAGGTTTTGCTATCACCGGTTGCTGGCGGTGCGGAAGCGCTAGTTGTACATCCCCTGAAACCAAATCTGAAGAGACCAGGTCCGTACAATTCGATGGCTACCAGGTCTTCCAGTGGGATGCCGATTCTATCGCTTAATCCTTTCAACCTTTCGAGATGTGGCGGGTAATAACGATTTAGAACGTCGATGAGCTCTCCTGCCTTGATGGAGATCTCCGCCGCGTCTATTCCCTCCCCCTTAACCTTTTCAAAGAAAGTACTCGCCAGGTAACGATAATTTTCGGCGAACAGCCCCCCTATCTTCAATCCATATTCATAATCCGTTGTCGCCGTCACTTCGACGACCGTTACAAGAGTTAGCGTTTCGGTTGGGGCCTGTACCAGGCCAACTAACGCTGGTGCCGTCATCGCTATAGCTACCGTAATCGCCGCAATTACAGGTCTCGTGCCTTTCGTTTTTATCACCTCCTCCCGCCAGGCGGGTTTCTATCCAAAACTATATTAGATCCTATAGATAAATAGATTTCGGTATCGTGTAGGTGGTGTAAGGTGTATCATCAGGACCAGATAATCATATAAGTAGAACAGCATATGAAGCAGCATGTACGACGTCGTTATAGTGGGGGCCGGCGCAGCGGGATTGACGGCTGGCATCTATTCCTCAAGAAGCGGACTTAGTAGCATCGTCCTCGAAAGAGGGGTCCCAGGGGGCCAGGCGGGGGAGGCGCCGCTGGTGGAGAATTACCCGGGCTTTGAATCCATCTCCGGAGTGGAGCTCATGGAGAAGATGAAAGCCCACTGCTTAAAACACACGGAGATAAAAGAGGGAGAGGAAGTCCTGAAGGTTAAAACCCTAGGGGGCAAATTCGAGATCAGGAGCGAGAAAGAGACCTATGAAAGCAGGGCGATAATCATAGCTACTGGAGCGCGATACAGAAAGTTGAACGTCAAAGGTGAAAAGGAATTGTTGGGGAAAGGCGTAAGTCACTGCGCAACATGCGATGGCTTCTTCTTCAAAGATAGAGACGTGGTCGTGGTGGGTGGGGGCAATAGAGCTTTGAGTGAGGCCCTTTATCTCAATTCAATCGGGGTAAAGACCAGAATTATCCATCGCAGGGATGAGCTGAGAGCTGATAGATTACTGCAGGAATCCGCTTTTTCCAGGGGTATCAAAGTGCTGTACAACTCCCAGGTTAAAGAGATAGGGGGAAAAGAAAAGGTTGAAGGCGTGATTATAACGAAAGAAGGAAAGGAGGAGGAGATGCCCTGTGATGGCATTTTCGTATCGATAGGCGAGAAACCTAACAACGAGATAGCCAGACTCCTGGAGTTGGAGATGGATAATAGGGGTTACATAAAGGTAGGTGGCGCACAGAGGACTAGCAGGAAATACGTTTATGGGGCGGGGGATGTGACGACGGGGATAAAGCAGATCGTCATAGCCTGTGCGCAGGGGGCTGTAGCGGCTTTGTCGGCATACATCGATTTAGAGAATCCGTACTGGGCGCATTAGTCAGATAGGTCCATCCCCTTCATCCGGGTCATCAAAACCCATGCATAGCGCGAGGCCGTAGTAGTCTTCATCCGGTGGGTCGTCGATCCCACAAACCATATTCCATAACCCCTTATCTTCCTGTTTGAAACCCATGCTCAGCGCAGGCTCATCATCTTCATCAAGTTGTTTGTCATCATCAAGTTGTTTGAAACCCATGCATAGCGCGAGGCCGTACGGGTCTTCGTCAGTCGGGTCAAAACCCATGCATAGAGGCCCATCCCCGTACGGGTCTTCATCCGGTGGGTCATCTATCCCACAAACCAGAGCAAACCCCTGGAGCGATACCACGATCAGGAGCGCGGCAACTCCCAGAGACACGCCCACTTTAGCAGTTTTTTTCATTCGTGTCATAATTAACTAAGTTATCCATAATATTTAAAGCTTTGCCTAACCCAGGCGTATGTTGTTCCACGATAGATAGTGGCAGCAACTCCAACGATGACATTAGTTCGATCGGAAAGGGCGGCGGATAATAGGTCTTTACCAACGCATATTTTATCTACCCAAATCGAATACGGACTAACATGAAATGGGATGAGGGCAAGACCCCTGTAGACCTGAAGCCAGAGTCTAAACCAGATCCTGGAATAAGATTCATAGGAGGAAAACGATGACAAAATTTCCAAAAAAATTGCTACTTGTCCAGACGGATTCTTTAGAAGGCGTGATAAAAAACTGGGAGATGAGAAAAGACGAGGAAGACTGGTTGGGCCTTGGGTCCGTAACCGTAAAGTCCATTGGGATGGTTGGGCTGAAAGCGATTAGAGGCAGATGCCCGGATAATGTTATTCTCGCGGATTTGAAATCCATGGATACTGGATTTTTGGAAGTTGAGGTAGCTGCTCTGGCCGGCGCGGACGTAATCACGGTTTCAGGTCTTGCGGACGACTCGACCATAATAGGCGCTGTCGAAGCCGCCAGGAAGTATGATGTTAAAATCATGGCGGATCTGGTAAATGCGGGGTTGGATAGGGCTAAAACCCTCGAAAAAAATGGGGTCCACTACATGCTGTGTAAACCTGAGCAGGTCAAAGAATTAAAGGGATTAAACATACCGATAGCCAGTTATAATGACGACGCCCAGATCCGGATCGAAGAGATCCCGTCTAGGATACCATCAAAACAGGGGAAAAAGAAAAGGTTGGAATTCGGCAATCCCATTCTTCAGGTAGCTTTAGATCTGACGGAATTGAAAGACGCCCTGAGAATCGCAGAGCAGTCAAACATGGGGGGAGTAGATTGGTTGGAGGTTGGAACCCCGCTGATAAAGTGTGAAGGCGCTAAAGCCGTTCGGGAATTACGGAAAAAATTTCCGGGAAAAATCCTGGTAGCCGATTTAAAGACCCTGGCAAATTCAGCCGAAGAGGTGGCTATAGCGGCTCTAGCTGGTGCAGATATCGTTGGAATATCCGGGTCATCTGACGATCTGGAGATAGCAAAGGCGGTAGAACAAGCAAAAAAGATGGGGGTACACATAATGGCAGACCTGATAGCGATATCCAACCCGGTTTCACGAGCTGCGGAATTGGAAAGGTTGGGGGCCGACATCCTGGAATTTCACATATCAATAGATAAGCAATTGAGTAAAGAATATGCTGGATACCCATTCCCCCTGGTAGAAGAAGTGTGCGATTCCGTCCAGATCCCGGTCGCTGTGGCAGGTGGGATGAGGGCGAAGACGGCACCCCTTGCGGTAAAATCCGGGGCTAAAATCGTCGTGGTGGGGGGAGGGATAACCCACGTGGCGGATCCCAAAGCCGCCACCGAGAACATAAAACAGGCCATGAAGACTTATTAATAAGAAAGAAGGAGAAGGGGGAACACTAATCTAATCTACCAGTTCCCCCCTCTCCCTTCCAACCCTCACCCCCCCCTTGAGTTTACATACTTTGTATAACGATAAAAATCGTTTAACCAAGCATCTCAGTTTTCTATCTCGCCAGCTCTCTTAAGCGACGTCTTGGCGATTATAGGCCCGATCAACTCGTGAACGATCGTAGCCCCTATGATCGTACTTATGATGATGTCGGATATGCCATCGAAGGCGGGGTTCTGTTTGATCATCAGCGCTAAGCCAACCACAATACCCCCCTGCGGTATAAGGCCTCCAGCGGTGTATTTCTTCACCTTTCCGCTTGATTTGGAGATGGATGCCCCAATCCAGGTTCCGGAGACCTTGCCTACTACTCTGAACATGACGAAGAATAGTATCAGAAGGTAGGTGGTGGAAAGGACCGAAAAGTCAAGATGCATCCCGCTTAAGGTGAAGAAAAGGACGAATATCAGCTCTTCCATGGACCTCTCCAGGATCGAGAATATCTTCTCCCTTTTCTTGTTGAAGTTCACCACGATAATCCCCATCGTCATCGTTGAGAGGAGCTCATCGAATCCCAATAATGAGGCAAGGCCGAAACATAGAAGCAACATTCCGAAGACCAGCACTATAAGGGCCCCCTCCGTCTCCCTTTCTATCAGACAAGTGATAAAATTTAAGATAAACCCGATAACCACGCCAAGAGCAACAGCCCCTAGGATTATCACCAGGGGGCTTAGGACCATCGAATTCAGTGTGAGATCCTGGTTCAGGATCAACACTCCCCCTATCACCGTAGCGATGGTGTAATTTACTATTCCGAATATATCGTCGAACGCGGCAACGCCCATGATCGTAGAGGAGACGTCACCTTTCGCCCTGTACTCGTGTGTAATAGCCAGGGTAGCGGATGGATCAGTGGGTGAACCCAGCGAGCCCATCAATAGGCTGAGGGGGAGGATAAACGCTAAAACGCTGTTGCCCACGGAAAGGATGGAAAACGACCCCAGCACAAAAAAGCCCAATGCTATCGCCGCGAAGGCCAATTCCGCCTCAAAAACGGTGATGCCGATTATACCTTTTCCCAATTTCTTTATCCGGGAGAATAAAAGCGATCCACCCACCGAGAACGTTATGAAGGAAAGAGCGATGTTAGTGATCAGGCTGGTGTGCTCAACAAAATCTTCAGAGATGATGCCGAACAGGTCTGGATTTAGCAGTACCCCGGCAAGGATATAACCTGTCACCTTAGGCAACTTTATTTTCGCGACTATCTCCCCCAGGATAAACCCCACGAAAATGATTATGCCTACAGTCAGGATTGGTTCTATCATCTCTCCATCCTTATGTCGGGATTATTTGGGCTTCCAGAATATGCGATTTCGTGTATGTTCAAACAGCATCGGGGATTGATATGGGATCGTAGTTATAGTATCTTCCGGAATTGGGGTTTTACCCCATAAGGGTAAATGGGGATTGATGGAAAATAGATCTAGCTGAGAAGTTAAGAACCCATACGCGCGAGTCTTCCAGGTCGTTTAACCTGTCACCGCATTTGACTGAGAGCATAGGAAATTTTAAGTATCATCTATTTATTAGAAAAATGTCAGGTAACGAAATGAAAAAAATATCGACATTTGTGGTCGTCCTTTTGTTGACCGCAGCGGTGAGCAGTATTACTGCAAAAGAACATCATGAATGTATTACCCCTTTAGACTCTTCGAGCTCAATAGACGATCAGGCATTTACTTTTCACGGCGCTCCAGAAGAGATCGGATGGCAATATGGCACTCAATTAAAAGACGCGATCCATGAGAATATCAGATCGTATTGGGAAATTGCCAGAGACCATAGATATGAAAGGGGGAATATCCTTGAGATGGCTAGAAATAGAGAGAAAACGATCAAAGAGATCGCCCCTCATTTGCTCAACGAGTTAAAAGCTATGGCCGAAGCCTCCAACACATCTTATGATGATGTCCTTTCTCTGAATCTATGTTCAGAAATAATCCAGGGAAGCCACGGCGGCTGCACATCCTGGATCGCAACGGGCGATGCGACTCTTAACGGAGATTCAATCTATCATAAAAATCGTGATAGCAGGCGCGGTACGCAGGTAGTCGTAAAGATCATACCCGACAGGGGTCATCCGTTTCACGCGGTGGTCACTGCAGGGCAAAATGGAATTGCGGCGGGAATAAACAAATTTGGACTTGCTGCCGGGAACAATGCCGTCGCTACGTGGGCCATAAATCCTTTTGGAGCGGGTAGTCTCGTGGTTAACAGGCTCATCGTCGAGAGATGCGACTCTGTAGATAGCGCTTATGATATGTTAAAAAACATGGTAAAGAAACATAAGATAGCGGGCGGATCCATGTTCTTCGTTGTCGATGAGGAAAAAGGTGCGATCATCGAAGTTACCGGGTTTTCCTTATCTTCTTATAAGGAATCGATCATAGTTGATGATGTGGGGTACAGGTCGAATTACTTCATCGTATTGAAAAAATATAGCCTGTTTTCAGCTCTATCCGAAGATTGTATAATAAGATATAAGGCGGCAAAACAATTCCTCGAGCGCAAGAAAGGCAACTTCACCATCTATGATTGCAATGAATTGTCCAGGCACCATCACGTGAGAAAAGGCGGCATGATTTCTGAATATGAGGGCTCTATCTGCGGGCATCCAAAATCTGGCGGTTCCAGCACACTTCTAGGGGTGACATTCCAGGTGAATGAAACTTACCCGAACGAATTATCGGTCATGTGGGTTGCTCTAGGTCTACCCTGCAACACGCTCTATGTCCCTCTTCACATCATCTCCACAGAAATTTGCGAGGTTTATCTGAATGGAGACGCATGGAGAGCATCTGAATCCGTGCGCAGAGAATTACGGCCCCCAGGTGAGCTAACACCTCATCTCCTTGAATTGGAGAGAAAGGAACTTATCACTTCCTCTGAAATAGAGAATATATCTTATGATTATCTGAAAGAGGGAAAATTCGAGAATGCGGCATCTCTCTTAACATCTCTCGATCTGAGCGAGGGAAAATGGGCGTACGAGGAGATGAAGAGTGAATATGCCGGGGTCTCCCTTCCGGCAATTCTATCGATTTCGGATTTGACCTATTATGAGGGAGAAAATGCACTGTCGGTGGAAGTTTATAACCATGGCTATGGCGATGTTTCAAATGTTGCGATCGATCTCTATACCGATGGCGTTCCAATTGGCGGTACAACGCTTTCAATCCCACAGAGAACGAGCAGAGAATTTAACATAGAATTGAACGATTTTGATGCATCACAGACCAGTATTGATGTTGAGTTATCATGGGACGGTATGAATGCGGGTTATAATCTGTCCGCTAGAACGATCGATGGCGCAGAATCTCTTTCAGATATTTCAGCCCTTGAATTGTCGATTGCAATGATATGTTCTGGTTTGGTCCATATATCTAAAAGATGAGGGGGTAAATGGTGTCGAATAAACGTATCGGGAAAACATGTCTGGTTGTGATAGCCTCATTAGTTGTGATAATTCCATCTTTCCCCATAGGAATCGAAACGGAAAGGTCTTCCATTCATTTAGCGGAAAGAGGAACGGGATTCATCGGGCACGATAAATTGGTTCGAGAATTGCATGCTATAGGAGAATCCAGTGGGCGGGTAAACCTGGAGGTGATCGGCAAATCAGTCGAAGAAAGAGATATATATTTAGCCATAATCGCGGAACCTGCCGTGGTTTCGGTCGAGGACGTGGGAGAAAGGTGCGTCACGCTTCTTATGGCGAGGCAACACGGAAACGAGCCGGCAGTCACCGATGCATCCCTGGATATCATCAGATACCTGGCAAATGGGGAGGATGCCGCTCGATTGCTGGAAAACCAGGTCGTCCTCGTCATACCGATGATAAATCCCGATGGTTCTGAAAGAAATACGAGGAAAAATGCGGATGGAGTCGACATAAACAGGGATCACATGGCCCTGGCAACGCCAGAAGCCAGAGCGGTGCAGGAAGTGGTACTTGAATGGGAACCCCATGTCGTGATCGACCACCACGAATACGGCGGAATAGGCATTCCAATTCAGCCGATCCGCATATACGATTGGGATATCACCACGATGTATCCCAGCAACGGAAACGTGGAGTCGACTATACGCATGGCCAGCGAGGATCTCGTGTACAACTGGATCTGGCCTGCTGCAAAGGGGGCGGGCTACACCATTGGGGATTACGGGGTAATTACGTTTGCGGGCATACCACTCACCCAGGTGGCAGGAGGCCCTGATCCCGCTATAGCGAGAAATCAGATGGGTCTGCACAACTGCATAGCCATGCTTGCAGAGTCAAATATGTTCAGATTGGGAGCAAATAGAAGAGAAATTCGCGTTAACTCTCAGGAATTGATCATGAATACAACCTTAAATTACGTTCATGAAAACAGCCGCATGATCAAGAATATGGTCGAATTCGCAAAAGCCAACGCCGTCATAAAAGGAGAAAACAGGGAAGGTTTGATCTATCTCGATGACGGGGCTGTTGCTCCCCCATGGGGATATATCGTACCTTCTTCAGGTGAGAAGATCATCAAGAGCCTTGGGCTTCACGGCATAGCTATGGAGGAACTGGGGCAAGATGTTGAAATAGGGAACAAAAACTACCCTTCCGGATCTTATCTCGTGAAGATGGCACAGCCGAAGAGAGGGCTCATCCCTCTACTGCTCGAGGAAAGTTCTTCGCGAAATCAACTGGATGGAGAAAGTGCGGTCAGAGTAGAAAACTCTCTGGAAATATCTTTATTGATGGCAAGAGATGAGAAAAGGTGAAAGAATGAAGAAAATAATCGCGGTATTTTTGGCGCTGGGAATGGTAACGATGGCATCTGGTGGAGCTATAGCAACGATGATGGACATCGAAACAACATCAAAATCGTCTGTCGAAGAAAGGCATACAATTTTCCACGACGCGCCAAAGATCGTGGGATTTAAAGGCACACACTACGAAATTGGTTATCAGGCAGGTTTAAAATTCTTCGATAAATATCTAAAAATAAGAGAGATGATCTGGGAAAAAGCGGAGAAAGACCATGCTCCTCGACAATTGATGGAGGATGCGAGAAATCACATCAAAATTTTAGAAGAAGTTTATCCGCAGCATTTGGAGAAAATAAAGGGGCTATCCAGTGCTATAGGGATAGGCGTAGATGAGCTCGTCGCGTTAAAACTGTTCGCTCCGATAGTTTTTCCAACCCGCTGTACAACTTCTGGAATATCATCAGAAGCGACGAGAGACGGGCACAATTACCTGACCTGGAATTTAGATGAAGGATTGCCCTTCAAATTAGGGATGACGCACCATTTTAAAGTGGAATCGACCGATGGCTACGCATGGGTTGCAATGGGGATTCCAGTGATACTTCCGATGCCCCTTCAAAATGAGAGGGGATTGAGCACCTGTGCCAATATAGTTTACGGCCAGGAAAGCGGAGATGGATTAACTTCTACGGAGTTGTCTATAAAGGCGATAGTAATGTCCTAATCTATACAGCAT
>DACJ01000079.1:0-29661 GCA_002494765.1 Euryarchaeota archaeon UBA186
TTCAAGGAAAGCGGGTCGGCCGATCTATTTTTGGGGCTAAGGAGGGTCGTCTATAACCTGATAAGAGGAAAAGAGACAAGGGCCATGAAAGCTGGAATGAACCTGAACTTAGGCAGAAACAGGATATCGGGGCTAATAAAAATTTTTCCTCTTCTCTCTCGTTTCCTATTTGGAAAAGAAGATCTCTTCACTCCTTAAATCCCGAGATCTCAAATAAATGGTTTAAATTTGGAGGAGTACCCTCTCATAGGAATATTTAAATGTCGCCAGTGATATAGAAAAGTACAGAACCCCCAGGAGATGAGAGAATGAAAGGGAAAAGGGAAATGGCAATCTTTTTGAGTCTTGCCCTACTCCTAGGATGGGCTCCGGTTGTGTCCCAAGAAGATGAAAATACAGATGGGCTAACAGACGACGAGGAAATAGATCTGAGGGGCAGTACATCAGGCGAATCAGATGAGGCATCAGTTACCTGCCATGAAACAGAAAGAGCGGTTATGCAACCCCCCTCCAGGTGGACGGTGTTGCTGTATCTAAATGGAGACAACTACGCCTATGCTGACGCGCAAAGAATCTTAAATGAAGTGAAGATGGTCGGCTCAAGTAATGAGGTCATAATCGCCGCCCTCATCGATGGCGATTCGTATGGGGACACAAGACTTTACTATATAGAGAATAACTTACTCGAAGAACTGGAATGGCCAACTGAATCAGACATGGGGGATGAGGAGACATTGAAGCAGTTTGCGGAAAAAGTTATGGAGGAATATCCCTCGGAGCACTATGGCCTGATACTGACCAGCGATCATGGAAGCGGCTGGCAGGGAGTTTGTTGGGACGGAACGAGCAGCGGCAGCATAATCACTATGCCGGAACTTGCGAGCGCATTAAACGAAATCACCGAAAATGGAACCAGAAAATTGGGCCTGATAGGATTCGATATGTGCATGACCGGTATGATGGAAGTAGCTTATCAGGTAAGACCGTATTGTGAATACATAGTTGCATCTGAGGAGTGCATGCTCTGGGGGATCTGGCCATTCTCCGAACCATTGAGCGGTCTGAGAAATAATCCTGATATGACGCCGAGGGAACTAGCGGTATGCATAGTGGATCACTTCGAACCGGAGATAGATCCTCAGTATGGGCTTAAAACTACGCTCTCTGCAATTGATCTCAGTGAAATGGATGAATTGGGTAACGCTATCGATGAGATAGCGCTTCTTTTGAGAGAGAACGTCGAGAAATTTAAAGATGAAATTGGGTTTGCAGCATCCAATAGAAGGAAATATGCGAAAGTTTTCAGAATTAATTATTATGGCGATCTTTGTCATTTCATAGAACTTCTTATGATAGAGGAGATGGAGGTGAAAGAGGCAAAAAACCGGATCATCAGTGTGATGAACAAAGCTGTGATTGCCAATGCACATGTAGAAGGAGATAATTCAGGTGGGTTAAGCATCTATTTTCCCCTATTTAAGGAAGATTATAACAGTAGCTTATGGTATGCAGAAATACCATCCCCTTACGAAGAATTGATGTTCGCACAGGATACAAATTGGGATGAATTTCTGAAGGCCTATCTCGACTGTGTAGCTTCTTACCTGCATACTTTGTTACATACCCTCTTATCTCTCCTACTCTGGATCACGCCGATCGTATCCCTGGCAGCAGACATTCTGGATCTGTTCATCCCTCCGCTTTCGAGGATCGCGGGGTCGGTAATCCTGAGGCTTCTTTTCTTGGTACCATATATCACTTTGATGATGGCGCCTGCCAACAGTTTTGTGGTTGGCCCAGTCGAAGCGCTCGCTCAAATGTTCAGGCCTGTAATGCCGATCATCCCTCTGTTCTTTGAGCCATTTGACCCCGTGATTGTTGCCATCGCTCCGCTAGTTGAAGCGCTCGCCCCATTGCTCGAACCCATAGATCCGATCATTCAAGCGCTAAGGGCCTTCTATTCCCTCGAGAGTTATTTTTCATGGTGCAAACCCCATTGACAATGTTTGCTCAAAAGAAAAAAACACAGAAGGTTTTAAGTAGAAGCTTTCCAATAGTATTGTAAGGCGATCCCAGATGGAGAAAAAATGGTTCTACGCGCTAATGACGGTCATAATCGGAGCGGCGATAATCGCACGCCTCATCCCGCTTCTGGAATACAGGCTCATCGGTGATGATCTCGGGAGGCACCTCTATCTGCTCGATGAACTCATAACAAATGGGAGATTTTCCCGGGATTTCCCGGGATGGGGCGAGAATCCGTCCTTCGTGGGCACCTATTCATTTTTCGGATTGTTTAAGCTCCTTCTCGGCACGCCGACGGTGGAGACCTTTGCAATAGGGGCTCCGATAACGGCTGTATTGACGATTCCTCCTGTAGCACTACTCTCCATTGAGATCTTCCAGAAGAGATCGGAAAGCGATAAGATGAGGATTGCCCTGATAGCCTCTTCCCTTTTGGCCGTTTCATTCACCTTCGTGGGAACCACTTCCAGGCCGATTAAAGCCGATCTGGGGTTTGTACTCTTCGCTTACTCTCTCCTCTTCATATACAAATCCTACAGGGATAAAAGGTTCCTGCCCCTGCTCATCCTGGCTTCTCTCGCTCTGGTTCTGACTCACCATCTAACCACATATTTCCTTCTTATCTGCGTCATAGCGATATCGTTCCTGAGGGAACTCTCAAATGAGAGAACTGAGTTAAAAAAGGTCAGAGTTGAGCTTACTTTTTTAGGCTGCTTCCTGCCAATTATCATGCTCTTCTGGTTCTGGGGCACTCCCCGGTTCGGAGACGGTCTGTTGAATCAGTTAACCTCCTTTCTATTAATTCCATGGTGGTCGCCACTCATCGTCGGCGCTGCTTTTCTTCTCTTGCTGCCTTTGACCATCAGGCTAAAGAGGAAGATCAAAATAAAAATTGGAAACAGAAAAAACGGCCGCCCCGAAATGGGGAGGGCGGCTCATGAAGGCCATCAGGAGAGAAGTCTGAGGTCGATAGTCATCATAGCGCTATCCCTCTTCTCCCTTGCCCTCATCCTTCTTATCTCTCTAACCGTGATTCCTATGCCGGACTCGGGCTTGGTTTTGCCGCCCTCCGCCGTTCTGTGGGGAGTTCCGTCCGTTATCGCGCTGAGCATTGGGCTGACGGGCATCTTTCTCTGTAAAGAAAAATTTTTGGTCTATTTAGCGGTAGCGCCCATAATTTCCGTTATAGTGGCGCTCCTTACTCAGATACAATGGCTGTGGCCATACAGGCATCTTGAGTACATAGCTATCCCGGCATTCATTTTGGCCGGTTTGACCTATGTAATGGTTAGAGAGAAGGTGAAGAGAAAGAAGATGTTGGTAGCGTTTTTCGTCTCCCTCATCGTCCTGTGCGGACTGACGGTTTACCCACCATTCCGATCGATGAGAGCCTATGATGATGGCTTCACCTACGGCGAGATGGAGGCTATATACTGGATAAAGAACAGCGGCGAAATAGCGCCTCAGGAGGTGATAGCTGCTGGCTTAGGCGAATCGGCCCTTATCATGGGAATAGCCAGGCATGAAAATGTTACCTGGAATAAGGCGTATTGGATATTTGTGGCTGAGAGCTATGAGGAGTGCAGGGAAGAGATAGAAGAATTGAACATAAGGTATATATTCATAAGTAAGCAGGATGTAATCGGCCCTGGCCCCCTGCTCTATAGCGAGGACAGCGCCTCCACGGCGGGAATGCCTACGAAGATTAGCCAGCCCGCATTTGAGAAATTCTTTCTGGACGGCGAGCACTTTGACCTGGTCTATTCCTATAGAGGTCTGGACAAGAACACTGCATCGAAAGACGGAGCGTGGATATTTGAAGTTTTGGGATAGGGGGCATAAAGAACAGAAATTAAAAGAAGAAGGAGAGGTAGAAAAACTTTCTAATCTCCCCCTCAAGCTACATAAATTGTAATACGATTTAAAAATAAAAAAGGTTTATATATGAAGTCTTCTATCCCTTTTTATGCTCCGAGTGAGGTGGAGTGCAAGCGTATTCTTTATCTCCCTTTTAGTTCTATCTTCACTGCTTCATCCCGTTAGCTGCATGGAGCAGGACGAGATAGAGGTGGGCTCCACCGGAATACTCTTCCGGACGGGAGACCTGATCGAATATGGGGAGAAAAGATTTCTTCCTGTTGTGGTATCCAGCGCCAATTCCAGACTCAAATATGGGGTCGAGGTAAGGGCCCAAATGGGAGATATCGTCGAAGAGGCATCATTCCTCCTCGAGCCGAATAGCTCGAGAGAGGTAAGGGTAAAGCTCCCCCCTGGCGAAAGGCTGATGAGTCTGAGGATAAGTGCAGAATATCCTAAGAGCCCGGATGATGTCGTTCAGCTGGTAGAGGTGACCCCCCAGGCCCTCGAGGGTTTGCCCGAAATCCTATCGGATCCCATTCATCTTATCATCTTCCTTTTAATCCTGCCAACGCTCAGCGGAGGAACAGGTTACACCATAGATTCAGAGATGGTGTTCGCTCAGCTGTTCCTGGGCCTACCAGGCATATTGGAGAGCCTGGCCCCCATCCTCTTTCAGAGCTTCTGGATCATGATCTGGGCCATAATGGAGTCCCTCACTCGAGCCCTGAAGGGGGCTATCCGAAATTTAATGTTGCCGGACACATGGCTTGAGGGGCTAAACGAGGTCTGGGATGCAATAGGGACGGCCCCCGCATTTTCGAGACCGTTTACCTCTATATCTCTTTCTGGAGGCCCGATCTCATTAATGGCCTTTACAGACTCGACGGAAAAGATACTGCCGTTTATCGGAGGCATGATAAATGCCCTCCCCGTCGTCCTGCTTTCCCTGAATTCCATCTTTAAATCCGAAGCGCTTAGGGTCTTCGCTGCCAGGCTCTTGAACGTCGCACCGGAGGCTCTATCCGGCTCTTACTCAATGATAGTCGAAATAGGGGAGAGGGAGGAACACCCTCTCCAGATCCTCATCCTGCTGGGAGTGATATTGATAGCTATCCCGGTAGTTGTCATATACTACAGGAAGGGAAGGGATGCCCGCTAGAAGTCTGAAAAAGTTGCCTGGAGACTCCCTTGGAAGGCTTCTATTCAGGTTGATCCATTGGTCGTCCAACCACCCGAGGGCGATACTCCTTTCATATATCATTATCACGATCCCCATGATACTCGCGTTGAGGAATCTGACCATAGATGTGGGGATCGCGGATTATAGCCCACAGGACAACCCGAATGTTGTAGCCAGCGAGAGGTTCATCTCTCAGCTGGGCAACTCCAGCAATCTGGAGGTTATATATTTCCAGCTGGACTCAGGAAAAGCCCAGAAGCAGGGAATCGATAACATAACCGACGAGCTCTCCGTTAGAGCCATGTTCGCGCTCTTCACCCATATTCAGGGAAGAGTGCCCCAGGTAAAGGATGACGTGGGCCTCCCAAGGGTCGTCAAGACCATGAACTACCTCCTTCACAACAACGATCTCCAGTACTACGATATACCGGAGGGCTCGCAGGATTTCGCTACATGTTGGGCCTTAGCAAGGATCGGGTCCACCCCCCAGATAAACCTGGCGCTCGGAGGTAACCTCGACTATCAGGGGGCGATGATGCCTTTATTGATCGATGCGGAACCGCTCAGCGAAGACGCTAGAAGGATAGGCCTGGAGATAGAGCGGGCGATCCTGAGCTATGAGCCCGAGGAGAGGTATGACCTGTTCATGAGCAAATACCTCATAAATAATGGGTTGAACTCCGGCCTGGCGAGATTTGAGATCTGGATACAAAGGGATTCATGGCTCGCGATTCCGGCCTTCATCTTCATCCTGATATGTCTGTTCCTGGCATTCAGGAGCGTTAAGTTAGTCATGATAGCAATTCTCTCGCTCTTCATAGGGTTTATATGGACCCTGGGCATTTTACCGTTAATAGGAGTAACGATCACCACCTCAAGCCTTCTAGCGATTCCCATAGTCTTGGGAGTAGGCATAGATTATTCCATCCACGTGATCAATGAGTACCTGGAGGAAAAGGGAAAAGGGGCAAATGACAAAGAGGCCTTCAGGAGACTTGGAGGGAGGGCTGGCGTGGCAATTTGCATGGCCGCTATAGGCACCATAGTGGGGCTATCGGCAATATCGCTTTCCAATTCAAGGGCGCTAATATTCATCGCAATAACAGGGGCAATAGCGATGGCGCTCATTCCTTTAATAGCCCTAACGTTCGTCCCCGCTCTGATAACCTTGACCGGAGGGATTAACGCTAGGGCATTCGCGCCCAGTAGAGCGATGGAAAAAGCTTCCGTCGCTATAGGAAAAAATCCCGTTTATACAATCGTTGCACTGGTGGCAGTATCAGCCGTCTTAATACCCAATATAATAAACGTGGAGTACTACGCCGAGATAACCACCGGCAACCTGCCCAAGGGGGACCCCGCGAGGGAAGCGTACATTCACCTGTCCGAGAGGAGGGTTGGGGGTGCGGATGAGATGATAATTTTGGAAGGCGATATAGCGGATCCAGCAACTCTCAACTACATTCTGACCATCGAGAGGAACCTGGTAAACGCATCTGATCTGGTCGAGTCGATGGGCAATATAAATTCGATAACCTGGATATTGGGCAGTTACAACTCCTTGAGGAAAGGAAGTGCGGGATCCCTCGAGTCATTGGGCGCCCTGGTAAGCGGTAAGGGGATGAGGGCTCTTCTACCAGAGACCAGGGAAGAGGTCAACGCCCTTATAGATGAGATGAGGGAGGACGAGATATGGAGGTATTTGATAGACCTGGTCCTGACCCCGGACAAAAATATGACGGTCATTCAGGCGTTCGTGAAGGTGGAGAATGATTATGACTCCCTGAGATACGTATGGGATAGGCTCTGGGAGTGCATCGATGCTGCGGAGGATAGAAAGCCAGAAGGCGTAAACGTCTACGTTCAGGGCATATCCACCGGTTATTACCTCTTCCTCACATATAGCGGTTTCTGGCTGGAGGTGCTGTTTTTGGTGACGATAGCTTCCTCAGCCATAATCATGTTTCTAACGACCAGAAAACTCAAGGCGATTTTAGCGGTTATCATCCCCGAGATTTTGGCCACTCTCTGGTGGCTAGGCATATTGCCCTATTTCGATCTCAGGATCTCCCTTACGATGATCCTCCCGATAGTCTTCATAACCTCTATAGGGGCCGACTATACGTGCCACCTGACCTGGAATATTTTGAAGACGGGCTCCGTCAAGTACGCCTTCTCAAGCACCGGGAAAGCCGTCATGTTCTCCGCTTTGACATCGTTCGGAGCTTTTCTATTCTTCGGCTTCTCTCACATAGACGAGTTCGTCGCCACTCCGATGGTGGCTACCTCGATAGCTTTGGCGATCATGTTTGCGACGACCCTCTTAGTGGTTCCCGTCATCTTCAGCAGCGAGTTGAGCCAGGATTCTGATGGTAGGGAATAGGCGTTCCAATCGATGGAAGTGAACTCGTTTATGGCTTTAAATGCGATCGTTCAACAGAGCGATATAGGACAAAATTTAAGTATGGTGAGAAGCTAATTTAGAGAACCTGATGAAAAAAAAGATTTTGTTGGGGATAATAGGGAGGGAGGGGTTGATCTCCGGTAAAGGCGGAGAGAGCAAACACCTCGTAAACCTCTTTAAACTCACAACCGCTCCTGCATATTTAAGGATAATAGCTCAAGCGCTTATCGAGATAATGGAGACTAAACCAGATATGCTGGCTAGCCCCTCCATAGAGTCCGACCCGATAGTTACGGCGCTATCCCTGGAGACGGGCCTCCCATTTGTTTGCATACATGGCGGTAACGTACTCTATGGGGAGATAGAGAAGGGGGCTTCTATCGATATCATAGCGGATGTTACGCTCACTGGGGAGACCGTTCTCTCAACGATAAAAACCATAAATGAGCTCGGAAAAGTCAGGAGGGTTTATACAGTGGTCGACCTGGAGAAGGGGGCGCACGAAAAATTCAAGAAGGAAGGAATAGATCTGATCTCCCTCATAAGGATAAGCGAGCTGGATCTCTAATCTTTTATCCGTGTTTTATGTAATCGATGATCCTGGAATAGGCATCCTCTTCGATCAGGCCCATCTCCAGTAAGATCTTGAATAGCTCGCTGGTGGTGAGAAGGGAGTGGACCCCTATTCCCTCTCCCTCAAGCCTTTCCCGTCCCCCCTGCTCCCGATCGATCAAACATATGAGGCCCCTGACCTTGGCCCCCTCCTCTTTCAAAACGGATGAGGTCCTTATCACGGATTTCCCGGTGGTCACCAGATCGTCGACCAGTACCACGCCGTTCCCCTCCTCCATCTCACCCTCTATCCTCTTCCCCAACCCATGAGCCCTCTCCTCGTTCCTGACATAGGCCATCGGTATGCCGGTTTTTTGGCTCACCATAGTAGCTATTGAGATGCCAGCGGTAGGTACTCCCACGATCCTGTCCGCTTTGTCGCAGGATCTCAGCAGAGAGACGTAAAAGTCAGCGATCCTGTCAAAATTTTTTGGATACGCTGGCAAAATCCTCAAATCGACATAGTAGGGGCTCGTATCACCAGAGCTAAGTTTGAAGTCCCCGAACTTTATCGCTTTGCTTCGATAGAGGATCAGGGAGGCCTCCTCTCTATAAAGGCTGAGCTCTCGCCTCCGAAGATCAGGGAGCATCTCCTTACTATTGTCCTTTAAGATTTAACCTTATCGCTTATATAATCTGTGCAAATTTATAGAATCTCATAGTCAGAAGCCCATCCTTTCCCAAAAGTTTCCCTCAATCTAGCGGCTTTTCACAGTAAAGGCATCTGCCTTTTTCCACCTTCGTATCCATGCTCTCGACGTTTGTTATGCATCTTTGATTTGGGCACTTTCCTTTTTCCGTCTCTCCTTCACAAACTTCCAGCTTCCCATTTAAGATGAGGTCAATTAAGGCCATCCTAACCGGCACGGAGTCGCGCACCTGATCGAAGTATCTGGCATTGGGAAGATCATCCATCTCTCTCTCTATCTCGTTGACCCTCGGGAGAGGATGCATTATAAGCGTATCGCTATCCTCAAAATCCTCCTTTCGCACGACGAAGCAATTTTTCACCTTTTCGTATGCTTTCTCAGACATCCTCTCTTTTTGTATTCTGGTCATGTAGAGCACGTCGCAGTCCTTCGCCTTTTTCAGATCATCGTCCTCCTCTACCCTGATGCCCATCTGAGCTATCTCCTCCTTTAGATAGGAGGGAAACCTGAGGGAAGATGGCGAGATAAAAAGGATGTCGGATCCAAACAGGGCGAGAGCCTGCGCCAGAGAGTGAACGGTCCTGCCATACAAAAGATCTCCTGCCAGGGCCACCTTGAGATCTAATCTCTTTTTATCCATCTCGATGGTAAAGAGGTCGCAAAGCGCCTGGGTGGGATGCTGATTTGGGCCATCTCCCCCATTTATCACGGGTATGGCAGAAAGCTCAGAGGCTAGCCTTGCGCTTCCCTCTGATGGATGCCTTACCACCATCAAATCGCAATAATGGCTGAACGTTCTTACAGTATCGGAGAATCTCTCCCCTTTCATTATGGATGAGGATTCAACGCTGCCAAATCCCAAAGTTTTTCCTCCTAACCTTAGCATCGCCGACTCGAATGAGAGTCTGGTTCTGGTACTCGGCTCGAAAAATAGCGTACCCAACACCTTCTCTCCCACATCGATGTTCTCACTCGCAGGGGATCTAGATTTATATTTTGCTGCAAGACCCAGCACTTCTTCGATGTCATCTTTCCGAAGATCCCTTATGGATATGAGGTCCGTCTCCATGTTAATGGGATAACCTGAGGGCCTCTTTTTCTTTTCGCCTAAGGAAACTCAAGAATTCAAAATTCTCCTTCCAAAACCGAATCAAAAAATTTTTTTATAAGGGCCTGTTGTATCTCTATGGACGATCAAGGATTAGACAGGATCTTTAATCCTAGAGGTGTTGCGCTGGTCGGCGCTTCAAATGACGTTAGAAAATTTGGCAACATATTTTTCTCTGCCCTCCTGGAAACCGGTGCTAACGTTTATCCAGTTAATTTAAAAAAGAAAAAGATACTCGACCGAAATGCCTATCCAAGCGTGAAAGACATACCCTACGACGTAGATTATGCTATTATCTCAATACCTCTTCAAGGGATACCAGAGGTGATCGAAGATTGTGGAAAAAAAGGGGTGAAAGGGGTAAGCATATACACCGCGGGATATGGCGAGACCGGCACTGAAGAGGGAAAAAAGAGGGAGGAAGAACTCGCCGAAACGGCAAAGAAGGCGAATGTTAGAATTATAGGGCCAAATTGTCTGGGCATATGCTCCCCAACTGGAAAATTGGTCTTTTTGCCCGGCATTCCGATGGAGAGAGGGGATGTTGGATTTATCTCACAGAGCGGAGGGCACGCAGAAGAATTTGCCTATGAGGCGGGGAGTTGGGGGATAAGACCGAGCAGGATAGTCAGTTATGGTAATGGATGTGACGTGAGTTGCGAGGAGCTTCTGGATTATCTCGTGGAAGATCCCGAAACGAAGGTAATTGGCATCTATATCGAGGGGGTTGAAGACGGAAGAAATTTCCTCAACACGCTGAAAGAGGCCACAAAGCGTAAGCCCGTGGTGGTATGGAAAGGAGGAGTTACGGAGGGAGGCGGTAAGGCAGCTGCCTCACACACGGGGTCTTTAGCCGGTTCGAGCAAAGTTTGGGAGGCCGCGATCAAACAATCGGGTGCTATAATGGTGAACGATCGGGACGAGCTCGCCGACCAGATATCCGCGATCAAGTATCTAATACGGCCAAAAGGGAGGAGGGTCGGTATCGTAGGGGCAGGCGGAGGCGCCAGCGTCGCTTCCACCGACGTTTGTGAGATGAGCGGCCTGGAGGTTCCCGTCCTTGAAGAGGAGACGATGAGGAAGTTGAGAGGGATGATCCCACCCATGGGGACGAGCGTGAAAAACCCAGTTGACATCTCCTACTTCTTAATTTTTGATTTTCCGCTCCTGAAGGAATGCACAGAGATAGTGGCAGGAGATGAAAAGGTGGACATCATAGTGGCGCACGTTAGCCATTTTGATGTAATGGTAAAATCTATCGCATCTATAGTTGAGGTGATATTTGAAACCCTGGTCGAAACGAAAGAGATTGTGGATGGTTATAAAAAGCCCATGGCGGTGGTGCTCCAACCGGGGGGGAGCACGGATATAGAGATGGAGAAGGTGAAGCTGCGCAAAAGGCTCGTCGAGGAGGGCATGTGCGTATTTCCCAGCATCTACCGAGCGGCAAAATCGCTGGCAAATCTGGCCTTTTTTGCCAACCACGAGAATTCTCGGTATAACTGGAGATAGAACCCTTATCCGGCTAAGGGGTCATCTCAATACTATGAGAGAGTCAACGGCTAAAGCAGAATCGCCAGTCGCAAAGAGCGGGTTCACGTCCATCTCATCTATGAAATCGCCGAGATCCATACCGAGATCAGAGAGTTTCAGCACACAATCGATTAACGAATTAAGGTCTGAAGCCACCCCTCCTCTTGCGCCCTCCAGGATTGGATATGCCTTGATCTCCTTTATCATACCCTCCGCGTCGCACCTCGTGAGGGGCGGTATCCTGAAAGAGGTGTCTTTTAAGACCTCGACAAAGACCCCTCCTAACCCAAACATCAGAACTGGACCGAACTGTGGATCGTGAGTAATCCCCATGATAACTTCGTTCCCTTTGGGAGCCATCTCTTGAACCAGGATTCCATGGATCTCTGCATCCCGGATTCTTTCCTTTATAGCCATCAATTCGGCGTATGACTTTCTCAATTCATCGGGCGATTTTATATCAACTTTAACCCCTCCGACGTCGCTCTTATGAGGTATCTCGGGAGATATTATCTTCAGGACCATAGGGTAACCTATCTCCTCAGCGAATTTTATCGCTTCTTCCTCATCTCTCGCCAGTTTCTCTTTAGTAACGGGGAAATCATAAGATGCGAGCACCTTCTTACTCTCGTACTCCGTCAGAGTGCTCCTACCTTCTCTTCTTACTTTGTCTATTATTTTCAAGGCATCGCTTTTCGTCATTAAACACCTTTAGGAAATAAGCCCCTTATTCTACTTTCCTTTGAGGTTTTCTTGAGTTACCTATCTCGCTGACGGTATGGCCGCCTACAGCTCTAAGAATCAATTTCTCCACTTAACCCCCTCAGGATCTCCATGGCCGCCTTTCTGGGCTCTTTCGATTCCGTAATGGCCCTACCGACGATGACGCAATCCGCTCCAGCTTTAATTGCACTTCCAGCATCCCCGCCCTGGGCTCCTATGCCCGGGCAAAGGATGAGCATTTTCTCCGTCAGGCTCCGGTACAGCTCGATCCTTTCAGGTCGATTCCCGGGGGCTATTATTCCCGTTGCGTCCACGTCTAAGGCCAGTTTGAGAAGATCTAGAGATCTAAGATTGATGAACTCTTTGCTACCTGGATGGCTCATCTCGACGACGACGAAAAAATCCCCGTCGTTCTCTTGGGCGGCGTCTTTTACGGAAAGCAAGGAATCCCTGCCCACGAATCCATGAGCGATCAGCCCTCTGGCCCCTGATTCAAAGGCTTTTCTGGCTATCATCCCGTTGATGTAGGGGATATCCGCTAGCTTCAGATCCCATATCACATTTTTTTCGTCCAACTCTCCCATCACTGAGGATCCATGGCTCAATAAAAGGGGGTATCCTATCTTTATTCCATCTACCAGATCATGCACTTCCTCCACGATTCTCTTCGCGCTCTCGAAGTCCTGTAGATCAAGAGCGAGGATCAAGCGGTTCTTAACCAGCATAACTTATCAATGGTCATGGGCTTTTTAACTTTTGAGCTCAGGTTAGATCTCGAGCATCGCGATCTGCCATGGAGAAAGGCGGCACTGAAGCAATAAGTTTTATGTTTACTCGTGCGTTCACCAAAGCATGAGAGAGATGAGGGATGTGGCGGTAATTGGGGTAGGCCATACGAAATTCGGCCTGCACACTGACAAATCGCTCGTGGATCTGTTCGGGGAAGCCGCTTTGCAGGCGATCCACGATGCCGGGGTGGACAGGAAGAAGATCGAGGCTATATACATCGGGCAGCATGGAGGGGGCATAACGGATGGAACGACGAATCTGGGGGGGTTTATGGCGGAAGAGCTCGGTTTGCGCGGCATACCGTCCCTGAGGTTCGAAGGTGCGTGTGCCTCCTCCACCGTCGCTTTTAGAGAAGCTTATCGAGAGATCGCGGGCGGTTGGCACGACATCATGTTAGTTGGTGGAGTGGAAAGGTTACTATCTGCCGGAACCTCGGTCGGAACGAAATCTCTTGCTTCGGCCGTTGATGGCATATACGAGTCAAACGCTGGCTTAACCTTTCCAGGAGTATTTGCATTGGCCGCAAGACTCTATGCGGCCGAGTATGACATACCCCTGGACGAGTTGAGGGAAAAGATGGCCCATGTATCCGTAAAAAACCATAAAAATGGGGCCCTAAATCCGTTAGCCCAATGGTACGGAAAGTACGGCGATCTTACCATTGATAAGGTGGTGAATTCGAAGATGGTCGCCTCACCTTTGACCCTAATGGATTGCTGCCCTATGACGGACGGAGCTACAGCATGCGTGTTGGCAGAAGGCGGAATAGCCGAAAAACTGGTCGATAAGCCAATTTATGTTCTCGGCGCTGCGGAGGCCGGGGCAGGTGGCATTTACCGCCAGAAGGCTGAAATGATAAGGCCGATGACCAGGATAAAATCATCCAAAGATGCCTTCGAAGAGGCCAAACTCACGCCCGATGACATAGATATTGTCGAACTCCACGACTGCTTCACGATCGCCGAGATAATAGCTTCTGAAGCTATAGGTTTCTTCGAATTTGGCGAGGGAGCGGATGCCGTCGCCGAAGGGAAGACGAAGATCAACGGCAAATTGCCGATAAACCCATCTGGTGGCCTGATAGGTAAGGGCCACCCAGTTGGCGCAACCGGCACCTCGCAGATATACTTGGTGACGAAACAGTTAAGGGGGGATATGGATCCTATGCCAGATGAGTTGCATGTACATGGGGCTGAAGCGGGAATGACCGATACGTTAGGTGGGGATTTCAGCACGCTGAGCAACATTATACTAAGCGTAAGGAGGAGAGGAGAATGAGCGCAGGTTTCAAGTATTTCTTCAATGAGCTCAAAAGAGGGAAGCTCGTCGGATATAAATGCAACGATTGTGGGGCATACACCTGCCCGCCTCAATCTGTATGCCAGGAATGCGGGAGCGAGAATATAGAGCTCACGGAGCTCCGCAACAAAGGAACGCTGAGGTCCCTTACCACCATCTACATCCCCCCAACTGGGCTTGAAGATGAGGCCCCCTATACCGTAGCGCTCGTAGAGACGAATGATGGGCCCTGGATAATAGGCAGACTAGATCATGACCCTGAGAAATCTGGTCAAGATCTGATCGGAAAAAAGGTGAGCATAGGGTGCCAGGAATTGCACCCTGTGGATTACTATCCAGATAAGGAGGGAAGAGTAGCACCTCTATTCAAACTGGAGGAAACCTGACCGTGGCATCGCAGGGAAAGGTTAAAATATACCATTTTATTTCTAGTAACCGCCCTGAAGCGGGGTGGGGTAGTCAGGTTATCCCGTCGGGCTCATAACCCGAAGATCGGTGGTTCAAATCCACCCCCCGCTACTCGATCTTTTCCTTCTGACCTTGAACAATTGATGGCCCATCATCGCTTATTAAATATGGGAGCCATGCATAGATCAGGGCGCATCGAATTCCTCCCTCAAACGTTCCATTCTCTCGACGAAATTCTTCTCGTCTTTTCTCTCGACCATTTCCCGCCAGCTTTTCGCCTGGTCGATGAAATCCTCTTCTATTTGTCCGAGGCCAGGCAGATTCATCTGGAGAGAGGCATAAAAGTGGGAGTCCTGAGAAACGACGTTTGTTGCAAGCTCTAGCAAAATCTCAAAAGTGGGCCCAGAAACCTCCTTCAGTCTTTTCAGATCGATCTTAGATAGAGCGCAGGCCGCGCTCAACCCTATGAAATGGGAAAAACCCAGCACGAAGGACATTAGGTCATCATGCTCTTTTGGAGGTAGGACTGTGACACGAGCTCCTTTTTTTATCAGGTAATCCCTGGTTTTGTCAGCGATTTTTGCCTCACTTTCGTTGGTTGGGGTTAAAATAACTTTCTGGGAGTTTAAATCTTTGATAGCGGGCCCAAACATGGGGTGCACCCCCAGGATGATGGCCTTACCGAGATGTTTATGCATTATCTCCAAAGGAGACTCTTTAAGAGAGCTGATATCCAAAATCGCTTGCCCCTCTTTTACAAAAGGGGAGACTTCCGTCGCGACCTCTTCCAGGCTATTTAAGGGAAGTGCGATCAAGACGAGATCACTTTTTCTGACCAGATCTGCGTTGCTCTCAATCCTTGCCCTCCCAATTTTTCTTAGCTTTTCCGTATTTTTGTCGGATATGGCAACTTCGAATCCATCCTTTTCGAGCAGAGCGGAGATGCACTGCCCCATCCTGCCAGCTCCACCTATTATTCCGACTTTCATCGATTAACTCCTTTTGGATAGGAGCCCAACACCTTCAGAAAAATCGTCCTCTTTTTAAGCTCTTTTAGAGCCTTTTTGCTTCCCGCATCTGCTTTATGCCCTTCGAAATCCAGGTAGAAGTTATAACTCCAAGGCTGTCCCAGAATGGGCCTCGATTCTATTTTCATGAGGTTTAATTCCGCCTTAGCAAATATCTCCAAACAGTGGTAAAGGGAACCGGGCAGATGTTTAGTGGAGAAGACTATCGAAGTTTTGTCCGCGCCCGTGGGATCGGCATCGTGTGCCGATATAACGAAGAACCGGGTATAGTTCTCTGGACTCATCTGGATCCCCTTCTCAAGGATCTCCATATCGTACATCTTTGCAGCTCTTTCGCTCGCAATCGCGGCAGATCCTTTTTCTCGCTTTACCAGTTCCAGGCTTCCCGCGGTATCGTAAGTCGGGAGCGCCTCGTAGTTCAGTTCTCTAAGGTATTGTTCACATTGACCCAGCGCCTGTGGGTGAGAATACACCCTCCTTATCGATTTTAGGTCGGTGCCTGGATTGGTGATCAGACAGTGCGATATCTTCAAAATAACCTCCCTGGATATTTGAACGGTTGAATCTTTTAAAAGATCATAGGTTCTCACTATGCTCCCTTCGATGGAATTCTCAACCGGCACAATGCCCTCTCCACCGCCCGATTCGACTATTTCAAAAACATCGGACAGAGTTCTGCAGGGCACAGTTTCCACTTCACCTAAGGAGATCGCAGCCTCTTCGCTATAGGATCCATGCGCCCCTTGAAATGCGATTTTTCTCATCTCTGCAACCTCCTCCCATGGCGGACCATAAGTTCTACCAGCTCCTTTGCATATGCGGGATCTACCCCTTTTTCCAATGCCGTTTTCTCCGCCCTTTCAATGATATCTTTTTCCCTATCTGGGTCCTGAACCTGCACCTCTGATTTCTTTTTTTCCTCGCCTATCCGCATAACCAGTTTATCTCTCACGGATAACAATTCGATAAACTTTTCAGTTAACTTATCCAGCTCTCCCCTGAGCCTCCCGATCTCCTCGGGTGAATTCACCCTACCACCCTTGGTACCCTGTCCGCTCGAAGAGCGAGATCCGCCAGGACGATCGCCATGGCGCTCTCCACCACCGGTACTGCCCTAGGAACGAGGCACGGGTCGTGTTTTCCCCTGACTGAAATGGTCTCTTCCTCCATTTTGGTCATGTTAACCGTTTTCTGGGGTTTGGAGATGGAAGAGGTAGGCTTAATCGCGACCCTCATCACTATGGGCATGCCGTCGCTTATTCCCCCAAGGATGCCCCCGCAGTTATTTGTCTTGGTGATTATTTTTTCGTCCCTTATCTCAAATGGGTCATTGTTCTCGGATCCCCTTAGACCAGCAGCTCTAAATCCGGCGCCAAACTCAACACCTTTGACGCTTGGTATGGAGAAGATTAACTTCGATAGTTCGCTCTCCACGCTGTCAAAAACGGGCTCTCCTAAGCCCACAGGCACATTTAGAGCGATCCCCTCCACGATGCCGCCTACGCTATCTCCCTCTTTCCTGGCCTTTTTAATTTCCGCGATCATTTTCTCAGCGGCTTCAAGATCGGGGCATCTGACCGGGTTTCCCCCTCCCATATTCTTCCTTATCTGGTCTATGGGCATGTCACCAGATTTTACCCCCGCTATCTCCTTTGTATAGGCCAAAACCTCCACGTCGATTTTTCCCAGCAATTTCTTTGCTATGGCTCCGGCCATTACAAAGCTCGCAGTGATCCTCCCTGAGAACATCCCGCCTCCCCTATAATCGTTAAATCCCCAATACTTTTCAGATGCCGTATAATCTGCATGCCCTGGTCGCGGCAGATTCCTTCGTTCTTCATAGGGTGTTGAATCGACACATCTATTTTGGATGATCATCGCGATAGGCGCCCCTGTGGTTCTACCGTTGAATATCCCCGAGAGTATCTCCACCTTGTCCTCTTCTTCTCTCTGGGTCACCAGTTCGCTCTGACCTGGTTTTCTTTTGTCCAGCTCGTTCTGGATGTCCCCGGCTTTAATCTTAAGCCCGGAAGGGCATCCATCCACCACAACCCCTATGCAGGGTCCATGGCTCTCGCCGAAATAGGCGAGTCTAAAAGACTCCCCGATAATGTTACTCATTTACCACCTCACAATTCAACTCTTTCAGTCTCTCCCAAAAATCGGGAAATGACTTTGAAACGCATTCTGTGTCTCTGATTATAGTTTTTCCCTCAGCGATCAGCCCTAAAACGGCAAAGGCCATCGCTATCCGGTGATCCCCCCTGGGGTCGATCGTTTCGCCTGAGATTGCGCCTCCATCTATCGATACTTCCCCATTTTTTTCGTCAACCCCCATTTTCACCCCCATTTTCTCCAGCCCCTCTCTCATCGCTTCGATTCTATTTGACTCCTTGATCTTCAACCTCTCTATGCCCGTTATCCTGCTTACACCCTTTGCGCTGGCTGAAAGAACACATACCACCGGAAAAAGGTCAGGACAATTGGAGACGTCCACGTTTATGCTTTTTAATCTCTTCTTCTCGATAAAGGCGGATCCCTGGTCGATCTCGATTTCAGCACCCATTTCTTTTAGCACCTCCAAGATGGATTTATCGCCTTGAGAGGAAGCGAAGTTCAGGTTTTTTATTTCTACCTCCCCAGCCAATGCACCAGCCGCTAATAAAAAAGAGGCGGATGACCAGTCGCCTTCGATATTGACCGTTGCAGGAATGTAGTTCTGACGGCTAATCGAGTATACTTTTCTGTATGTTTCGATTTTTATTCCGAATCTTTTTTGCATCTCCAAAGTCATCGAAACGTACGGTTTTGATTGGAGAGGGGTTGTTAAACGGATCACACTTTTTGTCGCAAATGGGGAAACCAGCAGAAGCGAGGAGAGGAATTGGGATGACACATCCCCTGGAAGGGTTGTCTCGCCCCCTTCTATCCCTTTTTTCCCTACCTCAACTGGGGGATAGCCGCCCTCACATCTGCAATCGACTCCAAGCTCTTTGAGCGAATCGACCAACGGCCCTATGGGTCTCCTTTTAAGCGAGTTTCCACAGGTCAATCTTGAGCGCCCCACCAAAGAACAGAACCCGGTCATAAATCTGAGAGTAGTGCCCGACTCCCAGCAATACAACTCTTTTGAGGGGGTGGAAAAACGCCCCCCTTGAATCTCAAATCCATCATTATGGCCGCTAATTCCTATCCCGCAGGCTCTCAAGACATTTACAGTAACTTCAGTATCATCGCAATATAGCGGGGAAACTATCAGGCTCTTTCCCTCCGCCAGAGAAGCGCATATCAGAGCTCTATGGGTTTGGCTTTTCGAGGCGGGGGCGAAAATCTTACCATTCGGCTCGCTCCTCTCGATTATCGCTTTCATCCTTCTCCCACCCAGGATAATATCTTGTCCAATACAGCTTCCACATCCAACTCAGTGGTATCAATTCGGTAATCCGCTGCGTCGCTGTAAAACGGCTCTCGTTTTTTTAACAGGAGTTTTATCTTTTTCAGTCTGTCCCCGGCCAATAAGGGCCTTTCGCCGCCTGAAGTCCTCCTGAAGACCTCTTCGGGGGACGCCTCAAGGAGGATTATCGCCGCCTTCTCTCTTAACCGATCCACGTTTATTTTATTCAGTACTGCCCCACCCCCACAGCTTATAACGGAGCCTTCGACTTCCGCCGCCTCCCTTATCGCCTCAGTTTCCAGCTCTCTAAACTTCGATTCACCGTCCTCTTTGAAAATGCGGGGTATAGTCTTGCGAGCTCTATTCTCTATTAGATCATCGGTTTCGATGAATTCTTTCTGTAACTTTTTGGCGAGCAGCCTTCCTATGGTGGTTTTCCCGGTCCCCATGAACCCTATCAGCGCTATATTACCGTCTATCATGTCCGTATAAGCGCTCCTTTACCGTCCTCTTCATTAGATCTACGGGCGCTTCCCTTCCTGTCCATCTCCTGAAGTTCGCGACTGCTTGATAAACGAGCATGTCTAAGCCCGAAATCGTCATCGCTCCGACACTTTTCGCCTCTCTCAGCAACGCTGTCTCAAGAGGGTTGTAGACCACATCCATGATTATCTGATCTGGTCTAAGCATCTCTTTAGTTACTAGGCTTTTTCCCTCTTGCGCCCCCTTCATGCCGACAGAAGTGCAGTTTATCACCATTTCCACATCCACATCATCTAGCTCTTTAATGGGCAAACCACCAGCTCTCGTCTTAGTTGCTAATTTTAGAACTTCGCTTGACAGCTCCTCTGCTCTCTCTCTTGTTCTATTCAGGATGATGAGCTCTTTAACTCTTGGAGCGAGCGTAAACGCTATAGCTCTAGCTGCACCGCCCGCTCCCAGGATAAGCACCCTTTTTTCCTTTATTTCGACCCCATGTTCCACGAGAGCTCGCAAGGCGCCTTCTCCATCCGTATTGCCCCCCACAACTTCCCCATCCTCTACGTAAAGAGCGTTCACCGCCCCTACCAACCTCGCCTGTTCGGCCAATCGGTCCAAATAGTGGATGATAGCGATCTTGTGGGGGATAGTCACGTTTGCCCCTATATACGCCCCTTCCCTGATTTTTTTTACGAAACTGCCCAATTCTTCGCTTTTAACTCTCAAAGACTCATATACAAAATCTTTCTCCAATCCTAAAGCCTTAAATGCAGCGTTCCACATGAGAGGTCCAAGAGAATGGCCAATTGGATCTCCTATAACGGCCAATTTCTTCATTTTAATTCTTCATAGATCCTTCTAAGCGTTTTAACATCGATCTGCGATTCCTCGGCTTTTTTATTAAAGGAGGCGTAGGTGAAGGGAGCTCCGTAGAACGGGGCCACGACCCTGGTGAACTTTCCCAGGGTGCCCATAGTAAACGCCACCAACGGAAATTTTATCCGGTTGGCTTCGAGAATCAAATCGAGCACTCTATGACAGTCATCGATTGACCTGGCGAAGGTCACTACCTTGCCCATATCTCCCCCCTGTTCTTTCTCTTCCGTTAGCACTTCCAGAAGTTCTTCAGTGCTGGGGGTTTTTTCATGGTCGTGCATGGATATCATCACCTTGCAATTCTTTTTCCTGGCATGTTTAAGTAAAACCTCTTTCAAGCTTGTCGGAGCATCTATCTCCACATCGACCAACTCACAGCCGGCGTCAATCGCATCCAAAAGGCGATCTATTCTCTCTTCTTCCCCGCCATTAAAATGCCCTCCAGAACGGACCGGACGGTTTGTCGCTATTACAGGCGTGTTTAGAGCGGCGTATATCCTGCTCAATCCTTCTATCTTCCCCATAAAATCCATCCGATGCTCGACCAAATCCGCGTTAACCCGAGAGCTCACCTCTATACAACCCCCTACGCTCTTTTCCGTCAGGCATACGCAGATCTTGGGCGTCATTTCTCTATAACCTGCTCTTTAACTAGCGTACCGAAATGCCTCCCTCCCTCTTCGAAGTGGGCTATAACCCTGTCCCCTGGTTTTATCTCAGTTACCGGTTTACTCCCTTTTGGCGTTACCAATCTGATAGTCTCTGCATTCTGGAGCACCGCTTTGGCCACTCTCCCATCGCTCTTCGCCTCTATAAGCAAAAGTGGCCTCAATTCTATCTTGGATCGCACCACGTTGCTCAGTCTCGTGCTTCCATTCCTGGCCACAATAAGAGTCTCTTCTCCCGCTTCCAGCTCTTCCAGGTATCTCGTTCTAGATCCCACCAATAGATACAGGGAGACCGCTCCAGCATTTACCCTGAAGGGTCTTGGGGAGACGAACGGGTTCTGCATGACCTCCGCCTGAACCAGCAACATGCCTTGAGAGGAGCTGCCGACCAAAAACCCCTCCCCCTCTTCCATCAAATCGCTAAGATCAATGCATGCTCTGCTTCCCATCCCCAACTCTTTTATCTTCGTTATCTCGGCCTCCTCCAAACTCACCTTTAAGGGCAAAGCCAAGATCTCAGCCATCCTGTCCAGCTCATCCTCACTGTCCGCGCAAAAAACAACCCCATCCGCTCCCAGTTCAAGGGTTTCTAGCGCCGTTTTCGCTTCATCTACACTATTAACCTTGACCAGAATCTTGGTTTTTCCTTTCAAAGCTGCTATGAGGTTCTCCAAAGGAATGATCTTTTGATCTGGAAACTCGAGCAAAAGAGGTTTATCGCTTGCCAGATCTAGGGCATTTTTCTCGTCGTCTTTATCCCTGATGCTCATCAACTGAACATCGTCCAGATCCTCCAATAGTTCAAATCCCAAGGATTTCGCCTTTGATTTTACTTCACCATTATCCGTTTCTACTATTACTTCTCCCATATCATTGCTCCAACATCGCCAAACATCGTTCGACGCTTTCATCCCTGATTATGATCGCACGTAGGGCTTTTAGCATGGCAGCAGGATTTCTGTGTTGGAATACATTCCTCCCCAGCGATATCCCGATTGCACCAGCCTCCATGGCCCCTTTAACCATCTGGAGCGCATCCCTGTCATTCTCGCATTTCGGCCCCCCGGCGATAACGATAGGTACGGGGCAACCCTCCACGACCTCTCTGAATGAATCCGGGCTCCCCGTGTAGACCGTTTTTACCATATCCGCGCCAAGCTCTCCCCCAACCCTGGCGACTAATGCTACTGCCTCAGGGTCGAACTTTTCCTTTATGTTTCCCCCTCTTGGGTACATCATCGCCAACAAAGGCATCTGCAATTCGTCACAGATCCTTGCGGTTTCACCCAGAATCTTTAGCATCTCTGGCTCGGAATCCGATCCGCCCAAGTTCACATGGATGGAGACCGCGTCTACCCCTTGCCTTACCGCCTCCTCCACCAGAGTGACCTGTACCTTATCGTTCGGATCAGAGGCAAATTTAGTGCTCGCGGTCAGATGCATGATCAGGCCGCAGTTCGGAACTCCGTTCAAACGCCTGATTATGCCTTTGTGGGCCAGTATGGCCGTTGCTCCACCCTCGATCAATTTTGGTACCAGTCTATTTATGTTAACCAGCCCTGCAATTGGCCCATCGCTCGTTCCATGATCCATCGGGACGATTATGCCCTTTCCATTTTCGGTTATTCTCGCTAGCCTGATCTCTTTTCCATTCATTTTATCACTCACGACTGCAATTTACTAGCATTTAAAATAATTCCTCCAATATCCGCTCCGCCTTTTCGACTTCTTTCTGGTCGACAAACAGGTTAACCTCTTCCATTGTTGTGCTGACATCAATTAAATTGATGTCCTCTTTCGCTAGAGCCATCCCTATCTTCCCCAAGATTCCCGGCTGGGCTGCAAGGGTTTCTCCGATTACGGTTATTATTGAGATGTTGGGCAAGGAGATGACCGAGCTTAGCTCATCATTCTCCAGCACTATATCGTGCAAAAGGTTCAACGCTTTCTGTCGCCGGTTCTGATCGACATAGAAACAAATTGAAAAATTGGAAGTTAATACGGAATAGATGTTTATCCCCTCACTGGACAAAACTCCGGAGAGTTTCGTTAGAAGTCCAGGCAATTCATTCATCCTTTTTCCTATTACTGTGACCGCTGCCATCTTTTCTTTAACGTATATCTTTATCTGATGTTCTATTTCACCGATAATTGTGGTGCCGCCCTGGAGCAAATCTTCGCTATCGTAGTTAGTGATCCTTAGATTAACATCCTTTGGTTTATAAATCAAAGAAAAAGGACAAACGACCTCTCCACCTTTAAATGCCAGGTCGAGACATTCCTCTACAGTTATCCGCGAGAGTCGCTCTGGAGAATTGACCAGTCTCGGATCCCCGGAGAGTATTCCAGGCACGTCCTTCAACAAGATCACTTCTTTGACCTTCAACGCTTTTCCTATCGCTATGGCTGTCGCGTCTGAGCCCCCTCTACCGATCGTGGTTATGTGCCCTTTCAGAGTTTTTCCCACAAATCCAGGTACGATAGGGATTATCCCTTCGTTAAGGAGGGGGGTTAGTACTTCTCTGATTTTACTCTCTGTTTCCTCCAGAAGTATGGTTGCACGTGCGTGTCTGTCATCGGTTATTATGGGGAAATCAGGGTCGGAGAGCAGGATCGATTTTATCTTTAAGCCCGCGCCTTCCAGAGTGGACTGCATTATCCTTACAACCATCTGCTCTCCTTCAGAGAGTATTTGATCCATTATCCTTGGGTTGGGTTGGAGTTGGCCGTTGACAGCCATATCCAGAAGGGAGTCAGTCAACCCCTTGAGCGCTGAGACCACTATGACTGGAGTTATACTCTTTTTCTTTAGTTGGATAATCTGCTGGTTAACCCGTTTGAGGGTCTTGCCATTGACCAGGCACGATCCC
The DNA here is from genome assembly GCA_002494765.1 of Euryarchaeota archaeon UBA186. Taxonomy (GTDB): domain Archaea; phylum Thermoplasmatota; class UBA186; order UBA186; family UBA186; genus UBA186. The sequence continues at coordinate 23,908 of DACJ01000079.1, forward strand.
CCGACTTTGATCACGATCTTCTCTCTCCCCGCGTCATCTGTCTGCATTTTATTATCATCCATATTTGAAACCATATCAAAAACCTCCGCAAGGCGCAAACCCAAAAGACTTCGCCCTGCTTCAGAGGGTATAATAGCTAAAGGTGAAAACTGTGTAGACGAAACTCATCGGTCGGCGAATATTTCCCATTTCCACCAGAGCGTTTGACATTTGCGCTGATCAGCAATATATCATCCGCTATTTATAAATCTTTCTACAGATCTGCATCTATCTGAAGGGGGAAAAACTCGGATTCCCTCCTCACAAACACGCGGCGTTAGGCAAAATTGCCCGACGCTGAGAAAAGGGATAAATATGATTGCAGATAATAATCGATCTTGATTGGAGGTAGAAAATGAAAGTATTGGCGTTCAATGGAAGTCCACGCGGTAAGCGTGGCAACACGGATCGTATCCTGCAACCCTTCATGGAGGGAGCAAGGGCTGCTGGGGCGGAGACGGAGACCATATGCCTAAAAGATCTGAAGATTAAGCCCTGTCTGGGCTGCTTTACTTGCTGGACGAAGACTCCGGGAGTGTGCGTCCAGAAGGACGACATGCCCATCTTGCTGGAGGAGATTCGCCACGCGGATATCACGGTCTACGCAACGCCGCTGTACATCTTCACGGTGAGCGGACTGATGAAGAACTTCATGGACCGCTACATCCCTTTGCTTAATCCCCACATCATTAAGCGGCGAGAGCATTACACGCATCCGCGGCGCTATGAGGACATGCCAAGGAGCCGTGTCGTGCTCATCTCAAACTGTGGTTTTCCAGAGCGGCATCACTTCTCGGGGCTGGTGGAGACATTCCATCGGTTCACCGACGATCCTGACTCGGAACTAGTTGCTACCATCCTCTGCTCTATGGGCGAACTGCTGCGCAGGCCCGAATTACAAGACTTCCTCGGCTGGTACTACGAAGCGGCTCGCAAGGCAGGCTCCGAAGTGGTAGAGCTGGGGCACATAACCCCCGAAACACAGGCAATCCTCGATAAAGAGCTGATGTCATTGGATGTCTTTTTATCCGTGGCCAACGCTTATTGGGAGAGCCAGATTGCTGCGCCTGAGAGGGAAAAAGGGGCGGTAGAGCCGGGACAACCCCTTCAACCGCCTACCGCATTATCGACCACCCTGCGGGGGGCGATCTCCGGTATGCCTCTGGTCTTCGATATCCAGGCGGCAGGTAACTTGCAAGCAGTGATCCAGTTCGACGTGAGCGGCGAGGAGCCCGGTCAGTACTATTTGCGCATCAACGAAGGCAAATGTTCCGCCTTCGAGGGAAAGCATCCCGGTCCAACCCTGACTATCCATACTCCTTCAGAGGTCTGGATGGCCATAAGCCGCGGGGAGCTGGATGGTGCGCAGGCGATGATGCAGGGGAGTTATACCATCGACGGGGATTTGAACCTCCTGATCCGCCTTAAGGATCTCTTTCCGGGCGTGCCAGCTGCTTCGGGAGCGGATAAACAAATACAAAAAGAAAAATAATAGAAAATCACTAAAGGGGGTTAGAACTAAAAATAGGAAAAGAGATAAGAGGCGGTAGATTTACCGGATCGATGGTTAAAAATAAAAATTTGGCCGGGTACATCGATCATACCCTTTTAAAACTCGATGCCACCTACGATCAGATAAGGAGACTCTGTCTGGAAGCCAATAAGTATGGGTTCAGGAATGTGTGCGTAAACCCCTGTTACGTCCCATTTGCCAAGCAAACGCTAAAGGAGGTGAAAAGCCGCTCAGGGGTATGTGCGGTAATAGCGTTTCCGTTAGGGGCTTTAACATGGGAGATGAAGGGTTTTGAGGCGGAGCTCGCCGTGGAAGGGGGTGCGGATGAGCTCGATATGGTCATGAACATCGGAGCCTTCAAATCCAGGGATTACGATTTAGTGAAGGGGGAGATTGAGGAGGTGGTCGCCGCTGCGAATGAAAAAATAGTAAAGGTGATAATCGAGACCAACCTGCTCACCGATGAGGAGAAGAAAACAGCGGCTGAAATTATCGTAGAGGCGGGAGCTAACTTCGTCAAGACCTGCACCGGTTGGCAGGGAGGGGTCAAGTTAGAGGATGTAAAGCTCTTAAAAGAGGCCGTTGGGGATAAGGCGGAAATAAAGGCAAGCGGAGGGGTAAAAAACGGTGAGCAAGCTCTCGCTCTGATAGAGGCGGGAGCCACAAGGATAGGCAGCTCCTCCTCGTTGGAGATTATGAATTCCTTGAAATGATGCCCACATCCTTCATCATTGTTGGTGTTCGGTTTTTTCTCCCTTTCTCCCTATTTAGCTAGTTTCTACCTCGTAGTAATCGTCTTTACCCCCACACCTTAAGCAGAGCCTGCCATCACTTGCCGTGTGAGCCTCTCCACAGGAGGGGCAAATAGACACAGGCACTTTCTCTTTAGGGGGCAGCTTTACCCTCACCTTCTGCCAGGAGAAGATCGCTCTCTCAGCCTCCATTATCTCCGAGACCACTTCCTCGGTTTCGACTTGATCTAACCTCAGGTGCCACTGATAAAGATGAGGATAATCTTTGACCTTCTCCATGTTGAGGTAAACCCGCACTCCATCCAACCTCTGCTTATCATGGAGGGTGAGGGCAAACTTACCCCAATCCTTTACCCTCATCCAGCCATTGCCGTAGGTACAGGGAGTCATTATCTGTACCGCATCGGGAAGGCAGAGCTTAGTTTCCACCACTACATCTACCAGCTCACGCGGTCCCAAAATCTCCTGTGCCAGGTCAACCATGAAAATACCAATGGCAAGACCAGGACTCAGATGGCCATGAAATTTTGCCCCTTTTGCAAAGTAATCCTCTAAATAGTGCTTCCTGCTGGTCAACTAAGTTTCTCCACACGTATAGCGCATGCCTTGTACTCCGGGGTCTTAGCTATGGGGTCAAGGGCAGGATTGGTAAGAAGATTGGTGAGAACATCCCGATAGTGGAAGGACATGAAGGCAACACCGCGCGAGGATTTATCGGTAACCCTTACCTTTACCCTAAGTTCGCCCCGCCTGGAGCAGACCAGTACCTCCTCACCATCGGCTACCCCCAGCTCCTCCGCATCCATAGGGCTTATTTCTATCCTTTCCTCTGGCCACGTCTCCATGATCCCCTTTGAACGTCGGGTCATAGAGCCACAGTTGTAATGTTCCATCCTTCTGCCGGTGGTGAGAATGAGAGGATAGTCTGAATCGGGTTGCTCTGCAGGGAACTTATGCTCCACGGAGTTAAACTTGCCCTGCCCATCAGGACGACTAAAGCTCTCAATGTACATCGTCTCTGTACCTGGGTGATCCTTTGAGGGGCAAGGCCACTGCAGTCCCCTGGTGCCAAGGCGCTCAAAACTCACCCCAGCAAACATCGGTGCTAGAGAGGCAATTTCATCCATAATTTCCGAGGGACGGTCATAGCTCATGGGATAGCCCATCCTCTGAGCAATGAGGCAGATAGTCTGCCAGTTCTCCCAGCCGCAAAGCGGAGGTATCGCCTTGTGTACCCGCTGAATGCGCCTTTCCCCGTTGGTAAAAGTCCCATCACACTCCGCAAAGCTGGCCGCTGGCAGGACCACATCGGCGTAATTGGTAGTCTCGGTCAGGAAGAGCTCTTGAACCGCCAAGAAGTCCAGGGACTCAAACGACCGACGCACACTATTGGTGTCGGGATCGGTTTGACAGGGGTCCTCGCCCAGAATATAGAGCCCCCTTATCTTGTCCTGTTGCATAGCCGGTATCATTTCAGTTGAGGTTAAGCCGGGTTTTGGGGATAAGTCGACCCCCCATGCTTTCTCAAATTTGGACCTTACCTGGGGGTCGCTCACTGGCTGATAGCCCACATGCATATTTGGAAGAGGGCCCATATCACAAGCTCCTTGCACGTTGTTTTGACCCCGCAGCGGCATTATGCCGGTGGAGCGGCGTCCCACATTCCCAGTTAGCATTGCCAGATTTCCCAGTGACATGACATTTGCCGTACCCGTGGTATGTTCAGTCATGCCCAGGCTGTAAATGATCATCGCTTTTTTCGACTTGCCATAAAGGTGAGCTGCCTCTACGATCTTGTTCTCCGGAACCCCCGTGATCTCCGAGACCCGCTTAGGCGGGTATTCCTCCACTATCTTTCGGAATTCTCCAAATCCTTCAGTGCGCCTCGAGATGAAATCTTTGTCCTCCAGCCCTTCCTGGAGGATGACATGCATCATGCCATTTAGAAGGGCAATGTTGGTCCCTGGTCTCAGGTTAAGCCATACAGAGGCCAGGTCAACAAGCTCGATCTTGCGTGGATCAGCCACGATGAGTTTTGCTCCCCTGCGCACTGCTTTCATTACCTCTAAACCAACGACGGGGTGGGCCTCGGTAGTATTTGAGCCGATGACAAATAGAACATCAGCATCTTCAATTTGATCGAAGGAGTTGGTAGCTGCCCCGCTGCCGAAGCAAGCGGCAAGCCCAGTTACAGAAGGTGCATGGCATATCCTGGCACAGTTGTCCACATTGTTGGTGCCAAACGCTGCTCGGGCTAGCTTCTGCACCAGGTAGTTTTCCTCATTGGTGCACCTGGAGGAAGAAAATGCTCCCAGGGAGTCGGGGCCATATTTCTCTTTGATCTCAGTAAACCTTTCGGCCACTAGACTGATTGCCTCTTCCCAGGTAACCTCCTCCAGTTTACCGTTTTTTCTTATTAAGGGGGCACTTAAGCGATCAGCGTGATGAATAACCTCAGCAATGCCAAAGCGCCCTTTGACGCACGCTTGACCGTGATTAACTGCACCCTCTGGTTCGGGGATAGAACGTATAATCTTCTCATCCTTGATTTCAAGATTAAGCTGACAGCCAACGCCGCAATAGGGGCAAATTGAGGTAACTGCACGATCAGGCTTTGCCATCCCACGGGTAGCCAACTCAGTGAGGGCACCGGTGGGGCAAGAATCAACGCAGGCGCCACAGAACTTGCAGTCAACCTCGCGAAGAGTCAGCCCATTTAATGGAGCAATCACATTACACTGAAGGCAGCGCTGCGCCTCAGCAGCCGCTGTCTCCCGACTCATCCCCTGTTCCACCTCAGAGAGATCCTTAATACGTGCCTGCGGGGAAAGGTAAGAAATTGCAGCTAAGCTTTCCCCTGCAGGTGCATCTTCCAGCCAGGCCACAGCCTCCTCGGCAGGAACAAGCTGCTCCGCAATGTCCCCTTTACCACCAAGATGGCGGTCAATAGACTGAGCAGCCCTCCTTCCATGGGCAATAGCATCGATGACCAAAGCTGGCCCGCTCACACAGTCGCCTCCGGCAAAGACGTTCTCCCGAGTTGTGGTCAGGTCTTCATTGACTTTCAATACATTACCTCGTCCAACTTCAAGCCGAAAATCTGAAGGGACTTCTGGTTGTTCTCCAATGGCAGCGATCAAAGTATCAAGCTGGGTGGGAAACTCACTTCCTTTAATAGGGATGGGCCGCCGTCTGCCACTGGCGTCAGGCTCTCCCAGCTCCATGCGGATTAACTCCAATCTCAGGGTGCCATTCTCCCGGGAGATTTTTGAGGGAGCGGCCAGAAACACAATTTCAACTCCTTCCTCTAAGGCCTGTTCCACCTCTATTGGCTCAGCCGGCATCTCCTTCTGCGTGCGGCGGTAAAAAATAGTTACCTTCTTTGCACCGAGCCGCAAAGCAGCACGAGCAGAATCTATAGCAACGTTTCCGCCACCTATTACCCCCACT
>DACJ01000079.1:29873-31158 GCA_002494765.1 Euryarchaeota archaeon UBA186
CATCATTCCACCTGGCTTTGGGAGAGCTTCAAACACGGTTACCTTATATCCCAGTTTAGCCAGATAGTAAGCACAGGTAAGCCCTGCGGGTCCTGCTCCCACCACTGCTACACTTTTGCTAGATGGAGTGAGAAATTTCGCTTGTTTTTTCCAGTTATCATCACCATTATCAGCGGCAAAGCGCTTAAGCATCCTTACGTGCAGTTCCTTATCTACATCCTGACCACGCTGGCATTTATCCTCACAGGGAGCCACACAAACCCGGCCTAATACGCCAGGGAAAGGAACCTTCTCTCTTATCACTGCTAATGCAGCGCTCGGTCTCCCCCGGGCAATAAGGCGGATATAACGAGGGATGTCTATGCCTGCAGGGCAAGCTTTTTGACAGGGAAAGGAAGTTTCAATTACCCCAACTCCTCTGAGCTCATCACAGACTCGGAGACAACGATTACACAAAATGCAAAATCTGGAATTACGAATGAAGAAAGGATTATCCTCCAAAGGAGGTAAAGACCTGGAAACATGAACGGGCATCTCTTCTAAACCGACATGGTCGATAACTTTCTGAAGTTCGCAGTCTCTATTCTCAAAACAGATATCGGTGGGTTGTCTATCCAAAATAGCAAGCAGATTTTTTCGTTGCAGCTCCCGTACCCCGGGTGTTCCCGTCTTAACTGCCATCCCTTCAGAGACAGGGGTGATGCAAGAAAGAACGATACTGCCGTTTGCCTCTACTGTACAAAGCTGACAAGCTTCGTCGGGCATTACTTGAGGTAGCGGTTTTAGACCAGGGTAGTAGCAAAGACTCGGAATATAAAATCCTGCGCTTTTAGCAACTTCCAAAATTGTCTGTCCCTGCTTTGCTTTTAGCTCTTTCCCGTCAATGGTCAATGTGGTCATGCACTCTTCACTCCTTGCTTATTCCTGAGGGGATGCTTTAACCGCTTTCGGGCAATAGTTGCGCAGAGCGCTCTTAAATCCTCCAGGGGAAGGCAGTCAGAGACAGTAGAATCAAACACGAATGGGATCAACAATCCGAGCACAAACGGCTTATTTAGTCCTTCTCTATTCATTTTCATCGCTCCTTCAAAGAACTTTTCGATTATCTTTTTTGGGTACTTAAAATCTTCGCCAGATCCGGATGGCCTGCCGGGAATATCGAAAGGTTCAAATTTCAACATCTGTCTCAATAAAGTAATTAATGACAGCGCGAACAAACAAGATGTAAAAGAGGTTACGCGAAGCATGAGACAAAGCCAATTTACAGTATCTCCGAAAGAACTTC
>DACJ01000107.1 GCA_002494765.1 Euryarchaeota archaeon UBA186
TATGTGAAGTTTCCCCAAGCCGTGCCCCTGACCGCCGTAATCGACACGGAGAACTGTATCGGATGCGGCATCTGCCAGAATGTTTGCAAGGCCAACGCTATCGAATATGACCAGGAAGATACCGAAATGGGGTTCGAGGTGGGTTCAATTATACTGGCCCCTGGATTTGAGGAGTTTGACCCCTCAGGGATAAAGGAGTATGGTTACGGTTCCTACCCGAACGTGCTCTCGAGCATAGAGTTCGAGCGGATGTTGAGCGCCTCTGGCCCCTTTGGAGGGACGGTGGTTAGACCATCTGATGGGGAAATACCCAGAAAGGTCGCATTCCTCCAGTGCGTGGGCTCAAGGGACGAGAAAGCCCTGCCATACTGCTCATCGGTCTGCTGCATGTACTCCATGAAAGAGGCGGTCATCGCAAAGGAGCATACCCAGGGCGTTGAACCATCCATATTCTTCATGGACATCCGCGCTTTTGGAAAGGAATTTGACGACTATTACACCAGGGCGCAGGAGGAGTACGGCATCAGGTTCGTGAGGTCGAGGATCGCTGAGATCGCTGAAACCGAGAACAAGGACCTCATACTGAAATACGTGGAGAACGAAGAGCCTAAAGAGGAAAAATTCGATCTGGTGGTGTTAGCGGTCGGGATGAATCCCCCCAAAGGTATAGAAGAGCTGGCAAAAAGGTTGGGGGTAGAGCTGAACGAATACGGATTCTGCTCTACCAGCACCTTCTCACCTCTGGAGAGTTCGGTCCCAGGAATCTTCGTCTGCGGCGCATTCAGCTCCCCCAAGGACATACCCGACACCGTGGCTCAGGCTTCTGGCGCAGCCTCCAAGGCCGCTAGCCTCATCCACGAGGAGAGGAACAAACTGGTCGAGGTGAAGGAATACCCCCCGGAAAAAGAGGTGATAGGCAAGGAGGCCAGGATCGGCGTTTTCGTATGCCACTGCGGCATAAACATCGGGGGCGTAGTGGATGTGCCAGAGGTTACCGAATACGCAAAAACTCTGCCAAACGTGGCCTATGCCGAGTGTAACGTATACACCTGCTCTGAGGACACGCAGAAGAAGATAAAAGAGATGATAAAGGAGCATGACCTGAACCGGGTCATAGTCGCCTCATGCACTCCGAGGACCCACGAACCTCTATTCCAGGAGACCATCAAAGAGGCGGGTCTCAACCCCTATCTATTCGAGTTCGCCAACATAAGGGACCAGTGCTCATGGGTCCACATGCACGAGCCCGAAGCCGCCACGAAAAAGGCAAAGGACCTGGTAAGGATGGCTGTCGGTAAGGCATCTTTACTGGTCCCGCTGGAAAGGGGCAGGATGGGCGTCACCCCATCTGCGCTGGTCATAGGCGGCGGTTTATCGGGAATGGTAAGCGCCCTGGAAATATCAAGGCAGGGGTTCGAGGTTTATCTCGTGGAGAAAACTGGGAAACTGGGCGGCAACCTGAGAAGGATCCAGTATGCCACGGGAGAGCTGGGCAAAGAGGAGGACCCCCAGCAAAAACTCAAAGATTTAATCGATCAGGTGAAAAAGAACGATAAAATCCATGTCCACAAGAATTCCGCGGTCAAAAACGTGGGGGGATATATAGGCAACTTCAAGACCACCATCGCGGACGAATCGGGAAATGAGAAAGAGATAGAGCACGGCGTAGTGATAGTCGCCACGGGTGGAGAGGAGTACAAGCCCAAAGAGTACCTGTACGGCAAAGATGATCGCGTGCTTACACAGCTCGAGTTTGAAGATAGACTCACAAAGTCTGTATCCGCAAAGAACGTGGTGATGATCCAGTGCGTTGGCTCCAGAAACAAAGAGAGGCCCTACTGCTCGAGGGTCTGCTGTACTGGTGCGATTAACAACGCGCTCAAGATGAAGGAGCTTAACCCAGCAGCCAACATCTACATCCTGTATAAGGACATAAGGACCTACGGTTTCAAGGAGTTCTACTATAAGGCCGCCTCCGAGAAGGGGATAGCCTTCGTGAGATACGATGATGATCACCTCCCCGTGGTTGAGAAAAAAGGTAAAGCTATAAGCGTAACTTTCCTGGATCCGACCATAAATGAAGAGATCTCATTAAACCCTGACTTGCTGGTTTTGAGCTCGGCTATCCTGCCCTCAAAGGGAAATGAGGAGCTTGCCAAGACGTTGAAAGTACCATTAAGCAAGGATGACTTCTTCCTGGAAGCGCACATGAAACTTAAACCCGTCGAGTTCGCAACCGACGGTATCTTTCTCTGCGGATTGGCGCACTCGCCGAAATTCATCGATGAGTCCATATCCCAGGCCTGCGCAGCCGCGTCCAAAGCCTGCTCTATCCTATCGAAACCGTTTGTGGAGGGCGAGGCTATCATAGCGAAGATAAACGAAGTGTTGTGTTCGGGATGCGGCGCATGCGTCGAGGTCTGCCCTGCGGGAGCTCTATCACTGGAGGAGGGGAAAGCCAAAGTGAACGAGACCCTCTGCAAAGGGTGCGGCCTGTGCGCCGCGACCTGCAGAGCTGGCGCCATTCAACAGAAGAGGTTCGAGGACGTGGAGGTGCTTGCCATGATAGATGCAGCCCTGGAGGAGCTATGACCGACTGGGAGCCCAAGATCCTGGCATTTTTGTGCAACTGGTGCTCATACGCGGGAGCGGATCTAGCTGGCGTATCAAGGATACAGTACCCCCCTAACGTGAGGGTGATAAGGGTAATGTGCTCCGGCAGAGTTAACCCATCATTCGTGATTAGGGCGTTTCAAAGGGGTGCTGATGGCGTTCTGGTTGGAGGCTGTCATCCAGGAGATTGCCACTATCTGGAAGGAAATCTGTACGCCAGGCGGAAGCTATCGGTCCTTCACGAGCTGCTCGATTACATGGGGATAGAAAAGGACAGGTTCCTGGTAAGGTGGGTTTCCGCCAGTGAGGGGGCCAGGTTTGCCGACGTTATCAAAGAGATAACCGATAAGGTTAGGGCACTAGGGCCCATCGAGGTCAGGTGGGAGGAGCCCATGAAGATAGAGGCCATAGAGGAGAGGTTGGGATGATGAACGATATCGTGAGCAGTATAAGGGACCTCCTCTCCGAGGGGAAGATAAGGAGCTTCGTGGGCTATGAAAAGGGAACCAACCCATTTACGGCAAGGCCCGTGATGATCACGGCAGAAAAACTTGATAAGGTGGAAAATCTCGAGTTCTCGCCGCTTTGTGTCAATAATCTTACCCGCTATATAATAGAGGACAAGAAAAAGATACTCCCGAGGGGAGTTGAGAGAGACACAAGGCCCTTGGGCCTTGTGGTAAAGGGGTGCGATTCCAGGGCCATCAACGTACTGCTACAAGAGCACGTGATCGGTAGGGATGAGGTCTACCTGATAGGCATGCCCTGCAAAGGGGTGATCGATCCGAACAGAGCGCGGGATATCTGGTACGAGAGAGCAGTACAGATCAGGCCCCAGGTAAAAATAGATTATGATGGTATGTGCCAGAACGACAAAAAAATAGCTGATTTCGATGAATTGATGGCCGATCGCTGCAAGGTCTGCCTTCACCGGAACCCGGTGGTCTACGACGAGCTTGTATGGGATGAGGTGGAAGAACCTAGCCCGGAGATAAGAAAGAAAAGATACCAAAAAATTGACGAGCTGGAATCCCTTTCTACTGAAGAGAGGTGGGATTTCTGGAGGAGAGAGCTCTCTAAATGTATACGCTGCTACAACTGCAAGAACATATGCCCCGTGTGCTATTGTGAGGAGTGCAGCCTGGCCAAGGACCAGCTTCAAGCCGTAGCACCGGATGAGAAGGCCAGGAAGACGCTCTGGGTCAGCCCGGAGGTGGATCTGCTGAACAACTTTTCGTACCATTCCAACAGGGCCATGCACATGGCTGGGAGGTGCATCGACTGTGGTGAGTGCGAGAGGGGCTGTCCCGTGAACATCCCTCTCAGAATGCTCTACAACGAGGTCGAGAAAAGAATTTATGAGGCGTATGGGTACGAGGCTGGTATGGATCCGGAAGAGGAGCCGGTTCTATCCACATACGGGCCGGAAGAGGCCAGGAGCGAGGAATGTTTTCTATAGATAAGGAAAAATTGGATGGCCTGTTGAAGGATTGGGCCAGGGAGTACGAGGTCCATGTGCCTTGCAAGGTGGGAGATATAACTAGCTTTGAATTGTACGGGGGGGAAGAGATAGACCTGGAATTCCAAAATTCCAGGATGCCTCCCATCAAGAAGATAATGATGCCGGAGAGCGAAACTCTCTACCGATACGAGAGCTCTCCTGAGGGTTATAAAATAAAGCCGGAAGAGCTCGATGAAAGAAAAAGAATAGTATTCGGAGCGAGGCCCTGTGATTGTGCCGGCATAGAGAGAATCGATAAGACCTTTTACCAGAACCCTCCAGATCCATATTATGACGCCAGGAGGAGGAACACCATTATCATAGGGTTGGCCTGTAACAAGCCCCCCTTCTTCTCATGTTTCTGCACTTCGGTTGGGTTATCGCCACATAGCACGGCTGGCATGGACGTTCTGCTTACAGATTTGGGGGGCGGGTACCTGGCTGAGCCGATGACCGAGAGGGGCAAGGAGGTCTTAAAAGGCTTGAGAAGAGCCAGTGAAAGCGAAATAAAGCAAGCGAAGGAACTGCACGAGAAGGCGGATGAGCTGCTCGAGAAGTTCGAGATAGACAACAACGCCATGGATTTCGACGCGAGAGTCTGGGAGGATGAGGCAGAACGCTGTATAGGATGTGGGATATGCACATTTCTCTGTCCATCCTGTTCCTGTTTTACCCTTGAGAACATAGGCTCAACCAAAAAAGGAAAGATGGTGAGGATCTGGGAAACCTGCCAATTCCCCGCGTATTCGATTGAAGCTTCGGGTCATAACCCCAGACCTAACAGAAAAGAGAGGGTTAGACAGAGACTATTTGATAAGTACAGGTACTCCTTTGATAAATTCGGCGAGTTCGATTGCGTCGGTTGCGGGAGATGCGTCGATCTCTGTCCTGTTAATATCGACGTGAGGGAGATAATGCTCTCTGTAAAGGAGGCGGGATGATGGAAAAAGGAGGCGGGATGGTGGAAAAAGGAGGCGGGATGGTGGAAAATCCATATCTGCCAAATGTCGTGAGACTGGAGGAGGTGACGGAAGAAGTGTCAGGCCCAAGAGCGATAAAAAACTTCAAGGTGAAAAGGATATTCGATTTCAAACCGGGGCAGTGTGCCATGATTTCCGTTTTCGGTTATGGAGAGGCGATGTTCGCGATAAGTTCTTCGCCGTTAAAAGAATTCATGGAGTTCGGCGTTCTCAAAACTGGAGTGATGACCGAAGCTCTTCATAGGCTAAGCGAGGGGGATTTTATTGGGGTAAGAGGCCCTTACGGAAATAATTTCCCCGTTGGGGAGTGGGAGGGGAAAAACATCGTCTTCGTGGGGGGAGGAATAGGGATAACGCCACTTAGAGCATGTTACTCATATGTGCTTGACTGTAGAAATGACTATGGCAACATCGATCTGGTCTACGGCGCCAGAAGCAGTAATGATCTGGCATATAAAAAAGAGCTCTTTGATCTCGAGGGAAGAGACGATATCGGTATCCACCTTTCCATAGATAAGCCAGAAGATGGGTGGGAGAGGTTCGTTGGGTTCGTCCCAGATAGCCTTACAAGGGTCGCGCCAAAGCCCGATAATGCGATAGCTCTGACTTGCGGCCCTCCGATAATGATAAAGTTCGTTGTGCAGAATCTTGAGAAGCTCGGTTTTAAGCCAGAACAGATCTACACCACGATGGAGAGAAGGATGAAGTGCGGAATCGGAAAGTGCGGAAGGTGCAACATAGGCGAGGTCTACGTGTGCAAAGATGGACCGGTGTTCTCACTTGCGCAATTACAGGAACTTCCAGGTGAGGAGTAGATCGAACCAGGAATATCATTGGACGTAATCCAGGGCTCTCTCCTCCAGGGCCCTCATCACCCAGGCACTATGCTCAACGCTGCAGCATCGCCCTCATCAGTCGTATCGTAAATCTCGCTTGGATCGTCGAAATCAACGCGCCTGGATCACAACCTTTCTCGACATTCTTTGGTGATCTTACGAAGTTTTAAATCTACGCAAGAGTTATTCTCATAAAAGGAGGTGATGCGACATGCCAGTATTTCCGACACCGGAATGGTTGGACAAGTACGTGAAGAAAATAAACGAAAGCTCGGAGTTTGAGGAAGCGGGAAGAGGATGGGGCGTAGACTGGAACGGCGACTTCATCTTTCAGGTTGACGATTTGCCCGTCGATAAAATCGACGATATCCGCGATGACGCTCTGAGAAAAAAATTGAAAGAGCTTGTAGAGAAGTACGTTGAGGGCAAGACCGTCTACACCTTCATAGGCTTAAAAGATGGGAAGTGCACCGGAGGCCGCGTCATCAAGAGCCCAGATGAAGTCGAAGTCGGCTTCAAATTGATCGGCCCCTATGAGATCTGGAAGAAGGTGATAAGAGGGGAAACGACTACAAATATGGCCGTGGTGACGAGAAAGATGAGGCTCGAGGGGAGGGTGAGTATGGTAGCGAAATACCTAAAATTCATGGGGATTTTTAGCGACATCTCAACTGAGGTCCAAACGCAATTCGTCGACGAACTCGTCTCATAATTTTTAGAAGGATGAGGCAGGGAAAGTCTTATCTACAGATCACTTAGGAACTCTACGATAACCTCAGTGACCTGCTCCGGCTCCTCCTGGAGCATGTGTCCCGATTTCTCGAAGTAGATGACCTTTGAACCTGGGATGCGTTTTGTCATTATTTCAGCATTTCCCGATGGTACGCACCGGTCCTTCTTGCCAGCGACGATGAGCGTAGGCGATTTGATCTGGGGAAGTTGGCTGCACAAATCCAAATTTAATATAGCATTATTCTGCAGATTGAACGCTTTAAGACCTGTTGGCGCACCAAGAATAAGATCGACAGCAACGTACACTGCTCCAGGATTCTCCGCCATATACTCATCAGTATAGATGTTGGGCAGTAGCATATCTGCCACTTCGCGGTCCCATGCGCCTTTCTTATCTAGCGCAGCAGCGATGTCCATGAAGATCCCGTTTGCAGAGTCAAAGAGCGGAACCGACTCTTCCCCACCACAATAGGTCGATGCGAGGATAAGCTTGTCCACATTCTCAGGATGATTCGCCGCGAGCTCTTGAGCGATCATGCCCCCCATTGAGATACCGAGAACATGCGCATGTTCAATCCCAAGCGCATCCAGCAGGGCTGCCGCATCGTCCGCCATCAGCCGTATCGTGAACTCCTCCGGATTGCCGAGTTCCGTCCGTCCGGCGCCCCTGTTATCGAAAAGAATGAGCTTGTAGTGATCCGCGAGATTGGGGATCATGTAGAGCGGGTCCCAACAATCCGCATTCCCGAGGAAGCCCATGATCATAAGAAGTGGGTGCCCCTCTCCCCGAATCTCATAATACATCTCGATGTCTCTCACCTTGATCTTAGGCATGCGTGCGCATACAGCTTGGGGTACTTAACCCTTATTAGAGCGTTTTCCTGGAGGAGAATAGAGTTTAAGTCCTGGCGGTCTGTCCCAGCAGTCATGGGCTCTTCTATTTTTTGTTGTATTACGAATTATGTGTTAAGGGGAGAGGTTTAGGAAGGAGAGGGGAAGAACTGAAAGATATCTAGGTGACCCCCCTCTCCTTCTTTTTTACCGTGAACAGACACTCATCACCTTCCGCGAGGTTTGATTCCATCGATATCTCAACGTTTAAATCAAATTCTGAAAAAGCCCTCTTCAATAGTGAGATGCAACCATTTTTACACGGCAGTCCTCTTACCGCGTCTTCGCCCAATCCCCGAAGTTCTTCATAGATCGAACATTCTTTTATTTTGTATGAAAATATATTTGGAGTGTTGGCACAGACCCATAGTCTCTTGAACGGCTGAATGCTGAGATATACGATTTCTATAAATCTCTGTGGGAGAAGGGGGAATTTCATCGATCCTGTCTTTTCTATAGCCACTTTTAGAACTTCGTAAGTTCTATCGGTATTCTTTTCCCCCAACTCCAGAGCCCTCGCCATGAGCTCTTCCCCATATCTGGCGAATAGGATATCGGACGGCTCTTTACCATCCGCCAATTTTTTAACCCAGATTTTGGGATCGAATTCTTCCCCGATCGTTTTGATCATCTCATAATCTAGATCGAAATATTCCGACATCATTCCTCCTTTTGGGCGATCTGTATCGCCCCAACCGGACAGACATCCACACAGTCGTTGCAGAGTACGCACTTATCCCTGAAGACCACGATAAGTCTGTATTCTTCCGGCCTATTCTCCCTGAAGGTATGCATCTCCGTTGGGAGAACCATGAAAACCGCCTGAGGGCAGACCTGGAGACACCTCTTACAGTCATATGGGGCAGTGCACTTCTCATTTATCGTTATCTGGGGCATCATTTTACCACTCGTCCCTCAGCGCTGGTAGAGAGATTCTTTCCACCAGCTCTATAGCGCTCTCCGGGCAGGTCTCCTTGCACAACCCACAACCAAAGCAGCGGTACATGTCGATGTTGCTTTTGTTGGTCGTGACCTCCTTTTTTATCGCCCCGAACTGGCAGCGTTCCACGCAGGTGCCGCAACCCGAACACATATCATAGTCCACCTTTGCGACGTACTCCCCCTTATACAACGATCTGATCCCATAGTCATTTCTAAATCGTATGGCAATGCAGTCCGGATAATCGCAGTTGCAGACCCCACCGATGTAGGGCGCCCCCTCCTTGGTCTTTCCGAAAGTCATGACCGTTTGAACCATTCCCTTTTTGTTCCAGTATCCCAGAAATTTTTTGGCTTCTTCAGGGGAGATGAATTCTACTCCTCCCTTATATCTCTCCGGGATCATCCCCCACCTTAACATCCCGAGCCCTATCCCAAGACATGATCTCGATTCTCCCTTTTCAAGGGTAGCTCTCGTCATACGTCTACAGATGCAATCTATCTTGACCAGCGGCTGGGCGATGTCCATGATCTTTTTCGCGTCTTCCAGGGTGATGACCTGTGCGGGAGCCATCTCCTGCATCGTTGCGGAGAGCCCCTCCAATTCTGATTTGTATCCGTCAGGATCTTTATCTTTCATGTCTATCGTGGATTTTAGCCCCTCGATGGCGGTGCTTTCCAACCCCGCCATGCCCACCCCGTACTCTTCTTTCTCTTCTTTCGGCTTTTTATACATCGGTCTGCAGTAATTCTTTGGATTTAGGTACCAGAAGTCCTCCTCACCATATTTCTCATCGAGTTCAAGCATGATGTCACCATTTTAATCTAATGCGTCTCCAATATTTAAAAGGTCGTTCGGCTTTTTTTTTATCGTGCCATTATACTGGAATTGCCTATCTTCGAGTTGGCCTATCTTCGAGTTGATGATGAACTTACCAAAAAGGAGAATCTCCCGGATTTAAACCCCACTCCATATTCGGTTCACAATCCATTTCAAATATAATATGCCCACCATCCACGATCTCCGAATGTTTGATCCATGGTCTTTTCAAGGCCTCTTCGTTCAGCGTTGCCGATTTGATGTATCTCCCCTCTTTAGATACGCGGTCTGCACTTATTAAAAATCGCTCGCCTTTGTGGTATTTACTATCCAGGTGAATGATTACCTCATCAAATATGGGGCTCCCAATTTGATAGGTCAGGTTCCCTGGGCAAACCGGGTAGAACCCCATAGCACTGAAGACGTACCATGCTGACATCTGTCCGCAATCATCGTTTCCACAGAGCCCTCCTGGAGCCGTCCCATATTGAGTTTCTAGCACTCTTCTGGCCTCATCCTGAGTCCTCCAGGGCATTCCCGCATAGTTGTAAAGATAGATGGCATGGTGGTTCGGCTCATTGCCATGCCAGTAGTGAATTATGGGTTCAAACCATATGGGAGAACTGAACTCTTTAAGGTGGCGATCCAGCTTATCGGCAAAAGATTTTCCCCCTCCCATCAATTCGATTAAGGAGAAAACATCATGAGGTACAAACCAGGAATATGTCCATGAGCTCCCTTCGGTAAAGCCGCCCTGAAAAGCCGGATTGAATGGTTTTTTCCAGGCACCATTGGAATTTCTTGGACGCATAAACCCGGTTGAAGTATCAAATACGTTCTTGTAGTTATCTGATCTTTCAGCGAAAATCTCGTAATCTTCTAACTTCCCCAACTCTTTTGCAATTTGGGCCAAACACCAATCATTATAAGCAAATTCTAGAGTACGTGAAACCGATTGGCTTGTCTCGGTTGAAACATAGCCCAGCTCCAGATAATCTTTTAAACCAATACGGCCGGTGTAGGCAGTTCTGGGGGGCACATACATCGCGCTCTTTCTCATACCTTTATAAGCCTTTTCGATGTCAAAATCTCTTATCCCTTTTATGTAGGAATCCACGATCACCGATGTGGCATGATCTCCTATCATGCAGTTTGTGTAGTCGTTTGCGAAGGGCCATTTGGGAAACCATCCGCCCCGTTGGTATTTATCTATCAACGATCTCACCATATCTGACTGTCTTTTCGGATAGACCAACGTTAGCAACGGGTGCTGAGCCCTAAAAGTATCCCAGAGCGAAAAGGTAGCGTAGTGCGTATAATCCGCCAGGTGTACTCTGTCATCCATGCCCCGATATCTTCCGTCGACGTCGGAGAAGATATGAGGCATTAACAGAGAGTGATAGAGGGCGGTATAAAATTTCGTTTGCTCTTCTGTACCGCCCTTAACTTCGATCCTGTTGAGCTCATTATTCCACGCTTCTTTTGCCCTATTTTTAACCTGATCAAAGGACCAGTGCGGAATTTCGGCGTTGAGGTTTTTCCTCGCCTGACTTATGTTGACAAAAGATATGCCTACTTTTATCCTGATGACCTCACCTTCGTAAGTGGAGTAATCCACAAAAACACCGATATCTTCACCACTTTGATGCGAAGATGTGTAGATCTCGTTTCCGTTCCATGTTCCAAACGAAGAGAATGGTCTGCTGAACTGAGCTATAAAGTAGACGGTGTGCATATTGCCCAACCCGCAAAAATTCCCACTTGTAACCCACCCCGCGACTTCATCCTGGTCAACGATCTCAACTTCAGCATTCTCACATTGGCTTAGAGCATGGGTAACATCGATTAAGATACGAGAATCTTCAGATTCAGGAAAAGTGTATCTATGAAAACCACAGCGTTCAGTAGCTGTGAGTTCAGCTCTGATGCCATAATCATCAAGGTCAACAGCATAATAACCTGGATAAGCCACCTCTGAATCATGGCTAAATTTCGAGGCGTATCCCCTTTCATCAATTTCGAGCGGTCCAGTTGTTGGAATTAAAAGTATATTGCCGTATTCGGGACAACCGCACCCGCTGACATGGGTATGGCTGAAGCCCTCTATCTTGCTATCTCCGTAATGGTAACCCGCGACGTTATGGAGATTATACCCTAATAGAGAGGCGGAGGAGATCATTAGCTGTTGAAGAGGGGGATTGCGGGTATCGGGACTTAGTTGAACCATGCCAAAAGGCACAACTGCACCCGGGTAGGTATTTGCATGCACTCTAAGATCAGGCCAAAATTTTTCCAGCAAAGGATTAATTATTTTGTAAGGCCCTTCTGGGAGAAAGGAGTCAGTGCCGATGAATGGATTCACGTATTTGGTCAGATCTTCCAGAATAGCTTCTTTTTCATCTCCTTCAATACCAGCAAACGCCGGTGTTACCATTATACCTATGATCAATATTGAAAATGCCCCTTTCTTCATTTAGAGATTATCTGGTTAGGGGTACTTAATCTTTGCTGGTTCTGAGGCTTTTACCATCGCCGAAAAAAAGAAGGAGAGGGGGAACACCCATCTAATCTACCAGTCCCCCCTCTCCTTTCTAATCCTCTCCCCCCTGAGTTTGCATAGTTTCTATAACGATAAAAAAACCGTGCATCGTCCGATCCAGCCAATTAGAGGTATCATTGACCAGAGGTAGAACTGAAAGAAAGAAGAATGAGAGGAGAAACTCATGCTCAGCGCAGGTTTTAAAAACTCCAAATGTATTAGGCCTATCGTAAAGTGAGGTGGTATGATATGGTAGCATT
>DACJ01000026.1 GCA_002494765.1 Euryarchaeota archaeon UBA186
TTTAAATTTGGAGGAGTACCCTAGTGGAATTGTAGATTGTAGATAGGTGCCATATAAAAACTTCTGAGATGTTCACTTGGAGGCAGATAGCTTTTTGTCATGGTAACTCTTTGCATCTTTGGGATAGACCATGTCTGGGAGATGGGGCGATTTTGAAGATTGCCGTAACTGGCCCGAGTATGACGAGAAGCGCAGCACCAAAAAAGCAAATTTTAAATAGATTAATTCCTCTAATATATTGAGTAAGGAGATGGTATCAATGTGGTGGCGTAGAAGACCGTTCGATATATGGGGAGACTTCGATAAGGAGTTCGAAGAGATGGAGAGGATGATAAACAGGATGCTAAAAAGCCTGGAAGATATACCAGAGAGGGGTAAACCCCTGGTCTATGGCTTCTCGATGGAGATGGGGCCCGACGGCGTGCCCAAAGTCCAGCAATTCGGAAACGTGAAACCGATAACTGGTGGAACTCTGCACCCGGGGTTAAGAGAGCCCTACACGAGCACTATGGTGGACGAGGAGCATAACCAGCTAACGGTAACAGCTGAGATGCCCGGGATTTCAAAGGAGGATATAGAGCTGAATGTCACGGAGAGCACCATTTCCATCAGGGCTAAAGGCGAAGAAATCGAATATGAGAAGGAGTTGAGGTTAAGCAGACCGATAGACCCGGACAGCGCGAAAGCGTCGTACAAGAACGGTGTCCTTGATATCGTATTCAATCTGAAAGAACCCGAGGAGACCAAGGGTAAGAAGATAGGTGTGAGCTGATGCCCTTTCCAGCAAATTTCTTCTGCGGTGTTTCTCGTCTTTATTGCGGCGAGGTAGGTTAATGCCCTTTTTACACGTCGGAGATAGAAAGATTTCTTATAGCTTCGATGGGCGGGGAGAGAACGTCGTCTTCATCCACGGATCGGGCGAGAGTAAAAATTCTTGGAACGCTCAGAAAGACCTGAAGGATGGCTTCAGGATCATATCCGTTGATTTAACTGGGCACGGAGAATCAAGTAAGAGTCTTCCAACGATGGGTACATACATAGAGGATTTAAATTCAATCATCGACTTATGCGACTCTACGCCTTCCATCGCTGGGCATTCTATGGGAGGGGCGATCGTCCAAAAATACGCCCTCGAACATGGCGAAAAGATCGAAAAGTTGATACTGGTTTCAACTGGGGCGAAATTGAGGGTGTCCCCCCTCATCTTTGATCTGATTCGAGATAATTTTGATGGGGTGCCAGATCTTATGGAGAATTTCATATTCGTTGAAAAGAGCGACCATTCTATGGTAAATAAGGCAAAAGAAGACATCCGTAACTGTGGTAGAGAAATCCTCCGCAGAGATTTTGAGATATGTGATAAATTTAATCTTATGGAGGAGGTCGGCAAGATAAAGAACGAAACTTTAATAATCTGTGGAAGTGAAGACGTAATGACTCCAAAAAAGTACTCCAATTATCTGAGTGAACGGATAAGAAATTCGAGGCTGGCAGTGATAGAAGGTGTGGGCCATATGGTGATGCTCGAGAAACCCCGCGAGTTTAATTCTCTGGTGAGAAAGTTTCTTGAGGGTGATGTGGAACTCACCGCCTAAATCTCCATGTGAGCGGATATAAAATACCAGATCCTTATGATGGTCGCGATCGTATCGCATCCTATCAAAAAGTTTATATCGAGACATCATTTTTGTCATGACGATAAAATGGGTATTTTGTTCGAACCAATTAAAATAGGAGAGATGGAGCTTAGAAATAGGATCGTGATGCCTACGATAGCCTGTTTCTTTGGGCCTAAACAGCTGAGGGAGTTCTACGCTGAGAGAGCAAAGGGGGGTGTGGGGTTGATCATGGTAGGACCAACAGCCATCGACGAGAACGAGCCCAGTTATATCAACGCTTATGCCGACGAATTTATACCGGAATTGAGAGAACTTGCAAAAGCGATCCAGGCGCACGGAGCGGGTGCAGGGCTACAATTATGGCATCCTGGGAGATATTCATTCCTTCCAAAAGAGGATATCGTTTCGGCCTCGGGTATAGCCCCGCCGATATTCACCCGACAAAAACCGAGACCCCTGACCATCCCCGAGATAGAAAAAATTGAAGACGAGTTCGCGGATGGTGCTTTGAGGACCAAAAGGGCTGGGTTCGATTGTGTCGAGATAATCGCCTCGACCGGGTATCTGATCTCCCAGTTTCTCTCTCCGAGCACGAACAGGAGAAGGGATCAGTATGGAGGAGGCCTCGAGAACAGAATGCGATTTTTATCGGAGATAATCGAGAAGACGAGGGAGAAAGTTGGCAAATATCCTCTCCTATGCAGGATATCGGGCCATGAATTCATTGATGGTGGAAATACACAGAATGAGCAGAAGATCATCGCAAAAACATTGGAAAGCTTGGGGGTCGACGGTCTCAACGTAAATGTCGGATGGCACGAATCCAGAATCGATCAAATGTCTATGATGGTCCCAAGAGGAGGGTTTGTCCATTTGGCGAAGGGGATAAAGGATGTTGTAGATATACCGGTCATCGCATCTCACAGGATCAATGATCCCGTGCTCGCTGAGAATATACTAGAGGGAGGGAATGCCGATTTGGTCGCGATGGGTAGACCGCTCATAGCCGACCCCGAATTGCCAAAAAAGTCGAAGGAAGGGCACTATGACGAGATTAGGATGTGCATCGCATGCAATCGGTGTTTCGACAACGTCCTTGAGGGGACGCCGGTCACCTGTCTCGTGAACCCGGAGGTTGGAAGAGAAGAAGAGTATAAAATCGAAAAGACGGAAAAACCAAAAAAGGTGGTTATAGTGGGCGGGGGGCCAGCTGGCATGGAGGCGGCGAGGATCGCCTCTTTAATAGGGCATGATGTCCATCTCTACGAAAAGAGCGATAGGCTCGGGGGGCAGATCAACCTGATCACCTCGTGTACAGAGATGGGGGAGTTTGCAAACATACTGAGGTATTATGAGAGCCAACTGAAAAACGTGAGGATTGAGCTCAAAAATGAGGCCACCTCGTATGCGATACTTAAAGAGAGCCCGGATGTTGTGATCGCGGCTACGGGGGCCTCGCCGATCATTCCTGATATATCAGGGGTGGATGGAGAAAACGTGATCACCGCGTTCGATGTGCTAAATGGAAGAGAGGTGGGTGGGAACATATTGATAATAGGCGGGGGCGGGATAGGCTGCGACGTCGCCCTCTATCTGACGGAAAAAGGCAAGAAAGTGACGATCGTGGAGATGCTGGAGAAGGTTGGAGTGGACATCGGAAGAAGCATAAGGTGGATCATAAGGGAGAGGCTGAGACAAAAGGGCGTGAATATCAGAACGGGGTCGAAGGTGGTCGAAATCGTTGAGGGCGGACTAATGGTCGAGGAAGGCAGTAGAAAAGCATTTATCGAGGGAGAAGCGATCGTGCTCGCGGTCGGGACGAGATCCGACAGAAAGCTGTACGACGAATTATCCGACAAAATCCCTAACCTGCACATAATCGGAGACGCCTCTGAACCCAGAAAAGCGCTGGACGCCATCCATGAGGGGGCTGAGATCGCGCGCAAGATATAGATTCCTACGTTTCACCCTCTTGGTATTCCGTTCGGCTGATTATATCGTCTTGAGCCAATGGAGCCAACTGAACGAAGTAGACTGAGTAACCGGCAGGCCTCACTATTAAATCCCTATGTTCATCTGGCCTCTCCTTTGCCGCTAGAAGGGTTTTTCTATCCACCATATTACACTGCAAATGAATCCCGCCCAGCTCAAAATAACCCCTTAGAAGGGAAGAAAATCTCTTTATCCCGTCTTCTCCTCTGAAGCTGCTGGGATTGAACTTTAGATTCACTGCACCTCCATTGCCCACCAGTTTATAATCTATCTTTGCCGCAGATTTGAGAGCAGCGGTTGGCCCGGATGTATTCATCCCCTGAGCTGGCGATATTCCAACGGAGAGGGGTTCTCCATACCTTCTACCGCTGGGAAAAGCCGGATCCCCTATACCAAATGCCACATTAGTTGTGGCGGCGTAAAGCCCGATTATGTACTTTCCACCGCGATAATCCGGGTTATGGCCCTCCCAAGCATCGGAGAAAATTTGAACTGCCCTTTTTACATATTTATCCACGTTATCGTCGTCATTTCCGTATTTTGGACCACTGTTTACGAGTATCTGCCTCAATGGTTCACAACCTTCGAAGTCCTCCTCTATCGCGTCCAACAACTCACCCATGGTAATTTTTTTCTCTTTAAAGACCAATTTTTCAATCGCTGCCAAGGAGTCCGCCACGTTGGCCAACCCGACCCCCTGAATGCTGGTAAAGTTATATTTTGCTCCGCCCCACGTTACGTCCTTTCCTTCCCCCAGGCAATCTTCAGTGATGCTGGAGATGAAAGGAAAAGGTCGGTACTCTGCATAAGCTTTGGCGAATCCTTTCAAGCCTTCAGCGGTCATAGCAACTAAATAGTTCAGCTGCTCTCTGAAGGCATCTATAACGTCATCAATGGATTTAAACTCTCTGGGATCTTTGGTTTCTGGCCCCATCTGTTCTCCCCCTCTGAACGGAGAGAGAATATGATTTCTCCCACGGTTTAGGGCGAGCGCGAGGCAGTAGGGAAGGTCGAGGAGGGCGGCATCAGCCGAATTAAAACTTTTGCCTGGAACACTACCAAGTTCAACGCACCCTATCACGCCATAATTAATCGCATCCTCGTGGGTAATACCCTGTTCTTCAAAGAGCGGTATTATTACTTCATCGTTAAATACTTGAAGTTTACCCTTCCCAGTTGCTAAGGATTGGGATACCCTATCGAAAAACATGGGGTCGGTGCCTTTATGTATCCTCACTCCAAAATTGGGTTGGTGAAGACAGATGTGCTCTCTTGCATCGAGGGCTAGGAGCGAAACTTCGTTGGTGCCGTCATCGCCGTTTTCGTCAATCCCTCCCACTACGGCATTGGTCCAGGTCGTGTATCCCCCAAATGCCATTTCGGCAAGGTCGTCGATGAGAAGGGTTATAGAGCTAAGTTTCAGGTAGAAGCACTCCAGGAGGGTCTGTGCCTCTTCCCTGGAAAGTTTATCCGCTGAATCTCTTTTGTAATAGGGATAAAGGAGTTGATCCACCCTCCCGATAGAGATGCTCGCCTCGTAATCCTCTATTCTGGCAGCGATGTTGACAAAATAGATCGACTGAAGCGCCTCATAAAAGGTCTCAGCTGGGTCAACTGGTACCCTTCGGCAGATAAGAGCTATTTTTTCCAGTTCTTTTCTTCTTGTCTCATCTTTCTCCTCTCGCATGAGATCTTGGGCTTTTTCCGCATATCTAGCCGCAAAATCGATCACCGCTCGACAGGCCATCTTCGTCGCTTCGTAGAAATTTCTCTTCTTATCACCTCTCTCCCCTAACCTGGATAGATACTCATCGGCCTCTTTTATAACTCCATTTAGTCCAACCCTCAGTACCTTCTGATAGTTCAGGACGATGTGGCCAATGCCCTGTACCTCTGTGAAGATCATGCCGACACCGAGCTGGTTCAATCTGTCGTTCAATTCGTTAGACAAGGATTTTCTAGCATAGTCCTCCAAAGTATTCCCACGCCAATATGGTATGATATCCTCTTTGACCTCCATCAAATCCGCAGACGATAGAGAAAAGGGGTCCTGCTGCCGCTGCCAAATGAGATCATTCTCTATCTCTATCGACAAACGAGAATTGGCATCTGGATAAAACGCTCCTCCGAGCTCTTTTCCATTATAGCTCCCCACTATGAGCTCATCCGGCCAGATATTTACTGTAATTTTGGCTAAAACGTTCTGAAGGGCCTTTGCCCGTCGAATTATCTCCGGCTCACCTTCAGTCTCCTTGTAGCTTTCTGTGACATACCTCGCCCTTTCAATAGAAAGCTCGGGATCGGAGATTAAAGAAAAATGCCTTTCCCTCAATCTTTCGGTCCGAGACATTCCCCTCTCGTTTGTCTGTTGGACGGTCATAAAATTTTATTCAATTTAGAGTACTTAACACTATTCCCGAACAGGACTTTGGGGCAATATTATTTTTGCGATCTCGCAAAAATGTCAGTACCAGCTCAAGATCCTCAGACTCTATGATGAATTTGACCTGCCTGTCAGATATCAATCCCATCCCTCCATAGGCATCCGGTATGATAGATGCTGTCTTCCTCATTTCCTTGTTACGTGAGGGGATAGAGTATTTTTGTCTCAAATTCCCCGAACAGGGGAACGAGATTAAGGTCGGATCACCACAGATATCCACACCACCAATGAGGCTTATCATATCAACTCAGCATAGATCTAGAGCCGAGAATCTCTTCGTCGATCTGGCGAGAGAAAACGGTGAAAATGATGTCTGCTACAAAAAAAGATAAAAAGATGGGAACTCAAAAGAGTCCCTTGATATTTTCAGTCTCTAGATCGACATCCACATCCATGAAGGCTGGGTGAGATGGCAAGCCTGGCATGGTAGACATGGCCCCGCATATCGGGTAGAGGAAACCCGCTCCAACTGAAGCTCTCACGTCTCTAACTGCCAATTTGAAGTTTTTTGGCACACCCTTTAAATTCGGGTTGTGTGATATCGAGAGGTGGGTCTTGGCGACGTTGATGGTCAGCTTGTTGAAGCCTAGCTTCTCGTACAGAGCTATTTTTCTCTTGGCCTCGGCAGAATAGTCAACTCCGTCAGCACCGAAGATCCTGGTGGCTATGGTCTCGATCTTTTCCTTTATAGAAGCGTCGTCCGGGAAGAGCAACTTCATGTGCGACGGAGTGGTCTCCAGGACTCTCAGGACCTCTTCGGCGACCGCTTTGCCGCCTTCTCCGCCTTTGGCCCATACCTCGGACACGGCTACACCATCCGCCCCCACTTCTAGAGCCTTCTTTTTGACGAGCGCCACCTCGTTATCCGTATCGGATGTGAACCTGTTTATAGCGACTACCACAGGTACGCCGTACGTCTTCACGATGTCGATGTTTTTTGCCAGATTATCGCATCCTTTTTCGACCGCCCCGAGATTTTCCGTTTCAGCCGCTTCCTTAACCTTGCTATAAGACACTCCTGGCTTCATGAGGAAAGCTCCTCCATGTTGCTTCAGGGCTCTAATTGTGCAGACGATGACGGCGCAATCTACCTTAAGGCCGCTTTGCCTGGCAACGATATCGACGAACTTGACAAAGCCGTTCTCAGCGCCGAAGCCGTTCTCGGTCACTACGTAATCCGCTAACTTTAGAGCCACCAGATTCGCTATGATCGAGTTGTTCCCGTGCGCCACATTTGCGAATGGGAAACCATGGCATATCATCGGATGCCCTTCAGTAGACTGTACCAGATTTGGCTTCAAAGCGTCCTTCAAAAGTGCGGTCATTGCTCCAGCTACCTTTAGGTCCTCACAGGTTACGGCGTTTTTATCGTAGGTGTAGCCCACCACAGCTCTTCCTATTCTCTCTCTTAAATCTTTAAGATCAGCGGCTAAAGCTAGTATGGCAGCGGTCTCGGTGGCAACAGTGATGTCGTATCCGGTCGTTCTCGGATAGCCATTTGCTCTTCCTCCGAGGCCCACAACGATCTGTCTCAAAGCTCTTGAGTTCAAATCGACGCAGTAGGGCCAGGTGATGTTCAACGGGTCAAGATTCAGCTTGTTCCCATGGAGTATCGATGCGTCGATGGCGGCTGAACAAAGATTGTGGGCAGTGTCAACCGCATGGATGTCGCCGGTGAAGTGCAGGTTTATATTCTCCATCGGGAGAGCCTGGGAATAGCCTCCACCGGTCGCACCGCCCTTTATGCCAAATGTCGGTCCTTTGGATGGCTCTCTGAAAGTGTTTATGATGTTCTTCCCAAGCAGGTTCAATCCCTGCCCCAATCCAAAGGCTGTGACAGTCTTTCCTTCTCCAAGGGGGGTCGGTGTGATGGCCGTCACGCAGATTAACTTACCGTCCGGTTTGTCTTTAAGCCGCTCCAGAACCTTCACATAATCGATCTTAGCAATGCACTTCCCATAGGGTTCAAGCTCCTCCTCGGAAATGCCAGCATCTCTTGCGACGACTGAAATCGGTCTAAGTTCCGCTTCCTGAGCTATCTCAATATCGCTCGGAACTGGGTATCTTTTTTTCACGGGCATGTTTAAACCTCCTATGGGTAAAGGAAGGGTAGTTATTTACCTTTCGTTTCTCCCTTGATCCTGCATTGGGTCAAATAGTCTGCATGGCCTCACGGAGAAAAAGATCGAGGTAGCGGTAATAACTCCCCTTTTGATCATAAACGAGGTTGAGCTAAATCCCCTGATTTTCTCTCTCCATCGCTCCAAGCCATATGGGTAAAATGGATTAAAGCTACGATTCCACCGCCAACAAGATTGAAGAGGATGTCTACAACGGTATCCTCCTGGGAGCCCTGTATGGTGATATCGAGGGACAGACTAACCGAGAACTCAATTATCTCCCATACCATCCCCGAAGCCATGACGAAGAAGAGCACCAATATCGAGAGAAATTTTTCCGGGAAGTAGATCGATTTGGAGTAGCCCTCTATCGACCTGAAGAGGAGATACCCGAGGGCGGCTATGAAAGAGGCGGAGAGAGCATGAGTCAGGTGATCGTACCCTATGCCAATGTAATAGAAATCGGCAAAGCCCCCAAGCACGTGTAAGGAGAAGGCGGTGAAGAGCCAGATCTGGAGCCAGATAGGAATCGATATTCTAAGGTTCCTGGCTATTACGTTGGGGAGGAACGTCGCGAAGAGGAAGGCGAATCCATTTATAGCCCATCCGTAATCTTTTTGGAGAAGGAGAAAAACAGACATGATCAAGAGGATAACTCTAAAGGCCCATGTAAGTACCTCTCCCATCTCATCCCTCCATCGTTGATCGTCAAACTTCATTTTGACCCTCCCGGGCCCATCCTTTCCCTATCAGCAAGAGATAGAGGATGAAACCGCCCAAGAGACTGCCGATAAAAGAGTAGATCATGTCTATCATCAGATCATAGTTTGAGATTATCAGGTTAGTACCTAGAAGAGAGTCACTGATGTACTCCCCGAGAACCCATATGTTCTCGACTCCCATGGCGAAGAGGATTACGAAGAATATTATGAACGGTCCGTTCATCCTGACCTCTGTGTAGACCATCAGATCGATGGCTATTATCAGCCCGAGCACCGAGATGGCGATGGAGGATGAGAACTCGGAGATCGTAAAGAGTAGGGGGCTATCTGAAGTCGTCTCGAAGAAGATCATGGTGTGTAGTAGTAAAGGAATCAAAATCAGGACAATGAGGATTGTGGGGATGATATGCCTTCTTGATTTCATTATCGGATAGAGGCAGAGAAAAAATGAGGCCACGCCCATGCTTCCCCAGAAAACATCCTTCTGGCAAAATGATATGGTTGATAGAACGAGGAGGGCTAGAGCGGGGATCAGGCCGGTTGGATTCATTATAGAATTAAAGATGGCAATCATATAAAGATTAACCGTTTAACAATCGCATCATGATCTGCACATCGAGCGCAGCTACGTTGAATGAGCCGATCGATGACACGCTCATCATCGACTTCAAAATATGCTCAGTTATAGCGAATCCAGGCAATTGCATGACTGCTCCCCAGATAAAGTTCTCATCTGTTATCCCAATGCGGGGGGCCGGATTCGA